>JAFGRU010000047.1 GCA_016934985.1 Deltaproteobacteria bacterium
ACACTTTTTTGTTGAACCTGACGGTTTATTTTGGTGCCGGCCTGGCCATTTTTGATCTTGAATTTCAGGAGGAGACGCTTCAACTGTTCGGCCTGGCTGGCCAGTTCTTCGGAGGCCGCTGCGCTTTCCTCGGCGTTGGCTGTATTCTGCTGGACGACGCTCTCAATCTGATTCAAGGCCTGGCTGATCTGATCGATGCCCTCGGCCTGTTCGTTGGAGGCGGCGGCGATTTCAGCCACCAGGTCAGTAGTCTTGGATACGCCGCAGACGATTTCTTTCAATGCTTCACCGGTGCGTTGGGCGATATCCACGCCGTTTCCGGCTTTCTGTACAGAACCTTCGATGAGATCGGCGGTTTCCCGTGCAGCTTTGGCACTGCGCGCCGCCAGGTTGCGCACCTCTTCGGCCACGACTGCGAAGCCTTTGCCGTGCTGTCCGGCGCGGGCTGCTTCCACCGCGGCGTTCAAGGCCAGGAGGTTGGTCTGAAAAGCGATTTCGTCGATTACCTTGATGATCTTGGAGATGTTCTGGCCCGATTCGTTGATTTCGTCCATGGCCTTGATCATCTCCTGCATCTGCTGGTTACCCTTCTCGGCAGCGTCACGGGAGTGGCCGGAAAGCTGGCTGGCCTGGGTGGCGTTGTCGGCGTTCTGCTTGGTCTGCGAACCCATCTCGGTCATGGAACTGGCGATTTCTTCAAGAGAGCTTGCCTGCTCGGTGGCGCCCTGTGACAGGGATTGGCTGGCGTCGGATATCTGTGAGGAGCCGGAGCTGATCTGTTCACCGGCAATCTGGATGTCCTTCATGACGCGGTTGAGGTCCTGATTAAGTTTTTTCAGGGCTCCGCGTACCTTGTCCTGATCGTCATGGGGTTCGATATTAAAGTCGAGGTCGCCCTGGGCCAGTTTTTCGAGGTTACCCACCACCTTGTGCTCAAGGTCGTCGGCAAAGGCATCCATGGTTTTGGCCATGACGCCGATTTCGTCATTACGCTGCATGTTGAGGCGGGTGCTGAGCCGGCCTTTTTCCATCTCCTGAATCATTTTTACGGTGTCTTTCAGGGGATTGGCGATATTGCGTGCCAGCAGCCAGACCAGGCCGACAGACAGGATCAGAACGGTTAGGAAAACCGAGGCGACCGCCCAGAAAACCTTGTTGATTGCCGCCTGCAGATCGTCCATATAGAGGCCGGTGCCGACAATCCAATTCCATCGGGGGTGAATCTTGACATAGGAGAGCTTGTCCACCACCTGGTTGGTTTCAGGTTTAGACCACTGGTAAGGGACAAATCCAGCCCCGCTTTTCCCGGCGACGTTGGCCATTTCAACGAAGATAGCGGTGCCATTGGGGTCTTTAGTATTGGAAACATCCGTGCCGACCAGTTTGGGGCTGAAAGGATGGACGATCATTTTCGGGGTGGTGTCGTTGATCCAGAAATATTGGGTGCCGTCGTAGCGGAGGTTCCCGATCGCTTCTTTGGCACGGGCCTGGGCTTCCGTCTCTTCCATGCCTGCATCGACTTTGCTGCTGAAGTGGTCAATGATGCTCCAGGCCGTGTCAACTTCCTTGACCAACAACTGTTTTCTTCCGTCAATTACCTGGTTCCGGTAGGAGGTGTAAAGCCAGGCACTGCTGAGCATGAATACCAGAATGATGGCGCCGGTGACTAAAAAAATCTTTTTCCCGATGTTGAGGTTTTTCATTAAAAATCTCCTTTGGACTTAAATTGAACTGAAGATCACTGATTATCTTAAACTTTTAAAATGATCCGTATTGGAGAATATGACCAAAATCGGAAAAGCTAGCAGGCCTCATCCATGGGAATATCCTCTTCGCCGTCCTCATAGAGGAGGCGTTGCACATCGAGGAGAATTTTGACCTCATCGCCGTTTTTGCCGATGCCCTGGATGTAGCCGTTCCCCTCAGTTCGGGGAGGAGGTTCGATGGCATCATCGGAAATGGAGGCCACTTCGTTGACTTTATCTACGACCAAACCAACCGATTTCTTTCCAACTTGGACGACAATGATGCAGGTTCGTTCATCATATTCCCTGCTCGGCAGGCCGAAGCGCAGGCGAATGTCCATAACCGGGATGACTTTGCCGCGCAGGTTGATCACGCCCTGCATGAAAACCGGCATGTCGGGAACCTCGGTTATTTTCTGGATCCCTATAATTTCAGTAACATAACGAATTTCCAGGCCGAAATCCTCGTTGCCGATGCGGAACGTCAGAAAGAGTCCTTTCTGGTAATCGTCTTCGTAGCTGGGGGTCACCTCTTCCATGAGTTGTTTGGCAGCATTTCCCTGCATAAATGTCTTCTCCTTTAATGAAATTGAGTAATTCATTTAAATTTGTGGTCAAGGTTGCAAACATTTTCCTGAGCCAGGGGACGGGAGTAGTAAAATCCCTGGTGGAGATTGCATCCAATGTGGCACAGCATTTCCTTTTGAACGGTGGTTTCCACCCCCTCGGCGACCAGTTCCAAATCAAAAACCGAAGCCATGTTGCTCATAACCTTGATGAGTTCGTGGGTCTTGGGGTCTGTGTCTATTTTCTGAACGAAACTCATGTCGATTTTTAGGGCGTTAACCGGAAATTTATGGAGATATTCAAGGGACGAATAGCCGGTCCCGAAATCGTCGACGCTGATCTTGACTCCCAGCTTTTTGAACTGATGCAGCTTTTTGATGGTTTCACATATATTGCTCATCAGGGCACTTTCAGTAATTTCCAGGCAGAAAAAGTGTGGATCAAAGCCGGTGCTGTCCATGATCTTCTTGAAATTTCTGACCAGACCCTGTTGAAAAAACTGTTTTCCGGAAACGTTCATGGAGAGGGTCAAACCTTTTTGACAGAAACCGTTCCTGGCCCAGAAACGGCAGCCATTTTCCACCGCCCATTCCCCCAGCTCGGCGATGAAGCCCTTATCCTCGGCAATGGGTATGAATTCATTGGGCGCAACAGCCCCATATTTCGAGCTGTCCCAACGCAGCAGCCCTTCGAATCCAGAGATTTTTCCGCTGTTGTGATCAACAATGGGTTGGAAAACCAGGTAAAATTCACCCCCGGCCAGGGCTTCGGGCATCTCTTTACCCAGGCTCAGGCGCCTCAGGTGTTGTTGATGGAGTTGGTCATCATAAACGACAATCTGTTCGCTGCAGTTCTTCTTGGCCTGTAGGTGCGCGAAGGCAGCTTCACTGATGAGTTTTTCGGGCCCATTGGTGTAACGGTCAAACAGGGTCATGCCGAAAGAAAAGCGGGCATTGATGTTTTCCTTGCCGATTTCGTAGGGCTGGCTGACCTGTTTAGCAATGATATCAGCATGTAATACGATTTCATCAAGGCTCTGCCCCTGGACAAAAACTGCAAATTCGTCTGCCCCCATGCGGTATAAGTTTTCCCCCTTTTGAGGGGAATTTGTCAGCCTTTTGGCAAGGTTGATGAGCAGTTGGTCGCCGAAGCTGTATCCGTAGGCGTCGTTGATATCCTTGAAATTGTTAAAGTCGAAAAGCAGGAATCCAAAGTATTTTCTTCCCGGGGAGGTGATGAGTTGCTGAAGGTTTTTGAGGCACAGCAGACGGTTGCCGAGTTGGGTCAGTGAGTCATGGTAGGCTTCATATCGAAGATTGCGCTGAGCGATTTCCCTGGCGAATACTTCATCCTGCAGTTTGGAGGTTTTTTCTGCGACATCTTTTTCCAGTTTTTTCTTGTAATTCTTTTCGAATGCCAGATGGGCCGATCTTTCGAGGGCCTTGCATATCGTGTGATGGAGAATTTCCTGATCCCGGACCGGTTTCAAAATGAAATCCCATGCCCCAAGCCGCAAAGCACGGATGACATGGTCCATGCTGCTGTTCCCGGAGATAATGATCGCCGGGGTAAGGGGTGCAACCTTTTTCATGGCTTCGACAAGCTTCAAGCCATCCATGAGCGGCATTCGTATGTCGGTCAGGACTGCGTCGGGGCCCTCTTTTTCGATTACGGCAATGCCTTCCAGACCGTTTTCAGCTTCTAAAACCTCAAAGCCTGTGTCTTCGAGAAAATCCCGCATAAGCATACGGGCCTGGCTCTCATCATCAACGACCAGAACTCTGGTCGCCGGCATGGAGCCGTGGGTCGAAGTACAGGGTGCCGGATTGCTTTTCATCTTTGAGCCTCAATGAGTGAATTTACACAAATCGTTCAACCCATAAAGGAAGATGTGTGCCCGGCGGAGAAAAAAGTTCGGATTCCGGGAGTTTTTACCGGATGTGTTATTTAAGTTGCTGATTTATTAAAGAAAAACTTAGAAAGGAAAAGAGGGCAGAAATGTCTTTTGAGGGTTCTTCCGGGGGAAAGTCCGGTCAAAGGGTCGCAACCTTTGTTGAAAAAATACACATTTGTTGTCATCTTGTGTTGATATTTCATTTCTGCCCCCGGCGCAGACGATTGTTGAGGGCCTGAGGGGTGATCCCGAGAAGGCCGGCAGCGATACGCTGGTTGCCATTGGAACGCCGCAAGGCTTCTTCGATAAGGTTTTGGGTACACTCTTTCAGAAAGGGGAGCTTTTCAACCTTCTCAAAAGGATTGCTGGCGGCAGGGACTGCCCCTGGCGCAGTGTCACCAGGAGGGGCAGGCTGCCCCCTGAAAAGATATTTTTCGAAGACCTCCAAAGCCAGCATCCCCTTTTGGTGAAATCCTATGGCATCGTAGACCAGAGCCCGTAACTCACGAATATTGCCGGGCCAATCATGGGTTTGGAGGAGAGTTAAAAGTTCCTGGGGAAAAGAGGGCGGCTTTTTATTAAATTCCTTTGCCGCCAGTTGCAGGAAATTATCGAGAAGAAGCGGAAGGTCGGTTTTGCGCTCCCGCAACGGCGGAATATGGATGTGATGGGTTTTAATGCGGAAATAAAAATCCTTGCGAAATTTCTCCGTGTCCCTCAGGGTTTCAAGGTTTTGATTGGTCGCTGCGACCAGGCGTGCGTCTAGGGGTTTGGCAATGTCCGAACCGAGGGGATAGTATTTCCTTTCCTCCAGCACGCGCAGCAGCTTGACCTGGCTGGCCGGTTCCAGATCGCCGATCTCATCCAGAAAAATGGTACCGCCGGCAGCTGCTTCCATAAAACCGGCCCGGTAGCGGTCGGCCCCCGTAAAGGCTCCTTTCTGGTGGCCGAAAAGGGTGTCGGAAAAAGCCTGTTCGTCGAGGCCGGCGATATTGACAGGAACGAAAGCCCCTTTCCGGCCACTCAGTTTGTGAATGACGCGGGCGAAAAGCTCTTTGCCGGTTCCGGTTTCGCCGGTGAGGAGAAAGGGTTCGGAGCCGGGGGCAACTGCTTCGCAATACCTGAAAAGATTGATCATCTTTTCGTCATTGGTTTTTATCTCGGAAAACGCCAGGGGATGTTTTAAGGAGTTGTCAAGAAGGCTGTTGGCGAGCCGGAGGTTTTCCTTTTTAAGGTTGCTCACTTTAAGAGCCCGTCGCAGGCTCGCGGCCAGATGATCCTTTTTTGCGGGTTTGAGGATATAGTCGAAAGCGCCGTTGTGCAGGCAAGCCACGGCTGTGGCCACGTCATCCACTCCGGAAACCATAATAACGGGAAGCTCGGGCCGCTGCTCCCGGATCTTTGTCAGGAGCTCCTGGCCCGACATTCCAGGCATGATGATATCGAGAAGGGCGGCGTCGAAATCTTCCAGGAGAATCAACTTGAGGGCTTCCCGCGGATCATCCACCGTCTTGATATTGGAAAAACCTTCTGACAAGAGGGCGATTTCCAGGGTATTCAGAATTCTGAAATCGTCATCAACCAGGAGGATCGGATGTTCGGGATAGGGTTGTGCTTTCATGTCAAACCGTCTCCGTTGGAATGAGGCTCAGGCTGGGGGCAGCAAAAGAAGGGCCGTGGTTCCCTGTCCCGGTGCCGAATGGAACAGAATCTCTCCACCATGCTTTTTGATGATTTTCTGGCTGATTGACAAACCAAGTCCGGTGCCGCCTGTTTCTCGCTTGGTGGTGAAAAACGGATCGAAAATATGATGCATGTCATTTTCCTGGATGCCAACCCCTTGATCCTGGACGCTCAGGGTTACCATGTTTTTTTCAGTATCCACAAAGGTTGATACATTGATGGCTTTAGTCTCATCGGCGAGGGCTTCGGCTGAGTTGAGAAGAAGGTTGATGATCACTTGTTCCAGTTGACGGTGGTTGGCCAGGATGGGGGGTAGATTTTCCGCAAGCTCAACGCTCAGGTTGTGGCACGATTTGACTAATTTGTTGTTTACTAGCTTGAGAGAGGCCTTCAGGACTTTATTGAGGTCGATAGGTTTTTGCGCATCATCGGTGTCGAGGCGGGAAAAATCTTTCATTTCATGGACAATCTCTTTGATGCGCTCGGATCCTTCCTCTATGGTTTTGACAACGTCCGGCAGCTTGTCCCGCATGACCGAGTAGGGCACGCCGCCCAGGAGGAAGTCACCGTTTTCTGCGGAGTAATCATCCAAAATGGGGCAGGCCCCCTGCCAGGCTTCGGCAATCAAGGGAGTGCTGAGCATAATGAGATGATTGGGGTTGTTGATTTCGTGAGCAACACCCGCCGTCAGAATGCCGAGGGAGATCATTTTGTCCGCCTGGATAAGCTGCTGCTCCCGCTTTTTTGCCTCCCTGCTGGCTGCGAGGGTTTCCGTGACATCCTTGACCAGGGCGACGACGCCGAGAGGCTGGCCATTTTTGCCCGGCACGGGGACTTTCTGCAATGCCAGGTCCACAGGACCCTCCGGACGTTGCATGCGGAAAACCTGAAAGTCCTGTGAGTTTTCAGGGGCTTTGATGGAGAGAAAGTCGATGGGGACAAGTGACGGAATATTTTTGAAGTTTTTGCCGACGAGATTCTCTTTGGCTATGCCCAATATGCGGGCGAGGGGATCGTTGATATTGAGAAACACCCCCTCCATGTTCATATAGTAGATGCCCATGGGAATGTTTTGGAGCAGGGTGTTGAGGATCTCGCATTGCTCGCGGTACGATTCCCGGCTTTTTTTCAGTTCTTCAGTGCGTTGCCGGACATCCTGTTCCAGTTTGCGGTGGTAATCCTTTTGGAGTTTCAGCAGGTGGGACCTCTCCAGGGCCTTGTTGATGACATGGAGGATAAGCCCCATATCGCTGATCGGTTTGACGACGTAATCCCAGGCCCCGCGTCGCAGGGCTTCTATGACATCCTGGATGAGGCCTGCCCCGGAAATCACGACAACCGGGGTTTCCGGTTTTTCGGTGGCTACCGCTGACAGCACCTCCAGTCCATCCATCTCCGGCATGCGAAGATCGCTAATCACCATATCGGGATGCTGCTCGCGAAACAGCTGGAGACCCGCGAGGCCATTGTCGGCCTCCAGAACCTCAAGGCCGCTGTCTTCGAGGTAGTTCCGCAGCATGAAGCGGAGACCCGGTTCGTCGTCGATGATGAGAATACTGGGTTTGGTTGAATCCATTAAAGGAACCTGTGATTCATACTGGCGAAATTGTCAGATTTAGCCCTTGTGATGGGTTTATGTATCCGCGGGAATGGGAGTGCAAGGTTATTCCCAACAAAGAGGACAAGGGAAAAAAAGGGCGATGAATCTCATCGCCCTTTTCCTGTCAGGTGAATTTAGTTTTGATGCGCGTCACCGCTTCCTGGATGTTTTCCCGGTCTCCGAATGCAGAAAGCCGGAAGTAACCCTCCCCGCTGGGGCCGAAGCCGCTGCCGGGGGTGCCGACCACATGGCACTCATTGAGAAGCTTGTCAAAGAAATCCCAACTGCTTAGACCCTGCGGGGTTTTCAGCCAGATGTAGGGGGCGTTTACCCCGCCATAGACGGAAAGACCTGCCTGTTTTAGGCCTTCACAGATAATGCGGGCATTTTCCATGTAATAGTCGATGGTTTCTTTGACCTGTTTCCAGCCTTCTTCGGAATATACGGCGGCGGCCGCTTTTTGAACCGGATAGGAGACGCCGTTGAATTTGGTCGACTGGCGGCGGTTCCACAACTTGTTGAGTTGAATTTTCTCGCCATTGTTGTTGGTGCCGAATACCCCGTCGGGAATGACGGTCAAGGCGCAGCGCACGCCGGTGAAACCGGAAGTTTTGGAAAAACTGCGAAATTCGATGGAGCATTTTTCCGCGCCAGGAATCTCGAAGATAGAGCGAGGGATATCCGCTTCCGTAATAAACGCTTCGTAGGCCGCATCGAAAAGAATGAGAGCATTCTTTTCAAGGGCGAAATCGACCCATTTTTTCAATTCGGCCTTGCTTGCCACGGTGCCGGTGGGGTTGTTGGGGAAGCAGAGGTAGATGAGATCGACTTGTTCCTGAGGCAATTCGGGGAGAAAGCCGTTCTCTTCCAGGCACGGCATATAAACCAGACCTTCGTAATAGCCTTTTTCATCGGCTTCGCCACTGCGGCCGACCATGACGTTGGTATCGTTATAGACCGGATAGACCGGGTCGCCCAGCGCCACCTTGTTGCCGAGATCGAAGATGTCAAGAATGTTGGCGGTGTCGCACTTGGAGCCATCGGAAATAAAGACCTCGGATGATTTCAGGCTGACGCCAAGAGGTTTGTAGACCTTGTCGATAATGACGTTGATAAGAAAGTCATAGCCCTGTTCAGGTCCGTAGCCGTGGAAGCTTTCTCCCCGGCCGAGATCGTCGACTGCCTGGTGAAAAGCTTCCAGAACGGCAGGTGCCAGGGGGCGGGTTACGTCGCCGATTCCGAGGCGGATGATTTTGGCGTTGGGGTTGGCTTCGGCGAAATTTTTGACCCGGCGGCCGATTTCCGGGAAAAGGTAACCGGCCTTGAGTTTCAGGTAGCTGTCGTTAATGCGTGCCATGTTATTTAATTCCCTCATTGTTAAAATAAATTTCGAAGTCGTTTTTTCAACGCCCCAGAAGATGAATTACATCATTTGGCAAGAGGCTGTTAAAACAGCGTAATAAAAAAAACTGTTCCGGATGTTTTTACGATTCAAACTAAGGCTTCGGGGTTGCGTCCCCGACGACGCCTTCTTTCTTTTTTCGTCAAAAAGAAAGAAGCAAAGAAAAGGACGCCCTGCGACTTGCCCTTCGGGTTCCCGTCACTCCAGGAAGGTTTTATGGACGGTCAGAAACTCGCTTCGCTCAAACAGTCTGCCCGTCTTTTTCTCAAAACCTTCCATTCGTTCCGGCTGTGTCGAAGGGAAAAAATTGTCCGCCCTCTAAATAAATTTTTTAGAGCGCCGTTGTCAAAAATCCAGAACATCCTGCATATCGTAGAACCCTGGTTTTTTTTCCGCCAGCCAGGCCGCGGCGCGGACCGCGCCACGGGCAAACATGTCGCGGGTCATGGCCCGGTGGGTTAGCTCGATGCGTTCGCCGTTGGCAATAAAGTAGACCGTGTGTTCGCCGATTATATCACCGCCGCGCACGGTCTGCAGGCCGATCTCTCCGGAGCTGCGTTCGCCGATCATGCCGTGGCGGCTATAAACAGCGCTTTCAGCAAAATTTTTTCCCGCTGCTTCGGCAATGACTTCACCCATGCGGATGGCCGTTCCTGAAGGGGCGTCCTTCTTTTTGTTGTGATGAAGTTCTACGATCTCAGTATCGAAGTCGCTGCCAAGAATACGGGTCAGGTCTTTTAATACCCGCAAACAAACATTGACCCCGATACTCATGTTAGGTGCGAAAACAACGGGGATTTTCTCTCCTGCCTGACGGATCTTTTCCCGCTGGTCGGGGGAAAGACCGGTGGTGCCGATAACCACGCGCTTTCCGAGACGCACGCAGACATCGAGATTGGCCATAGTCACTTCAGGATAGGTGAAGTCGATGAGGGTTGAACAGTCGGCCAGAGCTTCCTCTAAAGAATCGGTGATGGCCACCCCGAGGGGAGAAGCGCCGGCAACACTTCCCGCATCTTCGCCGATACGGTGACCGGAAAGCTCCACGGCACCGCCCAGTTCAAGGGCCTCTGATTCTCTGATGATATGAATGATCCGGCCCCCCATGCGGCCGGCGGCTCCGGTTACAGCCGTTTTAATCATTTAGTTTCTCCACGGATTTTATTGGGTTGCCAGGTCAGGGTCTCAGATCAAGTCGTACTGTTTCATAATTGTCTTGAGCTTCTCCAGACTCTTCGGCTGCAGGGGTACCAGCGGCAGGCGGAGGTGGAGCTCGCATTTGCCCATCAGGGCAGCAGCGGTCTTGACTGGTGTCGGACTGCTTTCAATGAACATGGCCTGATGGATGTTCAGCATTTTGAGATGAATGGCCCGGGCGTCTTCCCAGCGGCCATCCTGGACGGCGGCAACCATGGTCTTCACTTCCTTGGGCATGATGTTGGCGGTGACGGAAATAACCCCTTTGCCGCCGCAGGCCATAATCGGGAAAGTAAGAAAATCGTCCCCGGAAACCACATCGATTTTATCTCCCGCCTGGGCGATAATTTGACTGATCTGGGTAAGGTTGCCTGAAGCCTCCTTTACGGCCACTACATTCGGCAATTCAGCGAGACGGATGGTGGTGTCTGCACTCATGTTGACGACCGTGCGGCCGGGCACATTGTAAAGAACCTGAGGAATGGCGACACTCTCGGCGATTTTTTTATAGTGTTGAAAAAGGCCTTCCTGGGTAGGCTTGTTGTAATAGGGGGCTACCAGCAGAACCCCGTCGGCCCCCATTTTTTTGGCATGGTCGCTGATATCAATGGCTTCCTGGGTGGCGTTGGAGCCGGTGCCGGCCAAAACCGGAACCCGCTTGTTGACCTGCTCGATGCAGGCTCTGATGACCTGATCGTGCTCCTCATAATTGAGGGTTGCGGATTCTCCGGTGGTGCCGCAGGGGACGATGACATCGGTGCCGTTTTCGATCTGAAATTCTATCAGCTCGCGGTACCTCTCTTCATCGAACCGGCCTTCCCCATCAAACGGCGTGATGATGGCGACCATGGATCCTCTGAACATCTCTTTCCTCCTTTTACACTTTTTCAGCTCGGTTGTGGTTCTTTAGTCAACCCGGAATTATAAATTGTCAGGGATGTTTTCTCCCTGGATCAGGTTTTCGTAGCTTTCCCTTTCGCGCACGGTCAGGATCTGGTCTTCCTTGACCAGGATTTCCGGTACGCGGGGGCGGCTGTTATAGTTGGAGCTCATGGTGAAGCCGTAAGCCCCTGCCGAGGTTACCGCCAGCAGATCGCCAGGCTGGAAAGCGGCGATTTCCCGGTCGCGGGCAAAGAAGTCGCCCGACTCGCAGATCGGGCCGACGACATCGGCCACCAGGGTGTCTTGTTGCGAACGGTCAACGGGCAGGATACCCTGAAAAGCACCGTAGAGGGCCGGACGGGCGAGATCGTTCATGGCGCCGTCGCTGATGACGAAGTTTTTGACTTCCCCCTTTTTGGTGTAAAGGACCTTGCAGACCAGAATGCCGGCGTTGCCAGTCAGAACCCGGCCCGGTTCGAAGACCAGAGTCAGATTCAAGCCCTTGGTTGCGTTGATAATGGCTTGGGCGTAGCCATCGAAATCGGGTGGGGTTTCGTCCTCATAGGTGATGCCCAACCCGCCGCCGAGGTCGAGGTAGCGGATGGCGAAACCCTCTTCCTGAAGGGTCGCCACGAGAAGGCGGATTTTTTCAATGGCATCTACGAAGGGTGATAATTTGGTCAGTTGGCTGCCGATATGGCAATCTACGCCGATGACTTCAATATTGGGCAGTGTGGCCGCTTTGCGGTATTCCTGCACCGCTTCCTGAATATTGATGCCGAACTTGGCTTTTTTCATACCCGTGGAAATATAGGGATGAGTCTGGGGGTCGACATCGGGATTGACGCGGATGGCGACAGGGGCCTTTTTCCCCATTTCCCCGGCGATGGCATTGATCTGCTCAAGTTCCTGGGGAGATTCGACATTGAACATGAGAATGCCCGCTTCCAGAGCTTCCCGAATTTCCCGGGCGCTTTTGCCGACCCCTGAGTAGACAATTTTGTCAGCACTGCAGCCTGCCTTGAGGCCACGGTAGAGTTCGCCTCCCGAAACGATGTCGAGGCCCGCGCCGTTGTTGATGAAAATTTTCAGGACGGCCAGATTACTGTTGGCTTTAACCGAAAAACAGACCAGGTGGGGCACCGACGCAAAAGACTCCTGAAAGCCGCGGATATGACGTGTCAGGGTGGCGTGGGAATAAAGGTAAAAGGGGGTTCCAACTTGGGAGGCGATGTCCTTGACCGCCACTTTTTCGCAGAACAGATCGTTATCGACATACTGAAAATGATTCATAGCAAACCTTCATTTGATAGTGGCTAAGGGGATTTAAGCTGATTTGAAAAAACGATTTCCCCCCAATTTTTCAAAAAATAACATATTTTTCAGGGGGGGCATAGCCCGGATTGTTTATGAAGTCCTTCCCGTTTGCTGTTGATTCTTCAACAAAGCCACATGCATTAGCGGGCTAATCAATTTTCGGGAGCACGGTTGAAACTGGATTTGAATCAGCACTTTCAACAATCAGACCTTGAAGGCGCCATACGGATCGTAAGGTGTAAATGTAGGCCTTGCCTTTCTCAAGCGCCCGGTCGGTATAGCTGTTATCGGCCCAGTAGTCTTCATTGACGGGGTTGAGAGGGATTGGAGCGTCGCCTTCCTGACGGTAGATGTTATAGCCGAGGAAGCCGGCCTCTGGCTTTTCCGTCGTTCTGACAGACCAGGTCAGAGTGCTGGTGTCATCCCCTATGCCAATTTGGAGATTTTCCGGGGGTGGTGGCGCTATCAGAAACGCTCTCTGGCTGGTTGCACTATTACCCAACTGGCCTTTGCGGTTGAAAGGGACGACCTTGTAGCGATAACCAAAGTCGGGTTCCAGGTCGAAATCCCGGAAGAAAATTATTTCTCCTTTTCGGGAGGCTTGCCGCAGGTATTCGAGATCGAGATGTCGGAAAACTTCCTGGGATTCGTTGCAGCCGGGGCAGCCGGAGTTGGGATCATAGCCGGTTTTGTAGATGTCAAAACCTTGCAGATCCTCAAGCGGGGAACCGTCTTCGTTGGTTTTTGGAATGGTCCAGGAAATAAGAAAATACGAATCTGTCTGTGCCAGGGCCAGGTCCCCGGGAGCTTCGGGCAGATGGGCGCGCGGAGGTTTAACCGGCCCTTTTACTCCGCAGGCGGCCAAAGAGAGCAACATCAGCATGAGGAGCCCTAGCGAAAGCCCTTTTTTATTGACAAAACTCAATTCCATTGCAGAAGCTCCTGGCGGGCGCGTTCAATTTCCTTTTTAACGGCGGAAGTCGCCGTTCCTCCGGTTGCGGACCGGGCGTCGACCGAAGCTTCCAGGGTTACATAATCGTAGATGTCGCCCTCAATATCCGGCGAAAAGCTGCTGTATTCTTCCTGGGACAGTTCGGGGAGGTCTTTTGCGTTTTCAATGCAGTAGCGGACCGCTTTGCCGACCACTTCGTGGGCGTCGCGGAAGGGGATACCCTTGCGGACCAGGTAGTCGGCAATGTCTGTGGCTGTGGAAAAGCCTCTGGCCGCGGCTTGGCGCATCCTTTCCGGGCGGATTTTCATACCGGCGATCATATCGGCAAATATCTTGAGGCAGCCTTTGACGTTGTCGATGGTGTCGAACAGAGGCTCCTTGTCCTCCTGCATATCCTTGTTGTAAGCCAACGGGAGAGATTTCATGAGGGTCAAAAGATTAATGAGGTTGCCATAGATGCGGCCGGTTTTGCCCCGGATCAGTTCCGGGACATCGGGGTTTTTTTTCTGCGGCATGATGGAGCTGCCGGTGCAGAAGGAATCGCTCAGTTCGACGAAGCTGAAATCGGCGCTCGACCAGAGGATGATCTCTTCGGAGAAGCGCGACAGATGCATCATGAGCACAGAGCAGGCGTTGATGAACTCTATGGCGAAGTCGCGGTCGGAAACGCTGTCGAGGCTGTTGCGGCTGACTTCGGCAAAGCCGAGTTGCCGGGCGACAAATTCACGGTCGATGGGAAAGGTTGTTCCGGCCAAAGCACCTGCCCCGAGAGGGAGGACGTCGACCCTTTTCAGGCAGTCTTCCAAGCGTGCGCGGTCACGCCGGAACATCTCGAAATAGGCCAGCAAATGATGGGCAAAGAGGATGGGCTGGGCTGTCTGCAGGTGGGTGTAGCCGGGCATGATCACGTCGAGGTGGGCTTCGGCCTGCTCGACCAGGGCCTGACCCAGGCGTTGCAGCTGGCCGAGGAGGGTGCGGATCTCATCCCGCAGGTAGAGACGGATGTCGAGGGCCACCTGGTCGTTGCGCGAACGGGCTGTATGCAGCTTGCCTCCCACCGGGCCGATGCGCTCAATCAGGCGCGCTTCGATGTTCATGTGGATATCTTCCAGCGCCACGGAGAACTCGAAGCTGCCGTTATCGATCTCCTCGAGGATGTCCTGGAGGCCGCTTGTGATTTGTTCGGCATCTTCCTCCGAAATGATGCCCTGTTTCGCCAGCATCCGGGCGTGGGCCATTGACCCCTGGATGTCATAGTTGTAAAGGCGTTGGTCAAAGGCAATGGAGGCGGTGAATTCCTCGACGAATTTATCGGTCGGCTGGCTGAAGCGTCCTTGCCAGGGTTTTTCTGTCATGTGTTTCCTCGTTATTCGTTATTTCCCAATTTCCAATTAAGAAAGTGTCGGTAAATACCTCGTTTTATGCTTTTTTTGCATGTTGGAGGACCGGGGTTGCGTCCCCGGACGACGCCTTACTCTTTTTGCTTGTCCAAAAAGAGTAAGCAGAAAAAGGACACCCCGGCACCTTGCCCTTCGGGTACCCTGCGCTCCAGAGATGTTTTGAGGACGGTCAGAATTCGCAAAAACCGCTCAACTGCCCGTCTTTTTCTCAAAACATCTCTTCCGCTTCGGCTGCGGAGCAAGGGGGAGAGAACCCCTCAAACCCTTAAAATACACTTGATAACTTGAGGATTCATTTTTTCTTTGCGGCCATCATGCTCTGAATGCGCAGGCGTAAAGCATTAAGCTTGATGAAGCCTTCGGCATCGGCCTGGTTGTAGACCTCATCCGCCTCAAAGGTGGCATATTCGGGATCGAACAGGGAATCGGTAGCCGATTGACGTCCCACCACCCGGCAATGGCCTTTGTAGAGTTTGACCCGGGCCATGCCGTTTACCGTGGTCTGGGTCTGGTCGAAAAGCGCCTGCAGGGCGAGACGTTCGGGCGCAAACCAGAAACCGTTATAAATGATTTCCGAATATTTGGGGATCAGGGAATCCCGCAGGTGCATGACCTCGCGATCCATGGTAATCGACTCGATACCACGGTGGGCTTCTTCGAGTATGGTCCCTCCAGGGGTTTCGTAAACGCCGCGGCTTTTCATGCCGACGAAGCGGTTTTCCATGAGATCGACCCTGCCGATGCCGTGCTTGCCGCCCATCTCATTGAGTCTCGCCAGAAGCTGGGCAGGAGAGAGTTTCTCGCCGTTGATAGCAACGGCGTTGCCCTGCTGGAACTCAATCTCCAGGTATTCGGGCGTATCCGGGGCTTTTTCCGGAGCCTGAGAGAGCACGTACATCTCTTCCGGCGCTTCAGCCCAGGGGTCCTCCAGGATGCCCCCCTCAAACGAGATGTGGAGAAGATTGCGGTCGCTGCTCCACGGGCGTTTCTTGCTGACCGGCACCTCGATGTCATGACTTTTGGCGTATTGGATCAGGGCTTCACGGCTGTTGAGGTCCCATTCCCGCCAGGGAGAGATAATCTTGATGGCCGGATTAAAATGATAATAGCCGAGCTCGAAACGGACCTGATCGTTGCCCTTGCCCGTGGCGCCGTGGGAGACGGCATCGGCCCCTTCCGCCGCGGCGATCTCCATCTGTTTTTTGGAGATCAGGGGGCGGGCGATGGAGGTGCCGAGAAAGTAGCGTCCTTCGTAAATGGCGTTGGCCCGAAACATGGGGAAGACGAAATCGCGCACGAATTCTTCCCGCAGGTCCTCGACAAAGCACTTGGAGGCACCGGTTTTTTTTGCCTTTTCGGGAAGATGATCAAGCTCTTCCCCCTGGCCCAGGTCGGCGGCAAAGGCGATGACTTCGCAGTCATATTCCTCGATGAGCCATTTGAGAATGATGGAAGTATCCAGCCCGCCCGAATAGGCGAGTACGACTTTGTCAACGGAGAATTTTTTCGCCATGATCAGCTCCTTGCCGATGATGAAGTTGGTTTCCAACCAGTTTATGGAAAATAAAGGCCCCGTGGCGGAGTGGTGGTGAAGAATCGTCACGAGGTGTGAAAACAATAGCCTGTTTAAAGCAGTTTAATGACATAGGTGCCGGCTATTTTATCGTGCCAGCCCTGTTTTTGCGCATCGAAGGCCACCCAGATGTAGCCCAGGCATAAAACGATGCTGGAGATGAACTTGCCGAGCACTTCCCGCAGGATGGCTCTGCCGAAACCGATCTCTTCGCCGTTGGTGCGGATAACCTTCACTCGCAGTGCCATTTTCCCGGGCGTCTGGCCGCAATAACCGGTAAAAAAAACATAATATACGATACCGATCAGAGTGCTGAAGAACCAGGCCAGACCGGCTACCAGTTCCTTGGTGTCACCGTTGGTGGCGTGGTCTGCCAGTCCGAGCACAAAGACCAGGAGGTACGCTAAAACAAGTTGAACAAGGCTGACCAGCAACGAGTCGACCAACGTCGCCACCACCCGTATCCAGAAACCTGCTTTTGGCGGTTCTTCCTGGCTGCCTGGCACCTCGGCTGCAGGCTGCAGAACGGGTTCGTCATTGCCCTCGTCATTGCCCCCGTTTGTGGTCGCGTCCGTGGAGCAGAGATAAAAACGATGATGGCACTGCGGACAGGTGACCCATGCATTATAAAGGGGGACCAGTTCAGCGGACATTTCTTTGGAAAACCCACAACTGGGGCAGGTAATCAGCATGCGGCGTAGTCCGTTCAACGCATGAGGGTGACCATGATCGCTTTCTGAACATGAAGGCGGTTTTCGGCCTCGTCAAAAACCTTGGAGCGGGGCCCCTCGATTACCTCGTCAGTGATTTCCTCGCCGCGATGCGCCGGCAGGCAATGGAGTACGATGCAATCGGGGTCTGCCACCTGAAGAATCTCCCGGTTAATCTGGAAGTTCTGAAAAGCTTTTTCCCGCTTCTTTTGCTCTTCTTCCTGCCCCATGCTGGCCCAAACGTCAGTATTCAGAACATGGGCCTTGTCTGCGGCTTCAAAGGGATCGTCGGTCAGAAAAATACGGGCACCATCGGCCATGGCCCGCTCCAGGATTATCGGATCAGGCTGGTAGCCTTTGGGCGTTGCCAGTCTCAGCTCGAAGCCAAATACTCTGGCCGCGTTGATCCAGCTGTTGGCCATGTTGTTGCCGTCACCGATCCAGCAGTAGGTCAGATCGGTAAAGGAGGGGCGGTTTTCGATGACGGTTAAGAGATCGGCCATGATCTGGCAGGGGTGGAGGAGGTCGGAGAGGCCGTTGATGACCGGGACCCCGGCCCATTGGGCCATGTCGTCGATGTTCTGCTGAGCGAAGGTGCGGATCATGATGCCGTCGACGTAGCGGGAAAGAACCCGGGCGGTATCTTTAATGGGTTCTCCCCGGCCCAGCTGGGTATTGCCGGAGCTGAGAAAGAGGGCCGAGCCTCCCAGCTGAAACATGCCGACCTCGAAAGAGACACGGGTCCTGGTCGAGCTTTTCTCGAAAATCATGCCCAGGGTTTTGCCGCTTAAAAGGTGATGAGGTTCTCCGCTTTTCTGCTTATTCTTCAAATCGGCAGCCAGCGCGAATATCTCTTCAAGTTCTTCACGCGTCCAGTCCGAGATAGCTAAAAAATCTTTTTTCAATGCCAATGACTCCTAAACGGTTTGGTTCTGAGCAGAGGGAAAGGAAACCGTTTCTCACTGCTCTTTTAAAATTAAATCGAGAATATCGATGGCTTCGTCGATTTCCTCACGGGTAACGATGAGGGGAGGTACGAAACGCAATACCTTGCCGGCTGTGCAATTGATCAGCAGACCTTTTCCCATCGCCTGATTGACGATCTCCCCGCCCGGGATGTCGAGTTCCATGCCGATGAACAAACCGCGTCCGCGAATCCCCCGGATAAAGGGATATTTTTCCCGCAAAGCTTCCAGGCGGCTGCACAAGTATTCTCCCATCCGGCAACAGTTCTCCAGCACCCCTTCTTCCAGAAGGGTCCTGATGGTGGCTACAGCAGCGGCACACATCAGGGGGTTGCCGCCGAAGGTCGAACCGTGGCTTCCCGGCACGAAGGTTTCGGCGACCCTGTCGGTGGCGACCATGGCGCCTATGGGCGGACCGCCGGCCAGGGCTTTGGCCAGGGTCATGATGTCGGGACTCATGCCTTCGTATTCATAGGCGAAGAGTTTCCCGGTTCTGCCGCATCCGGACTGGACCTCGTCGAGGATCAACAGCAGGTTGCGTTCGTCGCAGACCTTTCGCACCTCCTGGAAATAACCGGCTGGAGGGATATTGATACCCCCTTCGCCCTGGACCGGTTCGAGCATGACGGCGCAGGTGTTGGGGCTGATGGCGTTTTTGAGCGCTGCGATATCCCCGAAGGGGACGTACTTGAAACCAGGAACGATAGGGTTGAAGCCGGCCCGAACCTTGTCCTGGCCGGTGGCGCTTATGGTGCCGATGGTGCGGCCGTGGAAGGATGCCAGGGCCGTAATGATCTCAAAATGGTCTTCACCGTAGCTGTCGCGACTGAATTTGCGCACCAGTTTTATCGCCGCTTCGTTAGCTTCCGCTCCCGAATTGCAGAAAAAGACGCGGTCACCGAAAGAGTTTTCACACAGCAACTCCGCCAGTTCAATCTGTTTGGGTATGTGGTAGAAGTTGGAACAGTGAATCAGCTGCGCGGCCTGTTCCTGAAGGGCAGCGACAACCCTGGGGTGACAATGGCCAAGGTTATTGACCGCCACGCCGGCCAGAAAATCGAGATAGGCTGTCCCGTCCGCATCCCAAAGGCGGCATCCCTGTCCTTTTGCGGGAACGATTGGGTAACGGCCGTAGTTTTTGAAAATGACCTTATCTGCTCTGGTTATCCATTCCTGGGATTGGGTCATGAGGTTTCTCCCCTGGTAATTTCCGTGCCGATACCTTTGTCAGTGAAAATTTCCAGCAGGCATGCGTGCAGGATGCGGCCGTCGATAATGTGAGCTTTGGAAACACCTTTTTCCAAAGCCTTGAGGCAGGCGTTGATCTTGGGAATCATGCCGCCCGAGATAGTGCCGTCCTGGAGCAGGCTGTTGATCTCCCGGGTCCTGAGTTTGGGAATGAGCTCCCCCTGGAGGTCTTTCACGCCGGCCACGTCAGTGAGTAAAATCAGTTTTTCGGCCTTGAGGGCCGCCGCCACCTCGCCGGCCACCAGGTCGGCGTTGATGTTGAACGTTTCGCCGTTGGGTCCGCAGCCAACCGGCGCGATGACCGGGATAAAGTTGCCCCTGTCGATGAGGGAGACGATCTCGGGGTCAATCTTTTCCACCTCACCCGCCAGGCCGATGTCGATGATTTCCGAGGTCAGGGTCTCGGGGTTGACGGCCTTCATGGCAAGCTTGCGGCCCTGAATGAGGTTGCCGTCCTTGCCGGACAGGCCGATGGCACGGCCGCCGAAGCGGTTGATGTTGGCGACGATCTCTTTGTTGATCTTGCCGCCGAGAACCATCTCCACCACATCCATAGTCTCCTGATCGGTGACCCGGATGCCTTGTACGAAGCGCGGTTCCTTACCCATGCTTTTAAGCACTTCGCCGATCTGGGGGCCACCGCCGTGAACGATCACGGGATTCATGCCGATGTACTTGAGGAGGATGATATCCTTGGCAAAATTTTCCTTGAGGGTCTTCTCGACCATGGCGTTGCCACCGTACTTGATGACAATGGTCCGGCCGAAAAAATGTTTAATATAGGGAAGGGCCTCCATGAGGACTTCGGCCCGTTCGATTAGCTTTTCCATAGCAGTCATTTCAAAGAATATAGTTGGCCAGATCTTCATTGGTGGAAATGTCCTCGAGGCGGTCGCGCACGTATGCCGCGTCGATTTCCACATTTTTTTCCTGAAGTTCCGGGGCGTTGAAAGAAATTTCGTCGAGCAGTTTTTCCATAATCGTGTGCAGCCGCCGGGCGCCGATGTTTTCTGTGCGGTTGTTGACCACCGCAGCGACCCTGGCGATTTCCAGGACCGCATCCTCGCGGAAGTTGAGGTTGATATTCTCGGTATCCAGCAAAGCCTTGTACTGACGAAGAAGCGCGTTCTGCGGTTCTTGGAGAATGCGCACAAAATCCTCCTCCGTCAACTTTTCCAACTCAACCCGAATGGGGAAGCGTCCCTGCAGTTCGGGGATCAGGTCCGAAGGCTTGGCGACGTGGAAAGCGCCGGAAGCGATAAACAGAATGTGGTCGGTTTTCACCGGGCCATGCTTGGTATTGATTGTACATCCCTCGACGATGGGCAGGATGTCGCGCTGGACGCCCTCTCGGGAGACTTCCGGGCCGTGTCCGCCCTCGCGGCTGGCTATTTTGTCGATCTCGTCGATAAAGACGATGCCGGTCTGTTCGGTGCGCTCTTTGGCAAGGGTCGTGACCTTGTCCATGTCGACCAGCTTTTCGGCTTCCATATCAATCAGTATCTCGCGGGCTTCCGAAACCTTCATGCGCCGGCGTTTGGTTTTTTTGGGGAAGAGGCCGCCGAACATCTCTTTCATGTTGATGTCCATCTCCTCAGTCCCCTGGGGGGTAAAAATCTCCATGACCGGCATTTTTGAGACCTGCGACTCAATTTCCACCATGCGGTCGTCCAGAGAACCCATGCGCAGAAGCTTTTTCAATTTCTCGCGGGTGTGTTCGCGGCTCTCCTGCTTTTCCGGGTCGGGATTTGTGGTCTCGCCGGGCAGAAGCAGATCGAGAAGACGTTCTTCCGCCAGGTCTTCCGCCTTGATGCGGACCTTTTTCGCTTCTTCCTCTTTGACCAGAATAATGGCCAGTTCGAGAAGATCGCGCACCATGCTTTCGACATCGCGGCCGACATAGCCGACTTCAGTGAATTTGCTGGCCTCGACTTTGACGAACGGCGCCTGGGCGAGCTTGGCGAGACGCCGGGCAATCTCGGTTTTACCAACGCCGGTGGGGCCGATCATGATGATATTTTTGGGTGCAATCTCGTCGCGCAGTTCGGGGGCAACCTGCTGACGGCGCCAGCGGTTGCGCAAGGCAATTGCGACGGCTCTTTTGGCGGCGTTCTGGCCGACAATAAAACAGTCCAGTTCAGAAACGATTTCGCGGGGAGTAAAATTATTCACGGTAGTGTCTCGACAGTGATTTCATGGTTGGTGTAGATACAGATGTCAGCGGCGATGTTCAGGGCTTTTTCAGCGACCTGCCGGGCATCAAGACCGGGATTATCAAAACAGGCCCGAGCTGCGGCCAGGGCGTAGGAACCGCCCGAACCGATGGCGGCGAGGCCGTCGTCCGGCTCAATAACATCCCCGGCACCGGAAAGAACCAGGGTCGTATCGCTGTTTGCTACGATCAGCAGAGCCTCCAGGCGGCGGAGAATGCGGTCGGTGCGCCAATCCTTGGCGAGGGCAACTGCCGCTCTGACCAGGTTGCCCTGAAACTCCTGAAGCTTGGCATCAAATTTATCAAAGAGAGTAAAAGCGTCCGCCGTACTACCGGCAAAACCGGCAACAATCTTGTTATCGGACATGCGCCGGATTTTTTTTGCGGTGTGTTTCATCACGGTGTTGCCCAGCGTGACTTGACCGTCACCGGCAATGGCTACCGAATTGTTTTTGCGGACGCAAAGAATGGTTGTTCCTTCAAACATCGCCAAAACCTCGTAAAATTCGGGATAAATAAAAAAAATACTCCAAAAAATCCAAATTTCCAAGGACTTTTTGGAGTATTTAAGGTTGCTTGAAGGATTGCTTTAGATAGTGGTCAGGATGCCCCGACCATGTTTTTCAAAAACTCTTCGGTCTTCTCCAGGGTAGCGTCCAGCTTTTCAGGTTTGCTGCCACCGGCCTGGGCAAAGTCGGGACGACCGCCGCCCTTGCCTCCTACCTGCTCAGCCAGGGTTTTGATCAGTTGCCCGGCGTGGA
Organism: Deltaproteobacteria bacterium; assembly: GCA_016934985.1. Classification (GTDB taxonomy): domain Bacteria; phylum Desulfobacterota; class Desulfuromonadia; order Desulfuromonadales; family JAAYDE01; genus JAFGRU01. The sequence goes on from JAFGRU010000047.1 coordinate 22,109, forward strand.
CTTTGCCGGCCAGATCCTTGGTGACGCTGACGAGGAGATTGACCTTGCCGTTGTTTTCACAACCCAGGACCACAACTCCCGATTTCAGCTTGTCCCGAAGCTGGTCGCCCATGTCACGCAGGGTTTTGGCCTGCTCACCGGGGACTTTAACGGCCAGCAGGTTGATTCCCTCTACGGTGCGGACATTGTCCATGAGATCGCCGGCCTGGTTGGCCGCCATCTTTTCATTCAGTTTTTCCACCTCCCGCTCCAGTTCCTTCTGGCGTTCCAGGAGTTTCTGGACACGGGTCTCCAGGTTTGATGGATCGCTCTTCAGCAGGCCGGCGGTTCTTTCCAGCAGGGCCTCTTGCTCCTGGATGGTTTCCAGAGCGCGGGCGCCGGTTGCCGCTTCGATACGGCGGACCCCGGCTGCGATGCCGGTCTCGTGGAGGATTTTGAAAAAGCCGATGTTGCCGGATGATTCGGCATGAGTGCCGCCGCAGAGTTCCATGCTGAATTCACCCATGCGGACGACCCGGGAAGAGTCGCCGTATTTTTCGCCGAAGAGTGCTGTTGCCCCCGCTTTGATGGCTTCCTCAGTGGTCATCTCTTTGGTTTCGACAGTGAAGTTGCCGCGAATGTTGGCATTCACCTCTTTTTCAACCTGCCGGATTTCGTCGCGGCTGAGGGGTGAGAAGTGAGTGAAGTCGAAACGCAAACGTTCAGGACTGACAAGAGAACCGGCTTGTTTAATATGATCGCCAAGAATTTTGACCAGAGCGGCTTGGAGAATGTGGGTAGCAGTATGATTGAGAGCTGTAGCCTGGCGGGCTTCCTGGTCAACGCTGAGAGAAGCCTTGTCCCCTTTTTTGATATCCCCGGAAACAACCTTCCCTTTGTGTACGGTCAGCTCGGGGACCGGTTTCTTGGTGTCCATGACCTGAAAGTGTGCCGTAGCGGTCCTGATTTCGCCCCGGTCGCCGACCTGGCCACCGGATTCGCCATAAAACGGGGTGTTGTCCACTATGATGTCGACAGTATCGCCTTCGCGGGCAGTTTCGACCGGTTTTCCCTCCTTGACGAGGGCCAGGACTTTTGCGTTTTCGGCAACGGTCTGATAACCGCAGAAGCCCGAAAACAGTCCTTCGCGGACTAATTCTTTGTAGATGCCTTCCACCGCCTCCTCTCCGGAACCTTTCCAATGTTCGCGGGCTTTTTCGCGCTGGGCTTCCATACACTTCGCAAATTCTTCGTTGTCAACGGAAAGCCCTTTGGCGGCGATAATATCCTCGGTCAGGTCAAGGGGAAAGCCGAAGGTGTCATAGAGGCGGAAAGCGACAGCACCGGAAAACACCTGGTTTTGACTATTTTCCAGCTTGGCAATCTCCTCGGTGAGAAGGTGGAGGCCGTTGTCGAGGGTTTGGAGAAATCTTTCTTCTTCATTAAGCACGACCTTGCCGACGTAGCTTTTTCTTTTTACCAGTTCCGGATAGGCCTCGCTCATGGCATCCATGACCGCAAGGCAGGTTTTGTGGAGCACCGGTTCGTTGAAGCCGAGCATCTTGGCGTGCCGGGCCGCCCGGCGCATGATGCGGCGCAGTACGTAGCCCCGGCCTTCGTTGCTGGGCAGGATGCCGTCGCTGATGAGAAAGGCCACGGCGCGGCTATGGTCAGCGATGACCCGCATGGAAACGCTGTCTTCTTCGTTGCTGCCGTAGGTTTTGCCGGAAAGTTTTTCGATGGTAGCGATAATGCCGCGCAGAAGGTCGCAGTCGTAATTGCTTTGAACGCCCTGAACCACGGCTGATATGCGCTCAAGACCCATGCCGGTGTCGATGGAGGGTTTGGGGAGAGGGGCCATGTCGCCGCTGTCATCGCGGTTGAACTGCATGAAAACCAGGTTCCAGAGTTCCAGGTACCGGTCGCAGTCACATTTGCCGATACCGCAGTTGTCGCCGCAGGACATCTCCTCGCCCTGGTCGATGAGAATTTCCGAGCAGGGGCCGCAGGGGCCGGTGTCGCCCATGGACCAGAAGTTGTCCTTTTCGCCCATGCGGACAATCCGCTCAACCGGGACCTTGATGTCATTTTTCCAGATGTCGTAAGCTTCGTCGTCTTCGCGGAAGACCGTGGCCCAGAGTTTTTCCTGAGGCAGTTTCATTTCCTGGGTCAGAAACTCCCAGGCAAAACGGATGGCCTCGGTTTTAAAGTAATCGCCAAAGGAAAAGTTGCCGAGCATTTCAAAAAAGGTATGGTGTCTGGCCGTGTGCCCGACGTTTTCCAGATCGTTATGTTTGCCACCGGCGCGGACACATTTCTGTGAGCTGGCCGCCCGCACATAGTCGCGTTTTTCCCGCCCAAGAAAAACATCCTTGAATTGATTCATACCCGCGTTGATGAAAAGGAGGGTGGGGTCGCTGTGGGGAATCAGCGGAGAGGATTTGACGACCGTGTGGTGTTTATTTTCAAAATATTCCAAAAAACGTTTACGAATTTCATTGCCCGTCATCATGGTAGTGATCTTGACCTTTCTTCCTTAAAAACTTCAAAACCGTGGGTAAAGAGAAACCACGGCGCATTAAATAGTTTATCACCCGCCTTTTTTCATTGTCACGGGCTTTTTGAAAGTTGAAAGCAGCAAAGCGCTTTTCGAAAATAATGGTGAGGAGGTCATCCTCATTGACATCTTCGGAGGCCTCGTGAATAGCACGACGGGCTGTCTCCTCTTCGATGCCGCGTTTGCGGAGATCCTCCATCAGTTTAGGCCCGACGGCACGGCCCTGGGTAATGAGAGCATGTGCCCGTTGTCGGGCGAATCTGAAATCATCAAGGTAGCCATATTCCCGGCAATGCTTCAGAGCGCCGGCAACAGCGTCGGGGGAAAAACCAGAACGGCTCAGTTTTTTTGTGAGCTCAGCCTCGCTATGGTCCCTGTAAGTCAACAGGGCCAGCGCTTTTTGCAGGGCCTTGGGGGGCTCAGCTGCCGAAGTCTTCCTGCGGGTTTTCTTCCTCGTCACGGCTTTTGTCAAAATCGTCCCAACTGGTGTCTGAACCTGAAGAAATACCGGACATTTTAAGTTTGAGATCTTCAGGATTGGTAGCCTGTCGCAGCGCTTCCTCCAGAGTGATCAGTTCCTTTTTTAGCAGACTCAGGAGGGATTGGTCAAATGTCTGCATGCCGTAAGAGACATAACCCTGTTGGATGGCGTCGCGAATCTCTTTGGTTTTGTCCTTATTGTCGATGAGTTCTTTGGTGCGTGCGGTGCCGACCATGACCTCGACCGCAGGTACACGGCCCTGGCCGTCGGCTCGGGGGACCAGGCGTTGGGAAACAATTCCTTTGATGACGCTGGAGAGCTGCAGGCGGACCTGGCGCTGATGGTAAGGTGGGAAAACAGAAACAATACGGTTGACAGTTTCGGTGGCGTCTACCGTATGCAAAGTTGAAAAGACGAGATGGCCGGTTTCGGCCGCAGTCAGAGCTGTTTCAATGGTTTCAGAGTCCCTCATTTCACCGACCAGGATGACATCGGGGTCCTGGCGCAGGGCGCTTTTCAAGGCGACGTTGAAGTTATTGGTGTCATAACCGATTTCACGTTGGTTGATGATGCTTTTTTTGTCGCGGTGAAGAAATTCAATGGGATCTTCAATGGTGACAATGTGAGAGGTGCGGTTGCTGTTGACGTAGTCAATCATAGCCGCCAGAGAGGTCGATTTACCGGTACCGGTAGCGCCGGTCACCAAAACCAGGCCGCGATTATTTTCAGCAATTTTTTTCAGTACGGGCGGAAGAAACAATTCTTCGAGGGTTTTTACGCCGAAAGGGATGGAGCGCATGACCATGGAGACCGAGCCGCGCTGGGAAAAAACATTGACACGGAAACGTCCCAGACCCGGGACACCGTAGGCAAGGTCCAGTTCATGGTTTTCCTCGAAATGTTCCCGCTGGCCCTCATTCATGATTTCAATGGCAATTTTCAATGTTGCTTCCGGGGTCATGCGGGGCATTTTACCCAGCGGCCGAAGCGCACCATCGATGCGATAAACAGGCGGGATGCCTGCTTTGAGATGGATATCTGAAGCTTTTGCCTGAAGGCCGGTGGAAAGAATGTCGTACAGTTTCATGTTTTAATCCTCTTCGGGGGTGGGTATCGGGGCTTCCAGCCCAAATTTCTCACGGATGCGGCGTTCAATTTCTTTGGCCGTATCCCCATGCTGTTTCAAAAATTCCTTGGCGTTTTCACGGCCCTGGCCAATGCGCTCTTCCCCGTACGAGAACCAGGCGCCGCTCTTTTCGATGATGTCGGCGTCGACCCCGAGGTCGACGATATCGCCCTCGCGGGAGATACCCTGACCGTACATGATGTCGAATTCCGCTTCCTTGAACGGGGGAGCGACCTTGTTTTTCACCACCTTGACCCGCGTCCGGCTGCCGATGATGTCCTGGCCCTGCTTGAGGGTGGCGATTTTGCGGATATCCATGCGAACCGTGGCGTAGAATTTCAGCGCATTGCCTCCGGTCGTGGTCTCCGGGTTGCCGAACATGACGCCGATTTTCATCCTGATCTGGTTAATAAAGATGACGCAACAGTTCGATTTGCTGATAGTTGCCGTCAATTTACGAAGCGCCTGGGACATGAGACGGGCCTGCAGTCCCATATGGGCATCGCCCATTTCACCCTCGATTTCAGCCCGGGGCACCAGGGCTGCAACCGAGTCCACCACAAGGATATCAATGGCGCCGCTGCGTACCAGCACCTCGGTAATTTCAAGGGCCTGTTCTCCGGTATCAGGCTGAGAAACCAGGAGATCGTCGGTTTTGACCCCGAGCTTACGGGCGTACGAAATATCCAGAGCGTGCTCGGCATCGACAAAAGCGGCAATCCCGCCTTTTTTCTGAGCTTCTGCGGCGATGTGCAGGGCCAGGGTGGTTTTGCCCGAGGATTCAGGTCCGTATATCTCAATGATCCGGCCGCGCGGTACGCCGCCGACACCTAAAGCGATGTCAAGGCTCAAACTGCCGGTGGAAATGGCATTGACGCCGGGGAGGGCTGCGTCCTCGCCGAGGCGCATAATACTGCCTTTGCCGAACTGTTTTTCAATCTGGTTAATGGCCAGGCCGATGGCTTGTTCCCGGTTGTTGTCAACCATAAAATGACCTCTCAAGTTGAATGGGGTTAGTCGGTTTCCAAGTCCTCGGAGAGGGAATCTCCCAAGGTAATGGAAAACAGCGGTAAATGAACGGCGCCCCTGGGATTCAAGCGGCTTTCAAACAGCACCAGCCTGTCAGCCTTCATTTTCCCGCAATAAACATGCCTATATTTTTCCAATAATCTATCCGCCGAGGGAATCGGTTTTTTGACACGGCCAAGAGTGAGATGAGGCGAAAAAGGCCGCTCGTCCTGCTCGAAGCCAATACAGCTCAATTCTTTTTCTACTGCTGAATGAAGCCTTTTGAAGGCTGCCTGATTTTTCACGCCAAGCCATATAACCCTGGGTCGGGAGAGAGAAGGAAATGCACCCAGGCCGGAGATGTCTGTTTCAAAACTTTCCAGTTCTTTTTGGAGCGGTTGCATGGCCGTCTTAATTTTGTCAATGTCCTGGCTGGGAATGTCACCGAAAAACTTGATGGTCAGGTGCATGGTTTCGGGCGAAACCCAACGGACGTCCGGTAAAACGGAAACCAGTTCGGAACGTATAGTATCAATGGCTTTGATAACATTTTGTCCCAGGGGGACTGCCAGAAATGTTCTCAAAGTCTTCACTCTGCTGCCCTTTCAGCCGTCAAAAAATTGAATCCAATTGTATCGTGTAACATGAGGATTTGTAAGAAAAATTATGGCGGCTTGAAATTTCTTACGGATATTTCAGAAAATGGCAGCGTAACAGGTTGAGAGCCGTGCAGGCGCTTCTAAATCGCACCTTTTCCCGGTCGCCCGGGAAAAGGAACGGAAAAACTTTTTCTTTGCGGGCGTCGGCAAGGGCAATAAAAACTGTACCAACCGGTTTCTGCGGGGTTCCCCCATCCGGCCCGGCTATGCCGGTGACAGCCAAAGCCAGGTCGGACCCTGAGGCTTTGCGGATGCCCCGTACCATGGCCAGGGCGCACTCTTCGCTGACCGCTCCCGGGCCGTTGAATATATCTTCAGAAACCTGAAGCCAGTTGATTTTTGCCCGGTTGGAGTAGGTCACGGCCCCCCGCTCCAGGAAAGCGGATGACCCCGGAATGTCGGTGAGCATTTTGGCAATCCAGCCGCCCGTGCATGACTCCGCCAGAGAGAGGGTTTGACCGGAGCGGATCAAAAGTTCGGTGACATTTCCGACCAGGGTTTCGTCATCTTCCGCAACCAGCTGTTCAGCGAAGCGGGCACGTATTTTGGTGCCGGCCTGAGCCAGCAATTCCGGCCCTTTTCTGTCGCGGAGACTGAGCCTGATGTTGACGAAAGGAAATTTGACACAAATGCCAATTTGAAACAGGTCGGACAGGTTGAGGGAATCCAATATGCTTTCGGCATTAGACTCCGGCAGGCCCAGAAGCTTGAAGGTTTTCTGGTGCCAGGGAACGGCCTCAGGGAAGTTTTCGTTAAGCAGAGGCAGGACCGAATGCTGAAGCATAAACTCCATTTCCTGAGGTACCCCGGGCATAAAAGCGAATAAGCAGTTTTGATGACGCAGGAAGAAGCCGGGAGCACTGCCCCTGTCGTTTTTGAGAATCGTGGCGTCATCGGGAACCATGGCCTGTTTTTCCTGGCGTGGGGTCATTTCCCGCCCCAGCTTTTTGAAAAAGCGGCGCACGACCTCCAGGGCTTCCTGGTTTTTTTTCAGAGGCAGTTGAAAGGCTTGGGCCGCGGCTTCAGCAGTCAGGTCATCGCGGGTGGGTCCGAGACCCCCGGAAACGATCACAACGTCATTCAGGTTGCCAAGATACAGCAGTGCCTCACCGATGGCTCGAGGATCATCGCCGACACTGATTCTTTGGTTCAGAAGGAAGCCCTGCCGGGAGATAATTAGGGCCATGCGCTGGGTGTTGCTGTCCGCGATATCGCCGTCCAACAGTTCGTTGCCGATGGTCAGGGCCGCAATCCTGGGATTCAAATTTGCTCCTTTAAAAATTTTTCAGTATTGGAAGCGTAAGATAGAGAACGGCGGCTGTGTATATTCCCGCCATAACATCGTCAAGAACGACGCCGAAGCCGTTTTTTATATTGCGGTCGAGCCAGGAGACGGGCGGGGGCTTCAAAATATCGAAAAAACGAAAGAGGACAAAACCGCTTACCGCAACAGGCCATGAAAAGGGCAGCCAGACAACGCCGACCAGATAGCCGACGAGTTCGTCGATAACGATGCGCTTATCGTCAACCACGCCGTAAATTTTTCCCGCCTGCCCGGCAATCCAGAAAGAAAAAAGCAACAGGGCCAGCAAAGCGGCCCCCCGCCCGAAGGGATGAAGCCGGGCTAGAAGGTAAAAAGCCGGAATCCCGGCCAGGGTGCCGATTGTGCCGGGGGCTGCAGGAAAATATCCCAGGCCGAAATTGCTGGAAAAAACAAGGATTAAACGGTGCATGTCTGTCAGCTTTTTGAGGGGCGGAACCGTTGTTCCGCTTCCTGGTTGATAATACGATAAACCTCGGGAAGAGGGATGTCCTTTTGCCGGGCAATGCGGCGGCAGCATTCGTATTCGGGCGAAATACGCAGGATGTCCTCCCCTTCGAAAACCAGTTTTAGTGAAACCTCCCCCAGGGAAGAGGCGAAGATATGATTCTCCCGATGAAGTTTCAGGCGTTCGGCGTTGTGTCTGCGAACCCCGATAGCACTGGTTTCCCGCATTATCAGCCGGCTCAGGTTTTGAGCGTTCCAAGGCTCGGAAATAACCGTTATCTTTACGCCGGGGCGGTTTTTTTTCATTTGAACAGGTGCAAAGGAAACATCGAGGGCGCCGCTCTCGAACAGGCGTTCCATCAGGGCGCCGAGCCATTCAGCGCTGCTGTCGTCAAGATTGGTTTCGAGAACCGCGACATGATCCTTTTCCAAGCCCGGCGCTGCCCGCCGCCCGAGAATTCCGCGCAGAAGGTTGGGCTGCTCGGAAATATCGCGGCTGCCGACTCCGTAACCGGTTTTTTCAATGGTCATGTCCGGAAAAGGGCAGAAGGTCGCTAATGTAGCGGCAATGGCGGCGCCGGTTGGCGTGACAAGTTCATGGCTCAGACCGCTGTCGACGAGAGGCAGGCCCTGGAGGATTTCCAGGGTGGCCGGTGCCGGGAGTGGATAATTGCCATGAGCGCAGCGGACCGTTCCTGTGGAGAATGGCAGCGGGGTGGAAACGATTTCGGGGTTGCCGAGGAGAAACAGGCCAACCGCCGAACCTACAATATCGATGATGGAGTCGACAGACCCCACCTCATGAAAATGCACCTGGTCTTCCGTCACGCCGTGGATTTTGGCTTCCGCCCGGGCGATACACTGAAAAATTTTCAAGGCACATTCGCGGATATCGGGTTCGAGGCGACTTTTTTCAATGAGAATTCGGATGTCCCCCCAAGTGCGATGGTGATGCTGCTCCTGGATTGCAATGACAACCCGGCTGCCTTCGATGCCTCGGCGTTTTTCCCGCCTCGTCGAAATTTCCCAACCGGCCAGGTTAAGAGTTTCCAGCGATCTCCGAATGTCATCAAGGCTGACGCCGAGATCGATCAGCAGGCCGAGAAACATGTCGCCGGAGATGCCTGAAAAAGTATCGAGATAGAGTATCCTTTTTATTCCGGTCATTTAAATCCTGTTTGATTGATGCGCGTGGCGGCGCAGGCGGCTCCGAAACCGTTGTCGATGTTGACGACCGTCACGCCGCTGGCACATGAGTTGAGCATGCCGAGGAGGGCTGCGAGGCCACCGAACGAAGCGCCGTAACCGACGGAGGTGGGAACTGCGATTACCGGAACCGCAACCATACCGCCGACAACGGAGGGGAGCGCTCCTTCGAACCCGGCCACGACAATGATGACGGATGCCTCCCGCAGTTTATCTGTTTTCGACAACAGACGATGCAGACCGGCGACGCCGACATCGATCAGCTCTTCCACCTCATTGCCGAAAATTCTTGCGGTGACGGCGGCCTCTCTGGCGACGGGCAGATCGGATGTCCCGGCACAGATGATCAAAATCTTCCCTTGGCTTTTTTTCGCTGTCGGATTTTGTTCGATGACGAACGTGCGGCTTAGAGTATCGTAGTGCCCATCGGGATGGTTCCCCAGCAGGAAGGCCCCTTTTTCTTTTGAAAGACGGGTTACCAGTATATTGGAGTTTTTGTCCTGCATGGCTTTGACAATGGCATCAAGTTGGTCGCATTCCTTATTCTCCCCGAAAACGACCTCGGGAAAGCCCTGACGCAACTCGCGATGATGATCGATCTGGGCCATGCCGAGGTCCTGAAAGGGGAGACCCAAAAGTTTTTTTTCCGCTTCAGCCAGGGAAATTTCTCCTGCCTGGAGGGCATGAAGAAGTTTTTTCAGTTCAGTAGGATTCATAAATGAAAACGGCGATATTAGTTTTTTAAAATGTGTCTGGGTTCTTTGAAAGTATTGACAGGGAAATGGCCAAATGATACTTTTCCAAATCGGGAAAAGGGGTTTTCAGAACTATGTTTTAACAATATTTTAGCGAAAACGATGGAGCTAAGGAGGTTACTATGGCTAAATGTGCTAATTGTGGAAAAGAACAGGATGTTGCTCATATTCATATCTGTGCATTGAAAAAAAGAGGCTATGTTGGCGCCGGCCAGATTAAAGTTTACACCGCCGAGCAAAAATTCGAATGTGGTAAATGCGGTGCAAAAGTTGCCCGGGCTGAATACGTCTGTGATCCCAAGCCTCTGTGAAAAAGGAAACCTACCACTTTAATCGCATAAAATTCCAGCTATTGTTTGCTAGTAATCCCCTTTTCTAAAATCAGTTTGCGTGAGGGGGCCAATCAGGCCCCCTCAGCCAGCATTCTCTTTTGCTGTTCACTCCAGAATATCACCAAAATCATACGATTTTTCCCGCTGTTCACAAACCAAGATCGTCGGAAATCCCCTGCATAGCCGTCAGGCAGAGTTCGGCAAAACCCCCAAGCTCCAGGCCGCATTTTTCACATTCCCGAATAATATCCCTGTTGGCCCCGGCAGCGAAGGCCTTTTCTTTAAAACGTTTTTTGACCGACTTGGCCTTGACGCTGGCAAGTTTTTTGTCCGGGTAGACCAGGGCTGTGGCAATGATCAGTCCTGTAATGGTTTCGCCGGCAGCCAGTGCGTGTTGAAAAACAGTAGAGCGTTTTTCCGGATGGGCGTGTTCATTATGAAGCCGGATGGCTTCAATGATTTCGTCATTGAGCCCCTTCCCCTTTAATATTTTGACAGTTTCGTGGGTGTGAATCGAAAGATCGTCTGCCGTCGCTTCGGCGTCAAGGTCGTGAAGAAGCCCGGCCAACCCCCATTTTTCAGGATTTTCGCCCAGTTTTTCAGCAAGGGCTTTCATGACTGCTTCGGTGGCGAGGCAGTGTTTGATCATATTGGGATTCTTGAGGTGTTCATTAACCAGCGAAAGAGCGTCATCTCTGGCCATTCCGTAAGACATCTTTTCCCTCCTGAAGCTTTCAACATCAGACAATATGTTTGTTAATTTCTAATTCCTTCATATTACATGGCGAAACTTGGCCGGTAAAGTCAAAATACTTGAGGATTGATGCCGTTTAATAAGCGATGCTGCTCAGGTATGAATTATCCGTTTCATTAATTTTTAGGAAACCTCTTGTCAATCGTTTCGAGTTAAATAGACTTGATTTCACTTTGAAGCGGTTGCGTATTCGGCAGGAAAAGGATAAGGAAAAGTGTTTTGGAAGATATCATTAGACGTATTATACGTGCTGCTGCTCAGTCGGAGTGCGGGGCTTCAGTAAAAGGACTGTGAAATGGTAGAAAGAAAAGAAGAGCGCTTCAGAAAAAAAAGGTGAGGTTCGGAAAAAGCTATCCTGTTGTTGTAACCTTTTGCTTTGTTGGACGTTATGAAAGTGTATGGATAATTACCGGCAGTTCTACGAAAAACACAATGCCAGGCTTTTTTACTATTTGCTGCGCATGACCGGTGATTACCACCTGGCCGGCGATATTATGCAGGAAAGCTTTCTGCGCTTTTTCGAGCATTATCGGCATATTGAGGAGAAAACATCACTTCTATATACCATTGCTCGCAACCTGGTATTTGATGAATCGCGGCGCAAGAAACCAGATAAAACAGGGGTAATACCGGAGAATCAATCCGAAGATTGCCTCGTTGAGAGTGAGCATCAGGTTCTGATCCGGGAGGAATACCGCCAAATGCTTGGGGCTTTGCAGCAATTGAGTTCCGACGACAGGGAAGTCCTGGCCCTGGTAGCAGGGGGTGATTGCAGCTACCGGGAAATCGGCCGCATCCTCGACATCAGTGAATCCCACGTCAAAGTGAAGGTGCACCGTGCCAGGTTAAAACTTAAAACGATTCTCAACGCGGGAGGAGACTGATGGACTATTGGATCAGCCTTTTCATTGATGATGAAATGGATCTTGACGAAAAAATTGACTTTGTCGAAAAGATTCACGCCGATGGGGTTTTTAAGGAAGAGTCTTTGACACTTCTGCGCCAGGAAAAGAAGTTGCGCTCGCCAGTGGCCGACAAGGTTCCGGCTTTTGAGGAAAGCTTGGCCGGTTCTCTGTCCGGGAAGAGCCCACCAAGTGAAAGGCGTTCACTTTTTGCTTTTGGGCCATGGTTTCGACCCTTGGCAGGTTGGGCTGCGGCTGCGGCTATTCTAGCCCTCTTCGTGTTTGCCAATATGTCTTCTGAGCCTTCGGCGGGTCTTACACGAAATCGTTTCATTATTTACGAGCCGGAGATGGCACAGGTGGAGATCTCCGGCACTTTCACATCATGGCAGCGAATTCCCATGCGGCCGGTGGGCGTTTCCGGTTACTGGGAGGCCAGACTTGCTCTTCCTGCCGGGGAGCATCGCTATTTCTATGTTCTGGATGGCCGTCGGCAGGTTGCGGATCCGACCGTTCAAACCCGGGAAAAAGATGATTTCGGTGGAGAAAATACCGTGCTGAATGTGGAGCACTCCATATGAGGCGGTGGTTTTATTTTTTGCTGTTTTTCGTTCTTGTCGGCTGTGCCAGCCATTACCACGAGATAAGTGGTGAAAATCTGTACCTTTATCTAAAACTGGAGGATGTCTCCCGAGTGGGTTTTGCATCGTCACTGGACGGTTTTAAAGTTCATGAGGCAAAACAAGCCGATCTGAAAACCTGGGAAATTTCGGTGCCCGCGGTGCAGGGGTTTGGCTATTTTTATTTTGTCGACGGAAAGATTTACATCCCGGATTGCCGGATGCGGGAATACGATGATTTTGGAATGCAAAACTGCCTATATGAGCCGGGACTGTAACCTTTTGGTCGCCTGCCCGTTTATAGTTGAAAAGAAACAAATTGGCAGTCCCCCTTGTTGGGGACAAAATATGACTGGGAGGACATTATGAAAACGTTAACAGCTGTTCTGATGATGCTATTACTTGGAGCATCCGGGGTTTTAGCCGATGAGGTCGATGAGGGGCTTTCCTCCCGGGCATCTTTGGAGTTGAAAAACAACACCCGGGAAATGATCAGGCTGGGCATTTCAAAGGACGACGCTATTGAAATGGTTCAACTTATGGAGAGAAGTCGGTTCCAGAACCAAGAGATGATTGAGGCCCAGAACGTCGTTATGGAGGCCAGGGGCCAAGGCTTGCCGGAGGGGCCGGTCATGAGCAAAGCCAGGGAGGGAATTGCCAAGCAGGTCGGGGACAAGGCCGTAGTTCAGGCTATGGAGCAGGTGCGTTCCCGTTATGCCTTTGCTTATGCGCAGGCCAGCAAGATGTCTCTTAGCAGGAATCAAGCGAACCGTCTTGGCGATATCATCGCCCAGGGTCTGGCCGCGGGAATGACGGAAAAAGACATGGACGCTGTCAGAGATCAATTGCAGCTCAGGACCAGACTGATGACCAGAAATCAGGCTGAAGAGCTGGCTTTGGAGACTTGCAATACGGTCCGAACCATGGCCCGTGTCGGGGTTCGTTCCGCCAATGCTGCGGATCTCGTTTCGGAAGCGTTGCAAAATAATTATCAGGCCAGGGAAATGAAGACGTTGCGCCATTCGTTCATGCATCGCTCCAGTAACGAGAATCCTGATAAGCTTGCAGCGGGTTATGCCCGGGGAATTCGTGCCGGTATGAGTGCTGATGGCCTGGCCGAGGCCGGAAGAGGTCAGAGTGCTGCCGACGGTAAGGGTGCAAGCGGGGGCTCAGCTGGCGGCGGAAATGGTGGTTCAGGTGGCGGCGCGGGCAATGGTGGAAAATAATATTTCGTGTGTATCCGGAAAAAGATCAGCCCGGCTCTGAGCCGGGCTTTTTTTTGACAGTTTGGCTGCTTTCAACCCCGAAATTGAGGGCTGTTAAAAGCAAAAGTCCTGACCGGTGTTTGGTTTGTTTAATTGTAATTGTTCAGCTTGTCGGCACAATGCCTGGCAACGCCCATTCCAAGGGTCGCGTGAATCCATCCATGGGGCTTAGCTGCCGCCATCCGGGCGGCTGATGCCCATTCCATGGGCAGCTATCCCAAATTATGCATTTTCGCCAGCGAGCCATTTTTCAGCCAGGGCGGCAGTTTTTTCAAAGACGTCAGGTCGTTTGTCCACATCTCCAGGTTGGTAAACGTCAACCACCCGGATGGGGTGAGTGGTGGCAAACCCGGTCCAGTGAAAAAGGTCCTGGTACCGTGGCAGAATGTCGGCGAACCAGTCGGGGTCGCGATGTCCCTGGGTGAGTATGAATACCAGTTTTTTGCGTTCTGTAAGGCGGCTGGGCTGGGCCTTGGCGATATAGTCCGGCACAAGAAAGGAGTAGGTCCGGTCAATAAAGGCTTTAAGCTGAGCCGAGACATCGCCGTAATAGACCGGAGAGGCCATAACAACTATATCTGCATGGAATGTTGCTTCCAGAGCGGGTGCGAGGCCGTCGTTGAGAACACAGGATTCATATTTTGTCTTGCAGAGGTTGCAGGCCTGGCAGCCTTTAATATTCAACCCGTTTAGAAAAAAGCTTTCCGTTTGAGCCCCGAACTTTTCAGCATGGTGCAAAAAATGGCGTGCTACGGTTGCGCTGTTGCCATTTTCACGGGGGCTGCCCAAAAGACAGACCACTTTCATGGAACCTCCTTCCGGTGTCGGATTGAAAAAAATTAACCCAACTTGATTCAGAATCCTCAGGGAGAAAAGGCTGTCGGAACCGGCTTCCACTTTTCTCTTTGAGCATAAATTTGCTTAAGTACCTGGTGGCGCTTTTCGTAGGGCTGAGAGGAAATGAAGGCGGCTCTGTCGTAAAAAGACTTCAGGTTGCCATCGGATTGTTGAATCATCAGGCGAAATATCGGCACAATGTCATTGTAAGTGGCTACCAGTGCAAGATGGGCATTATTAAGTCTTTTGGCCATCCAGGCATCGTATCGAGCATCTCCATCCCACTGTTTTTTCAATTCACTGTAATCAGTTTGCAATTGCTGGAATATCTCCACTTTTTGCCTGCGCATCACTTCGGGGCTTGTTTTTTGGTTATAAAGAGATTTCAGTTTGTCACGGGCTCTCAGGATCAGGGCATTGAATTTCCTGCTTCGCTGTCGCGAAATAAGGTACTCTTCGTACGCCTCCACGTCGCCGGTTCTGGCAAACCAGCGCCTGATACCCTCCTCGGCCACACTGGTGGCGAAGGCCTCGTTGAAAGCGGTATCGTTTTTGACATAAAGTTTCTGGTGGGCCAGTTCGTGGAAAAGGACATTGACATAGTCTGATTCCCGGCGGTAAATCATGGTGCTGAGAATCGGATCTTCAAACCAGCCGAGAGTGGAATAGGCCGCTGCACCGACAATACAGGTGTCCAAACCCCGCTCTTGCAGATCCGAGGCAAAATTCTTCGCATCTCGAGGATTGAAAAAACCTTTGTAGCTGACACATCCGGCAACAGGAAAACACCATTCTTCTGGTACAACTGAAAATTCTTCGGTGGCAATGACATTCCAGGTTACACATTTCCGGCCGATATCTGCGTACCGAAAGTAGCTTCCATTAGCTGGGAGAAGAAGCTCCAGGACGGCAAATTCGCGGGCTTGGCGGATATTTATCAAGGTCTTTTTCAGGTGTGGCGGCGTAGCTTCCCTTGAAATAACCTCATCAATAGGTTCTGCTTTGTTTAAAATTTCGAAATGACCTTTGATGGCATCACAGAAGTAGCTGATGGAACTGCAACTGGCAAAAAGAAAAAGCAATGCCGGGAAAATCAACCATTTCAACCAGGGACACTTTAATTTCATAATGCACTTTTTTCAAAAGAAGCTGGGAAAACCTTAAGATGCGTTTCTCCTGCCTGATTATTGTATGTGTTTGTAAATTAAAAGAGCCTGTAGAAAATCTGGGGACCTGTCGGTTTTGGGGTCTTAACGAGAAGAAAGAGAATCGAGAGAAATTTTTTCCAAAAAGGCTCCAACTTTCCTGCCTGCTACCACTTTGTATCACGAAGGAAGTAATTTCATTCACGGTTCTTGTTCCTCGTCGGCATCAATATCGAGGTAAAGTTTTTTGGCGCAATCCGGGCAGATGTTATGAGAGGATGTCGCCTGCCACTTCTTCAGGAAAAACCTGGGCCGGAGTTTCTCCCATGATAACCCATTTTGAAAGTTCATGGAAATTATCCGTCAGGTCCAAAACAGTGCCGAAGAAGAGCAGGCCAAAGCCCCAGAGCAACTGATTCCAACCCCCGATTTTAGAGAGTTCGGGGGTTTCCCACTTTAGGAGCATCAGGAAAAAAACCGCTCCGAGCATCAAAGCTCGAACGGCTTCAAGAATTATGTCCATGAATTTTCCTCAAATTCAGATCAAAAAGACTCAGCCGGCCACAATTCGTACCTGAAAACTTATGAGGTCAAACACCAGGTGCATACCGAGATGACGGAAAAAGCGACTTGAACCGTAAATGATATTCCAGTTTGTCCGGTCGATGTCAAAATGGGCCTCGACAGCGATTTGGCCGTTCTGCAGCCGGTTCAGTGTGGCCGGGAACTGAAGATCGGCACCCACCCCCCGCAAATCAAGAACCCCGAAAACTTCAAAATTCGGTGTGGTAAATGTCGGGTTTTTTAAAGGAAAAGCGCTTTGGATGGTGAAAGTAGCTTTTGGAAACATTTTGACAAAGAAAAAATCATCGGATTTGAGGTGATTGATCAGTACCGGTTGCAGAGGGTCGCCTTCAAGGTTGATGTTTTTGATGGAGGACATATCGATGTCGAAAGTCCCGGAAATTTTTCCATCCAGCACCTTGAGGTCACCCTTCAGGAGTTGGACTGTGCCATGATGTTTCGAATTTGGATTCCGTCCCGCCCATTCGACAATGCTTTTTTCCAGGTCGACCTTATAGTTGCGGTCCTCCAAATGAAGAACCTGCTCAGGTGCTTCCGGCAGGTCAGGGGCAGTTCCCTGGAAGGTTAAGCCGCATGAGCGACACCGTGAAATTCCCCCTTCGAGGGCATATACCTGGCTGTATCCGGATAAAGCGAGCTTTTCAGCTGCGTTCAGGGCATCCATAGTATCAGCATCCGCACCATAAACCACAATGGCCTTCGATTTGTCGGCAACCATGGCTTTGACCTCGTCCATAAAGGAAACCTTGAAAATGCAGGCGTTTTGCGCAGCCTGCAAATGGATTTTGTCAAAATGCTCTTTGGGAAGGGTGTCGATAAGAACAAGGTCTTTTCCTTCATCTATCCAATGTTGAAGCTTCTCGGGGGAAATCCGGGCAATATTTTCAAAGCGTTCCATGCTAGGCCTCCTGAGCGTTATGTTTTTTCAAAAGTAAGAACCTGGTTATGCTGGACAGAAGTTTCAGGATGTCTCGTTTGTGGCAATATACATTCATCCGTTAGGGAGTTCGGGCCTTTCAATGAGGGATTGTTGCACCTTTCAATAGCGTGTTTTCCGTCTAATGGCATAGCCTGTTTGCGGAAAATGTCTATTTTAAAAATTTTACTTTTTAAGGTCGAATAATCCAAGTTTTTATATTAAAAACGGTTGGTTACGATAAATCAAAAATGTTAATCAGGGCAATCGTCACCCCCCCCCGGAAGAAGGTCCGAGCGGTGGTCGAAACAACACAGATGACGATAAGACCCCATCTAAATAGTATAGCGTGCGGATTTTTTTTAGTTGGTGGTGATAAACAGGAAGGTCCGGAAAAGACAATAGAACGGTGAAAAAAAGCATTATCTTGTTATTAGCAAAATACGTCAAATGACGGAACTCCGACCTGGAAATTTAAAAACAAAAACTTTCGGCCAAAGCAAGATGAATTTGTAACTATTTAAAAAATATAGGACTTCATGTCCTGGTTCAGTCCTTTTTGACAAATATCCCATTCGGGGAATGAGCATTGCAATTTTTCTTACCTTCAGGGGACAGGTAGAAAAAAGTAACGGCTTGAATAGTAATAGCTCTGATCATGTCGAGGTTATTTCAAGCCGGGTTGTGGCAAAAATACTAGTTGGAGGTGGGGTGATGTTACAGGAATATGAAAATTTGACTTCGCAAGGAGCGGCGGCTGTGGAAAAGGGTAATTTCATGGAGGCGATGATGCTTTTCGAAAATGCTTCCCAAATTATGAAAACCCCTTTGGTGGATTGTTATCTGGGTTATTGTCTCGCGAGAGAGCAGGGCAAGTTGAAAGAAGGGGCAAAAATGTGTCTCGAGGCCATTCAAAAAGACCCTCGGAATCCCCTCTTTTATCTGAATCTGGGACGGATTTACGCGTTGGCAGGTCAAAAGCTTCAGGCCATTCGCACCTATCAGAAAGGTTTGAAGATGGGTTGTGATCAGCGGATTATTGCCGAGTTGCGTCATTTGGGAATTCGGAGAAATCCGGTTTTCAAAAAGCTTTCCCGGAGAAATCCATTAAACAAGTATTGCGGGATGGTTTTCCGTCGTCTCGGACTGCGTTAAGTTGGCAGCAAAAGGACAATTCGATGGGGGGATGGGAGGAAGCAGGAATAATATCCTGTGGAATCCCTGAAAAGCAAAGCCGGGCACCTTTGAGGTTGTCCGGCTTTGCTTTTTCCCGGTCGTATTTTTTTGAAGGCTGATTTATTCTTGTAATGAAAATGCCTGAAAAAAAACATGGGGCCTGAAAAGGCCCCATGTTTTTTGGGGGGTGGGGGGGGGGAGGTAGATGAAACTATTTAAAATTAATAAGGATCTCTGTTTTATTAAAGGATCGATTGTTTTGTTGGTCTTGTTTCCATATTTTTCACCCTTTGTGCCAAACTTAATAAAAATTATTTAAAAAATTCCAGTAAAGCTCTTTGAATTGAACATATCCTTTCTTTAATTAGAAAAATATATTATTTTTCAAGGGGTTGTCGTGCGGGGGCGACAATATAAAAAATAAAAAAATTAAAAGAAAAATTTGATCTGGCTGGTGAACACGACTTTTAAGAGGTTACTTTGCTACAACTGTCAAAATTTCGATAGCTTCCAGAGTTAAGATTGCTGGTAAGTCAGGAATTTGGCATTTGGCTTTTCATGCCAGATTATCCCTGGGTTGGAGCCTTTTCACCGCTGCCGGATTTTATTTTTTCCGTTCTTGACAAGAAAAACATTAAAAATCAGAGGCCTTTTTCCCGAGATGCCGCAAAGCCAGGAACGGATGATAAAGCATTAGGCGGGGGCCGGAGAATTTCATGACCTTTTTGATGAGAGCTTTCTGTGGTTGGGCAAAACAGGGCGTAGGGCATTCCCGGCAGCGGGGCTTGTTCTCTGCGTAGCGGCAAAACTGCAATCTTTTTTCGACATAGTCCAGTAATTCCAGGCATTTCGGACATCGTGAGTTTTTCCGGCCGTGAATTTTCCGGCAATAAATGTCGATCATTGCGGCGATGGTCAGGTATTCCTTTGCGATGTTTTTGGAGTTGAAAATGGTGCTGGGATTTGTGGAATTCCGTTGAAGGTGTTTTCTCGGCAAGCCTTTATCAGCGTCAGGTTTCATCGATAGCCCGGCTGTAAATATCAACGGCAAAATCCGCCGCGCGTTGCAGGTCGACGGCATCCGGGTGACCAATGGATGTTTGGGCGAGGGCCACCTTTTCCGGGAATTTTTCGGCCAGGCGGTCTATCACCCGGTGTTCACCTTGGCAGCAGAATTCACCCAGATATTCTACGTTCATTTTTTGACAGTAGGACTTGATGAGTTCTATACACTCTCCATAAAACCGGATATCGGGCACCCCATAGGTTACGAAAAGGGCGAGTTTGAAGACCGGACAGGTGTCAGATGGGAAATTTTCAAAGGCATTTTTAACGGGTTCAGCTACGGTCCAGCTGATGGCGGGGGTGCCGATGAAAATAAGATCGTAATTTCCCCATCTGGCAGGACTGACCTCTTCAATATGCTGCAGGTCAACCACCGTGTCAGGCGCGGAAGAGAGCCCCCTGGCCATGGCTTCCGCAATTTTTCGGGTATTGCCGCTCTCCGAATAAAAAGCAATCAGAATATTCATGCAGCCGCCTCCATGTCATAAAAAGTGTACAGAAAACGAACACGTGCACGATTCCCAGGAAGGTAATTTCTTTTGCTTGGTGACCAACCCGATTTACGAAAAGTAGTTCAGTTTTCAAACCCTGCTTAAGAATACTCTGAAAAGTTTAGCCAGTCAAAAAAAACAATAGTCAGGTGTCTGGATTGATTAAGTTTTTAGAAAGTTTTCCGCCGGTTAATATGACCAGATCCAACGGATGCTATAATAAAAACTTAAAATGAAAAGGAAGGTCCGGGAATGGCGGAAAACGAAATTGGGGATCAGCGGTTTCATCAGGGAGTCGATTACTTCAATGGAAAGGACTTTTTTAATGCTCACGAGGTTTGGGAAGAGCTCTGGCTTTGCACATTTGATGAGTCAAGGGAATTTTTGCAGGGACTGATTCAATGGTCTTTAGCCCTTTATCATTTCAGCCGCGGAAATATGCGTGGAGCCCGAGGTCTTTTTGTTTCAGGTGCGGCTCTTCTAGCTCCCTACGGGGAGGTTTTTAAAGGGGTGAATCTTGCTCATTTGAAGCGTCAGATGGAAACCTGCCTGGCCGAGGTTCTGTCAAATCCCCTGGAGAAACTTGCCGGAAAAGACGGGGGAGCTGGGCTTCTCAGATTTGTTCCGGATCCCACAAATATGCCGGAGATTGAGGTCATTGCCCCATGAAAACCTTTTCCTGAAGGTGGAAATTTAATCTGTTGTTCGTTTAGGCGCCATTCGGGTGGCACGAGCCATTGAGCTGGGAAATAACCTCTAAGAAACAATTTGCATCGGTTACCTTCTGAATATAGAATGAGGAAACGGAGGTGACCTATGAAATCGTTGTGGATCGTACTGACGGCTGTTGCGGTTTTGCTTTTGAGCAACACCGGGGTGGGTTACCTGGCTTTCGCCGGGGATGTGATCAAACCGACCTTGAAAGGTCAGGACAATAAGTATCGAAAGGCCGGAGAGCCCCAGGCAATACAAGAGGAAAAGGCGGAGGACGGGGTTAAGGAAGGGCAGGAGGACAGCCCCGCTACCAGCCTGGAGGATCGCGTCAGTCCGCGCCGTGGCCCCCATGATGATCGGCAGGATCCTTATGGGCGTCGGCTCGGCCCTGATGATGACCTGGAAAATCGTTACGGACGCAGGGGCGGCCGCTTTGACAGTCCGGATAGGCGCTATGATCGTCCGGATGGCCGTTATGACGGCCAGGATGAACGTTTTGACCGTAGGGATCGTCAACCGGGCGATCAATGGCAGCAGAACAATCCCTTGTACGGGAGTTATGACAAGGCACCTACCCCGCAAGCCCGGATTCAGCAGCAGCGTCTGCAGTCTCATTTCAGAAACCATTATCGGCAAAGTCAGTACTATCGCCAGGCATACAGCAGCTCTCGTTCCGGCCGCTTCCGTCATTTCAATGACTCCCGTTATCAGTCCAATAATTCTTCTGAAAGCCGTACTGACAGGCCTTCTCGTTTTTTGCCCTATCGTTATCGGTGAGGCTGTTTGGCAAGGAAGACCTGCCTGATTGTCAGCGAGAAAAACGCAATATTTTATAGACAAAAAAGCCGAAGGAACCATGATGTTTCTTCGGCTTTTTAATGGTCGAGAATGCGTCAATCAGGCATTCTGGCCCTGAACCAGGTTGCGGCCTTTGACTTTGGCCTCGTACATGGACTGGTCGGCGGCACGGATCAGGGTCTCCGAGCTATTCCCGTACTTGGGATAGGCCGAAACCCCCAAAGAAATGGTCAGCGAACCGAGGTTTGTTCCTTCATAATGAAATTGTGTCTGGCTGACCACCTTGCGCAATGTTTCGGCCCTTTCCATGGTTGCTTGGTAACCGCTACCCGGAAGAATGAGGAGAAACTCCTCTCCGCCATAGCGGCAGCAGATATCCCCTTCGCGAATCTGAGACTGAAGGACCGAGGCCAGTCTTTCAAGAACCTTATCGCCGGCATCGTGGCCATAGTGGTCGTTAAGCTTCTTGAAATGGTCAATGTCGAGAAGAACAATTCCGATGCTTCCCTGTATCCTGGCCGCACGAGAGATCTCCTGCTCAAGGTATTCCTGCATATAACGGCGATTGTAGAGGCCGGTCAAAGGGTCCAGAATGGCCAGGGCGTGAAGTTCTTCCTGGAGACGGACGTTGGTTAACGCCAAAGCAATGTGTTCGGCGGCGGCAACACCCAGTTCTCTGAGCGAATTCGCCGACAAAGCAGATGACTCGGTGGGATTTTCGAGGCCCGGGTGTTTCAACTGAAGATGGAGAAGGCCCAGCTGCCCCTGGTGACTGGAAATTGGCAGGCAAAGAAAATCATGGGAGGACAACTCGTCCTTCACATGTTCGCAGAGAAGCCTGCTCTTCTCAGCTATCACCACATAAGGCTGGTCTTTTTTAAGTGCCCAGCACTGCTCCGGCGGAAAGCTGTTCAAGGAAAGTCCAGGATTGCCCCAGGTGTGAATGCAGGAAAAAATTCTGGAACTTTTGTCCAGGAGGTAAACGGCCCCGGCATCAACCGGAAACAGAAGTTCCATGTTTTGAGAAATGATTTTCATCACTTCCTTTTCGGTTGTGCAGACTTGAAAAAATTCCGCCATTTTGCTGATGGATTTGAGCTGTTTTTCCCTTTGAGCCAACTCGAATACAGTCTTTTTAAGGATACGATTTGATTCGTTAAGTGATTTTTCAGCCTGTTTTTGTTCCGAGATGTCCCGTAACGAAACCAGTTGGGCTTTCTGCCCCTCCCACTCGATACCAACGACCGACATTTCCGCTGTCAGGGTGGTTTCGCTTCCCGTGGTAATTTTTATCTCCGTTTTGCCATTTTCCCTGGTTTCAAAGGGCAATGGTTTTCCCAGGATATTTGTAGGATTGATTTTCAGCAATATTTCTGCTGCGGGATTGATAAAGCAGACATGGTGGGTTTCATCGAGGACGATCAGGGCATCGGAAAAATTAAGCAGGCTGGAAAAACTGGCACGAAGCTGTAATTCCTTCTTTCTGAGCAGTTCCGCCTGTTTTTCCAGGCCCTCGGTCAGTTCATCATTTTTCTTCTTTGACTCCTCCAGGCCGATCTTCATCTGGGAAAAGGACTGAGTCGTATCCTGAATCTCCTTGATGAAGCTTTTTTCCTGGAAGATTGACCCCAGTTTGAAACTTTTTATGGCGTGAGCTTCTTCTTGTAACGCCTTCATGGGTCTCGCGATGCTGCGGGCAATCAACAATCCGATGAGGGTGGCAAAAGCGGCTATTCCAAGACCAAGATAAATGTTGAAAAGACGATTCTTTTTGATGGGGCCCAAATAATCATTTTCCGGAAGATAGATGCCGATGACCCAGGGCCATTGGCGGCTTTCAAAAGGGGTGAACATGGCATGGTAATTCTCGCCCTCATGGATGAAGGATGTGAAAACAGGTTTGACCAGATCGAAATTTTCCACTGGGCGCTCTAGCGAAGCAAAAGCTTTTTGGGAAAGAACACTGTCAAGTTCGTTGATTTTGGTCAGGCGGAAGGTCGTGTTTCCTTCTCCTGTGGGATGACGTAGTTTCTTCATATCAGGAAAGGCGATGACATCGCCATGACGGCTGAGGATGAATGCCTGGCCGTTTTTCCCGACCTTGAGCTTGGATAAAAAATTGGAAATTTCATCGATCTCAATATCTACACCGATAACACCATGAATTACACCCTCATTTCTTAGCACCGGGCTGGCGACGGTCAGGCCCGGCTTCTGCGAAGTATAAAAAATATAGGGACGGGTCCAGATCAGCTTACCGTTTTTCTTGGCATCGATGTACCAGGGCCTCTGCCTGGGGTCGTAGGCGTCTTCCTGATCGAATTCCCGCAGGAACTCCTGCTGCCGGGCATCTTTCCAGATCAGTTCCACCGTTCGACTATTCTCGTTGACGGTGATCAGTTTTGTTCGGTAGCCTCCCTCGAATTTCGAGTTGTTTCTCATGACAAATGTGAATTCGCCTTTGGGATTGCCAAAATATATTCCGGAAATTTGCGGATAAAGGGAGAGCTGTTCATAAAAATATCGCTCCATCAGGCCCTTGTCCTCGCTTTTGATCACCTCGCTTCTGGCTAGGCGCTGGGTCAGCTGGACCGCGCTTCGGGCCGGATTGAGGTATCCCTGCGATTCCTGGACGGTCAGGGTGGCGATGTTTTCCATGATATCCTTGGCGTGGCCTTGAAGAATCTTTTCCGAAGTCAGATAAGAAGAGGCGAGAATGGTGGTGATGGACAGGAGAAGAAGCCCCAGAAAGCCGCCGATGAGAACCCATTTAATCGATAATTTCATGGCATTTCCTCAAAATGAACATGGCAAAAGGGTGTGAATTTTTTTGAAATTTGCTAATTATAACAAGAACCCGGTTTTTGTGGAAAAAAGTTCCTTTTTCCGTCAGATTCTTAAAAAAGAAAAGTAACGACATTGTTTTGGCTGGAGAATTCTGGCAGAGGATCGCACAATTTATGGATCAGCGCTACCGGGTGTTAAGATTTGGGGCCCTATTTTTTTTGCAAAAAAGGTATTGCCTGTTTGGAAAACGGTGACTAAATGTGGATTGTTGGAGAAAAGGAGACACCTGTGAGAGCTTAATCCCAAGTTTGGGAGTCAGCCGTTAAATAAAGAGTCTCGGATAAAAACTTTTCAGGACAGCTTTAAATAGATCCGCGGATTTAAATCCTTATGAAGGGTTAAAACTAAAATTTCTGCGTGAAATTGTTGCAAAAACCGACCACGTCTTTCTCAGGTATAGGTTTTGAGTAGAGATACCCCTGCTGCAGGTAACAGCCTATCTGGTTCAAAAGATCCCGCTGAACCCTTGTCTCGACCCCTTCTCCGATGAGATCCATACCGAATACCCCGGCAATTCTGGCCATGATTTTGATCAGTTCGTAAATTTTCGGGTTGTTTTCCATTTTTTGTACGTAACTCATGTCGATCTTTATGCTGTCGACGGGAAAATCACTGAGATATTTCAGTGATGAATAGCCCGTTCCGAAATCATCGATGGCGATTTTGATTTTGTGTTTTCGGAAGTCCCCGAGTTTTCTGGCCGTTTCCTCCACATGGGTCATCAGGGCACTTTCGGTTATTTCGAGGACCAGTTTATCGAAAGAGATGCCGGACCCTTCGATGATGTTGTGAAACCTGCTCACCAGGCCTTGATGGCGGAACTGCTTGCTGGAAATATTGACCGACAGGGTCAGGCCCTTCTCTGCCAGGCCCGATTTTTTCCAAAACTGGCAGGCGTGATTGAGGGCCCATTCTCCAAGCTCTGCAATGAAGCCGTTTTCTTCAGAAATGATGATAAATTCTTCGGGACTTACGAAACCTTCTCGAACATTATTCCAACGCAGGAGGCCTTCAAATCCATAGAGGCTTTGGGATTTGATGTTGACAATGGGCTGAAAAGACATGGAGAACTCACCTGCAGCCAAAGCAGTGGGCATCTCTTTTTCGAGGGAAAGGCGCCGTAAGTGTTTTTTGTGGAGGCTGTCGTCGTAAACGATGACATTGCCGGCAGCGTTTCTCTTGGCCTGCAGATGAGCGAAGGTTGCCTCGTTGATCAGTTTTTCGGCAATGATGGCCGGATTCGAACTCAAGGTGAGGCCAAAAGCGAAGCTGACGTTAACAGCTTCGTTGCCTATCTGATAGGGCTGTTTTACTGAATCGCAAACGGAATTGGCCAGGTAAACGACCTCTTCCTGTTCGCCCTCCAGGAAGACCGCAAACTCGTCGCCGCCCATTCGGTAAATTTTTGTTTTTTCCGGGATGGAGCCGTAAAGCCGGTCGGCGATATAAATAAGGAGTGTGTCCCCGAAAGAATAACCATATGCTTCGTTGATATTTTTCAGGGAGCGAACATCGAAATAAAGAAACCCGATATAGTGGTCCGTCCGGCCCTGCAAGTGGATTTTTTCCAGCTCCTTCATGCATAGAAGGCGGTTCCCCATTTGGGTTAGAGAATCGTGATAAGCCTCGTGTTCCACCTGACGCTGGGCGATCTCTTTGGCAAAAACCTCCGCTTTGAGTCGCGCTGTTTTCTCTCTGACCTCCTCTTCAAGGTGATCCTGATAGCTTTTTTCAAATTGTAGCTGGGAAGATCTTTCCAGAGACCTGTGAATGGTTTGTCTGAGGACTTCCAGGTCGCGGATTGGTTTTAAAATATAATCCCAGGCGCCAAGTCTCAAGGCACTGATGACATTGTCCATGACGCCCTCTCCGGAAACGATGATGACGGGGGTCAAAGGGGCGACGTCCTGCATTGCTTCGACGACGGCAAGGCCATCCATAACCGGCATACGTATATCAGTCAAGACTACGTCAGGGTTTTCCTGCTGGATGAGGTCGAGGCCTTCTTTGCCATTTTCAGCTTTTAGAACATCAAAACCGGCATCGTCCAGAAAGTCTTCAAGAACCATGCGGGCGTGTTTTTCGTCATCAATGACAAGGATTTTATATTTTTCCGCCGAAGAGCTTTGGGGCAGGCTGAAAGGGAATGTTTCCTTCATAGGTTTATGCCTTTTTAAATATATCCGTGAACTTCGATCGGGTTATTGCCCAAAGCATTGAAATACCATTGCATCTTCGAAATTGTCGATCAAGCGTTACCTCTACAAAGATTTTTTCTGTTTTTTAGGTCTGACAGTGTCATTTCTCTCCCGCTAACGGCTTATGGAATCAGGTTATCGCTAAAAACTCTTAGGCGAATTTTGGGGGCGATATTTCAAGCAACAAATTGGGGTAATAAAAAAGCATTTATATTTTCATTTTGGTCTTAACAGCTTGTGAATAATAGCAAAAAAATAATCAAATAATAAAGGTTTTAAGTTTTAAGGTTCGAAGGTGAAATTGTTTTAAATTTTTAATCAGATTTTAATCTATCAGTTCAAGCACTCTCTCTCTTTTCCCGCCCCAATCCACGGATGCAGGTTATAGAAAAGGCGCTGTTCGGCACTTTTGGGATTCAGTCTTCGTCCAGAACTTTGCGAACGAGTTCAGCGAGGGGGTCTCTCATGAGGGGTTTTCTGGCCATGGCACTTATGCCGAGTTTCCGGCTGCCGGCGGTGTCGATCTGGTCGCTGTAACCAGTGCAGAGGATGATTTTGATGTTGGGCCTGATGTTAAGCATTTCTTGCGCGAGTTTATCACCGTTCATGCCGGGCATGGACATATCGGTCAGAACCAGGGCGAACCTGTCAGGGTCGCTTTGAAACAACTCCAAAGCGCTTTTGGAACTCTCCTCGATAGCCACAATGTACCCAAGTCTGCTGAGCATCTGTTGGACCATCTTGAGAATAGACGGTTCGTCGTCCACCACAAGGATGTGTTCTTCTCCTGTCAGAGTTTTAAGCGCGCCGGTTGAGCTGCCGGCTTTCAGAGATGGAGCTATTGGAAAAAAAACGTCGAATTGGGTTCCTTCGCCAGGGC
This sequence comes from Deltaproteobacteria bacterium, assembly GCA_016934985.1. Classification (GTDB taxonomy): domain Bacteria; phylum Desulfobacterota; class Desulfuromonadia; order Desulfuromonadales; family JAAYDE01; genus JAFGRU01. The sequence continues at coordinate 49,173 of JAFGRU010000047.1, forward strand.
TGCTGGAAACCTGGATAGCACCTTTCAACTCATGAACGATTCCCTGGGTGGCGGAAAGGCCCAAGCCACCGCCTTGCCATTTTTCTTTGGTTGAAAAATAGGGGTCAAAAATTTTATCTAAAACTTCTTCCGGGATACCCGGCCCCGTATCCTTAACCGTTAGCTGAATGTAATTGCCGGGAGTTGGGGAGTCCTTGCCGGGAAGGTTTTTATCCAGGAACTGTTCGGTCAGAACGAAATGAAGCTTGCCTCCACCTTGGCGCATGGCTTCTGCTGCGTTGGTGGCGAGATTGATCATAACCTGATGAAGCTGAGCCGGGTCCGCCAGGGTAAATTGCTCTGAATCGATATCGCTGGAAATCTCTATGGAAGCGGGAAGAGTGGACCGCAGGAACTTGATAGTTTCCTTAAGAAGCGGGCTGATTTGCACAGGCTTAAGTTCCATATCGGTTTTACGTGCGAAGGTCAGGATCTGCTGGACCAAATCGCTGGCTCGGATTCCTGCCTGGAAAATTTCCTTGAGCCGTTCGTACTGTTTGGAGTCCGGTTCGGCATCGGCCATGGCCAGCTGAGAAAAACCGACAACCGATGTCAGAATATTGTTGAAATCGTGAGCGATCCCTCCCGCAAGGGTCCCCAGGGCTTCCATCTTCTGGGCCTGGCGCAGGTTTTCCTCCATGTTCTTGATCTGGGTTATGTCGGTGGATATTTGAAGATACACCTGCCGGCCATCTATCCATTGAATGGCCCGGTCATGGTTGATGAAATATTGACCTGTTTTGGGGTTTTTCTCTTCCCAGATATAGACATCTTTCAAATTGCCTTGGTCATCACTCAATTTTTTGTTTGTGCCATCGGGACACGGCAGACCTATGTGCTGCAGCTCTGGGGAACAAATTTGCCCTGTCAGGTCCGCACCGAGGGCGTCCTTCATTTTTTTATTTATGAAGAGGATTTCATGGCTTTCCATGTCCGTTACGGAGATGCTGACATCGATACTGTCAAGGATGGTCAGAAGGGTTTCTTGCGCTTCCCGGCTCTCGTCCTTGGCGGCCTGCATTTTTTTCATAAATTCGATAATAACAGCGCCTGCAATGAGGAACAGGGCCACGGTAATGAGGCGGGAAACCATTTGGTAAGGGGGTACCTTGAGCAGGAAGGTGTCAAGGAGAGAAGATGGCTCAGTGAAAATGAGATATTTCAGGTTCGACTCGTAGGAAAAACTGGACCAGAGGCTGTCAAGAACCCAATAGCAGCAGCAGAAAATTAGAATGATTGTGTATCCCAGAGGACGAATATTGTTTTTATTGAGCATAGATCTCTCTGGCAATTTTCAAAAGGCTTTCGGGAACCGGGAAATCTATCTTTTTTGCCGTATTCAGATTGATAGATATATCAAGAGGGTCCGCCAGCATTTGTTTCAACGTCCTCGGTTTGGCTCCGTTAAGGATTGCGGCGATTTTCTCGGCATTATAGGTTCCCTGCTTGTCGTAGCCGGAGTCGCTGGAAATGCTGAGAAGCACACCTCTTTTGACCAATACTGAGCCGACGAGAGAAAAAGTTGGTGTTTTGTGAGCATTAAATATTTTAACATAATTTTCTACTTGCCGATCAACGCAAGTCAGCGGGGTAATATAGACGGCGTCAGCCTGCCGGCTCAATTGCTGGTAGCATTGGTTGCAGGATTCGTCGGCAATGCTATCCTCGACGTTGGTTTCAACGATGGTGCATTTAACGACGTCGAAGCCTCTTTCCGCCGCCACCTGGTTGATTTCATCTAATACTGAATATATCCGGCCATCCGCAGTATCCTCATAGGCTACCCCAAGCTTTTTAAAACCGACAAGTCTGTGGAACATACGCAGCTGTCTCAAATATCGGGACGGATCGACTCGGGCCGTTACATGGTCCAGGCCCGAGTCCTCAACACTTTTGATAATACCGGCCTTGATCGGGTCGGAGGTCGAAAGGACTATGGTGGGGATGTTATGCTGGTTGTTGGCCAGATCCTGACCAGCCCAGGTCCCCATGGCGATAACCAGGTCGAGGGACCCACTTTTTAACTTTTTCAATAACTTGGTCTTGACCTCTTTTCTGGTGTTTTCATCCCAGTCTGCCGAATAGGCGTTATGAGGAGAAAAAGAGAGATAGTTCCCAGGGTTATGGACCAGCCAGCTCCAGTATGGTTTGACGGTATCACCTTTAAATTCCGGAAGGGTTTGTTTTTCAATCCAGCCCAGATCCATCAACCCTTCAATCAGGGTTTTCATGGTTTTGCCATATTCCGAGTAGGGGCCGCCTTCATAATATCCGATACGCCATTTCTTTCCTTTATTCAGAACAGGTTTGGTTTCTCCCCACGTGTGGGCAGAAAAAAGACAGATCATTGCAGGAGCAATAACCAGGACAATTAATCCTCGGAATATGTATCTTATGGAAAGGAGACTTTTCAAAATAACGTTACTTTCCCAAAGAAGGGTCTGTGTTTGCAGGAATAAGGGTTTCCAAAATAATCATCTGCCTGGCAGCGAGGAATTTCGAGATTTCGACCGTTGGTGTGGATTTACGTTCAGGGCAGAAAGGAAAAATTTTGTTTTAATAGTAATCAAAAAAAAGGAAATTGCAAAGACCGGGTGTTAAATAAGCCAGAAGACTACTCCGGCAAGGATTAAACTGACAACCCTCAGGCCCTGCCCCAGAAGCAGAAGCTCCAGGCCGATTCGCGGAGAAAAGATCCCAATGTACCTGGGGAGTTGGTGCCGTAAAGCACGCATGGGAAAGGCGACGATGTTGCCGACGAGAAGGGCCAGGGCCGTTTGTTTGACGGTTAGCACCCCGGCGTCCATGAGCGCTCCGGCCGCCGCGAAGCCGGATGTGAATTCGGCGGCAAAGCTGATAACCACCACGGAAAGCGACTCAACGGGAATAAATGAATGGGTGATGAAGGCGGCCAGCCAATCTCTGGCGAGATTGAACAGGCCCAATGTGTTGAGGACAAAAACAGCACTGTAAACCGGGATTACGTAGACGGCTATGCCGATCATTCTGTTGGGCAGTTTGTCCCGGATGCGGGCCAGAAAAGCTGCTTTTGGCTGCTTTTCAGCGGCTTGAAAAGGTCTGGCGGCAGAATCGGGGTCCGATTCAGGGTTCTTGGGCAGAAAGATGTGGCCGAAAACAAGAATGCCGCTGCAGCGCAGGAGCAGGGCTGAAAAGGTCAGTAGGAAATAGAGCCCCCCGGCTTTGCCGGTGAGGGGAATGACGATGAACAAGGTCGTCGGCAGGTGGAGAAAATAGGCGGGGAAGTGGTTCAGCAGGTTGGTCAGGAAAAGCTGCTTTTTGCAAATCTTGCCATCCTGAAAAAAACCGGCCAGCATGGTGTTGGCTGCTGTGCCGGAAAAAAAAGCCGCGCTGAAGGTTGCGCCACAGTGATCCCCAAGTCTGGCGAAACGAAAAGCCGGCCGGGCAATTACCCCGAGGCGCCGGGTCCAGCCAGAAGCTTCGATGATTTCGCCGACTGCAAGGCCGAGGGCGATAATGGCCAAAAGACGGCACAGGGGCAGGAGGAGTTGGCGGGTAAGCACCTCAAAGCTCATTCCCTCCACGGTGGCAAGTCCCCAGGCGAGAATGGCCAAGGACACAATCAGGGAGATAAGTATTGCCCGGCGCTTCGATTTTTTCGGTTTATTGGCCATCAGGTGTTTTTTCTTTTGGTGTTTCCTGTGCTTGAATAAATCGGTCCGGGTAAAGAATGCGGCCTATGGTTGTTATCCCTTCCAGCAGTCTCATGGTGGGGCGGCTAACCATGGTCTCGTCAATGAGATGGATATCTCCGGTTTGTATCGCTTTGATAATGTGGAAGCCTGCCTCGTCGCTGATAGCTGCAATAGTTGGGCGGTTCATGGGGCCGACCTGCGCGAGGTAGACGTCAATCTGGCTGCCGAGAGCAAGAATCCTCTCCTTGCCGAAATCGGCGATGTTGGTTTTGCGGGCGGGAACCGCATCCTTCGCCAGGTTGATCCCGCCGGCGCATTCAAGGGCGAAAATCGCCATGGAGTCCGGTGCGAAGGTTTTCATCTTGCTGTGGATAGACTCGAAGAAAACCCGTTTCTTCGGGTTGATTGTTTCGCTCGCAGCGCGAAAGTCCGTAACCGTTTTTTGGAATTCATTCACCATGGCCTCGGCTTGCTCTTCATGTCCTGTCAGCAAGCCAAGGATTCGCCAGTAAAGAAACATCTCTTCTATATTCCCTGGTTGCACTGAGATAACGGAAATTCCGCTCGCCCGCAATTTTTCCACCAGCCGGGGATAACCCCTAGCGATCATAGGCCGGATCAGGACCAGATCGGGCCGGGCGGCGAGGAATTTTTCGGCACCTTCCCGGTAATGAAAAGCCGGGAGATGTCGTGCTTTGGGCGGGTAGTGGGTGCGGGGAAGGACCCCGATGATTTGGGTGGTACAGCCTAAAGAAAAAAGGTTTTCGGTGTGTGCCCCGTAGAGGGAGACAACCCTTTTAAAAGGGGTGTTGACAATAATTTCATTGCCTGACTGATCGGTTATGCGGTGGCCAAGCATGGTGAAGGATTTGTCGGCTCCTTGGCTTGGGCAAACGGAGACCAGGGTGGTGAGCAGAAATACAAAAAATATTTGACAGGTCTTTTCCAGGCTCATAATAATTTTCGTCGTTGCGGAGGAATTGGATTCTTTATAAAACCCAGGGGTTGCGCCCCCTGACGGCGCCTTACTCTTTTTACTTGCCTAAAAAGAGTAAGCAGAAAAAGGGCACCCCGTGATTTGCCCTTTGGGTTCCCTACGTTCCTGGGCTATTTTGAGGACGGCCAGAAACTCGCTTCGCTCAGACAGTCTGTCCGTTTTTTTCTCAAAATATCCCATCCACTCCGGCTGCATCACAAGGGGGAAGAAAACATCAGCTAGCACAACCCTCAGCCATTCATTTTGTGTGCAAAAGTTACCTGGTTTGCTCCGACAAAGGGATCGAATTGGACCTTGGCCGCAATATCGAAAACCTGCTCCAGGTTTTTGGGAGTCAGCACCTCTGCTGTTGGGCCAAAGGCCTCGATGCGGCCATTTTTCATCATCAGCAGATCGTTGCTGAAACGGGCCGCCAGGTTGATGTCCTGAAACACGGCGATGACAGTCCGCCCCTGTTCCTTGATGCGTTTACGAACATGCTCAAGCAGCGAGATGGCATGGCGGATATCGAGGTTCGATGTCGCCTCATCAAGAATCAGAACAGGGGTGTCCTGAGCCAGGGCGCGGGCTGCGATCACCCGCTGGCGCTCGCCGCCGCTCAACTCGGTCACCAGTTGGTCGGCAAAATCTACAGTGTCGGTCGCGGCCAGAGCCTCATCCACCCGGGCATGGTCGAGCGACGTTGGCTGCGAGAACCTTGGTATATGAGGATAACGGCCCATCATCACCACCTCCCGGACGCTGAATGCGAAGTTCACATTGAAATTCTGCGGCATCAGGGCGATTTCCCTGGCCAATCGTCTTCTGGTGTAGGCGGATAGAGATGTCTCTCTTAATAGGATGCGGCCCCAACGGGGGCGAAGAGTTCCTGCCAGGAGATTGACGAGAGTGGTTTTGCCGCAACCGTTGGGACCGACAATAGCGATGAATCTTCCTTCGTCGAGGTTTGCCGACAGCTTATCGATGAGGGGTTTCCCTGCGTAGCCGAAGCCGATATTGTCAATAAGGATAGCAGTGGCCATGGTTTTTACAGCCCCATGCGTTGTTTTCGGAAAATGTAGCAGAAAAACGGTCCGCCGATGAGGGCGGTGAGGATGCCGATGGGGACTTCCGCCGGCAGGACCGCCCGGGTCAGGGTGTCGGCCGCAACCAGCAGGACCGCTCCCGCCAGCAGGGAAACCGGAATTAGACGGCGGTTGTCCGGGCCGGTCAGGGCACGCATCATATGCGGAATCAGCAGGCCAACGAAGCCGATGATGCCCGATACCGCCACACAGACGGCCGCTAGCAGGGAGGCGGCAACCAGCAGAATCAACATGGTGCGGCGGGTTTCCACCCCCAGGGTGGCGGCAGTACGGTCGCCCATGGACATGAGATTGAGATCGCGGGCGAAAAAAATGAAGACCGCGAACCCGAGACTAATGAATAGCGCCAGCAGCAAAACGTTGCCCCAGGTTTGAAAAGCGAAGCTGCCCATGAGCCAGAAAATGATGACCGCCACCTGTTCGTCGGCCATGTATTTTAAAAAGCTGATGCCTGCGGCGAGAATGGCGGCAACGATAATCCCGGACAGAATCAGGTTGTTGGATGAAAGGCCCCCCGCCGACGAAGACAGGTAGATGACGACAGCCAGGGTCCCCAGTGCTCCGAGAAAAGCGAAGAGGGAAACGGACCAGGCTCCCATGAAACTGATGTTGAGAAGAATAGCAAGAGAGGCGCCGAAGGCCGCCCCTGCCGATACCCCCAGGGTATAGGGATCGGCCAGGGGATTGAGAAGGATCCCCTGGAAAACTGCCCCCGAAACCGCCAGCCCTCCCCCCACCAGGGCGGCGGCGAGAATGCGCGGCAGGCGTACGTCAAGAATAACCGTCGGGAAGAGAGGGTCCATGCCAGCCACAGCGTCCGCTCCTCCCATCAGACGCGAAACAATTATATGTACCACATCTGATATGGGGACGCGGACGTACCCCATTCCTGCCGAGACGCTGACAACCAGGGCCAGCAGCATGGCGAGAACAATCAGCGTGGCAACAGTAGGCAGGCGTTTAGGGGAGGGGTTGGCCGACGTTTTGTTTTTTTGAATCGCCTTCATGGCTCCTTCAACTCAAACAGTCTGCCCATCTTTTTTCAAAAAATGCCTCTTTGCTCCGACTTCGCCGGAGGGGGGTATCTGAAACAGCCCTTTTCAAGACTCAGGACAAAAAAATCAGAAACGGGAAAGTGCATCACTGAGGTGGTCCACCCAGATATCAACGATGTCATCGTATTCCGCTGTGCCCTTGAGGATCGGGATGCACGGAATCCCTGCCGCACTCAGGATCGATTTCCATGAATCATCTTCTTCCCCTGCCATGTCGTTCATGGCATGGTCCCCTGCTACCGACATGAAGGGAATCAGGTAGGCCTTTTGGATTTTTTTGGCCAGTAGCATGCTTTTGATGTCGCCTATTTCAGGTGTCCCTTCCACGGTGCCGACAAAAATATTGGGGTCCTGCTGCTGGAAATGGAACATCATGGCCGCGTAGAAGGCGTTGGCCGGATGCGGCGTGCCGTGTCCCATGAGAACAACTGCTTCGGATTTTTTACGCTCTTTGGGGATGTTTTTGATCATGGCGGCAACGACCCGCTCCAGGTCTTTCTGAACGCTGAGCAGGGGGTTGCCTACCTGGATGTTGTCAAAGCCGCCGGCCATGCCCATGAACGCATGGACATTGCGCTGTAGGTCGTGAAACTCCTCTCCGGCGATGGTGTGGAGGGACTGCACAGCCACATGGGTAAAGCCTTCATCCATCATTTTTGCCAGAGCGGTTTCGGGAGAGTCGAGATGCTGCCCGCTTTTTGCCAGTTTGTCGCGGATAATCTTTGAGGTGTAGGCCCAGCGCACCGGGATATCCGGGTAGGCGGTTTTGACTTTCTTTTCAATGTTTTTGAATGATACTTGGGCTCTAGGGACACTGGTACCAAACGCCACCAGTAAAATACCTTTTTTCATTTCCCGTTTGTGTCCATGGCCGCCGGCCAGGGCCGGAAGAGCCATTAACGTTGCCAACATCATCAATAATCCTGCTAATACAGTCTTTTTCATTTTTGCCCCTTTCCTTGGTGGCTTGGGGCTAAAAATAAAGCCCTTCAAGCCGTTGTCGGTTTGAAGGGCTGCACCCAGTTTCCTTGGCCCTATTCATGTCTGCCCCTGTCTGTCTCCCGCAGAAGGAAGGCTTTCGTCAAGGCAGGTCTTCTGGCTCCCCTCTGCTGCCGGCGGCCTTCCCGAAACGATTTATCGTTTCAGTGGCGCACTTGGCCGGTAGCATTTTCCCCAAAAGGGGGAGGGTCACAGCGGCGGGACCGCTCCCGATTTTCACGGGATTCCCTGTTAGGCGCTTGCGCGCACCGTTGACGTCCTCATTTAAGATGATGGGGACGGGCTTGTCAATATGAAAAAGATTTGGAAGGTATATAAAAAAGATCTCGGTTTTGATGGCGCGGTTCATAATCCGAAGAGCCGTAATTTTTTTGGGATTTTGCTGGTGATCACATAGTTAAAAAAATTATCTTTGATAGAATTTAGTTATCCACTCTCTTTTCATGCCTTCAAAAAGCGCTGCTGTGCGCCTTTGCCTTTATTCTCCAATCTCTGGTTATCTTTCTGAATTCACAGGTCAGAACTAAAGGGCAGAGGTGCCAGGCTGAACTGCGGGAATGATTAAAAAAAAGGTTTTTCAACAAATGAGATTCCGGCTTTTAATCTTTGCTTTTTTCACTTCCATTGCATTAATTGCCCTTATTGGTATTTATGCCCTGAATACCACGAGACAAATCATCCATTCTTTTGAAGACAGTGAAAAGCATTTCCGGGCTATTGCCACAGCTGCAACGGAAGTAAGCAGTTATGTGAAGCGGGCCGAAGGCCATCTCATGCTTTACCTGGTATTGCACAGAAAAGTGGATAAAGAGAAGTTCCCCCGGCGGGTCGAATCCCTGAAAAAGCAGATTTCAATCCTTGATCAAAAAATCGGGGTCCCCCAGGCCAGAGCGATTCTGGACAAAATCAAAAGTAATACCAGGGACATCCTGTCGGTTGGCAACGCACTCATCATGTCTCATGACAAGGCTTTAGAAGATTCGGGAAGATTCAATCTTGAGGCACACCGGGAAATCGTATTCGGACTTCATGAAAAAATTTCTGCCATTAGAAGCTTCGGGGTTGAACTGGCAACGCTTGAAATAGAGTTGGAAAGCAAGCTGAGAACCGAAGTTATGGGGAGTGCAAAGCAAATCCTGCTTTACACCCAATCATGGTTAATTCTGGTGGCAGCGTTCACCGTGTTTTTAGGGTATGGCCTTATCAGAATGGTCCGGACTCTGAAAAGGGAGATGGCCAATCGAGTAAGGTCCGAGGAAGCGATCCAATTGGAGACAAAAAAGCTACAAGAGGCCCTTTCCGAGGTTAAAAAGTTGAGCGGGATGCTCCCTATTTGCGCGTCCTGCAAGAAAATCAAGGATGACAAAGGCTACTGGACACAGATCGAAAAATATATCAGAGATCATTCCGAGGCGGTATTCAGTCATGGTTTTTGTCCCGAATGCTCCAAAAAACTTTATCCGGAATTTTTTGAAAAAAAGGAGTAGAGGACGTTCCCTTTTATCAGCCTTCTTGAACCCAGTTCTGAATAGCCTTGCTCCGCTCCTGCCATGTTTCGCCCAGGCGTTGGCTGAGAAACGCGGCCAGCAGGCTGTCGAACATCTGAATCCCTTTCTCCAGCAACAGCATACGTTCAAAAAATACGGCCTCGAATTCCAACTGAGGATCGGTCAGGTCATCTTTTTCGATTTTCACCGGCGGGGATTTGAATGAGGAAAAGTGGAACATATCCCCTTTCAGGACGAGTTTCCAGGTATCCTCCTGGGTCTCGAAACAGATTCCGGCCTGGAGAATCTCCTTGCCGTCCCGCAGGGCCGCACGTACCTCGCTAAAGTTGACCTGAGGGCCGGTCACCGATACGCGCTGAGGGCCCTCCTCGCTTGCACCGGCCAGGGTCATGCGGTGGTTGATGTAGGCTACAAAGGTTTCCCCGTTGTTGGCCGGTCCGGGCTGAGAGATGCGGTATTCGGAACCGGCGGCTTGGGTCTGGTACAAAAGCCACAACAAAAAATCACATCCCAGCCAGCGGTTTTCCTTCACCATGTCCATGACCGCGTCACTGTCGGCGCGGTTGGCCCTGGCCAGGTTTTCCACAAGCTGCTCAGGTATCACGGCGCGGGCGCGGGCAAAAGGATGTACCGGCACCAGGCGCAGACCCTCGAAGGTTTTTTTGAATTCTTCCATGAACAGATCGATGGTTTTGCTGCTCAAGCAGGCAAAGGTTACCAGATCGTTACGCGTATCCCAGACCACGTCAAAGGTGGCCGGCGACGGCAGGGTGCGTGTAAGCAGGTCGTTGCGCACCAGTTCGCGAATTTCCAAACGTTTCTGCTTGGGGATGTGTTGCAGATGAGGGTTGGCTTCGAGAAAATCGGCTTCGGCCTCGTCGCGGGCGTATTTGATCAGGGCACTCGAAAGGCGGCGCTGATCGCGGCGCAGGGTAAACGCCAGGTAGTGGTCCTTTTGGCAGGTGTGACCCGCACCGAATTCACTGTCCTGGGCGTTGTCGAGGCGGACCCATCCCATGGATATTTCATCGCTGTTGCGTTCAATGGAGCGAAAGCCCCCGCTTTCAAGGCATTTATCGACCCAGGTGAAAAAATCCACGGTCGGCTTGTCGCCCACGACGCGGAATTGAGAGATGCTGACGGTATTGCTGAGGATGCCCATATGTAATTTCCTTCTTTTATCTGCGGAGTGGAAATGTTTCGTTTTGCAAAAAACCTTCGACATCTTAGAGCACCAAGGCCCAAACCTCAACGACATCTTTCCCATAAAACAGTTTTGTCGAGTTTGCGATTGATCGCGAGATGTTTGGCTATTGGAGGGAGGGGAGATGGGGCGGAATTTTTCTGGACATCATTAAACTTAATTCATAACATGTTGATGTTATATGATATGAAGTTTTGTGGATAATCTTGTTTTTGGGGTGTTATACAGTTAGAAAAAGAAAAAAACAGGATATCAATGAGCCATTTTGGGGAAATTTTTGGTAATTATCTAGAAACTGTATAATTACAAGTTGGGTGTCTGAAATCTGTTTGTGCAAGCATATTCAGGACAAGTTAATATGGCTTTACCGAACGATGCTCCGAATCTTCCACCAGGTGTTATGCTGACTTTACCAGCAGAAGGCCAGTACGTTCCGTCACAATCGCTGGTTGATCTGTTGCTCCAAGCACGTTCCAATTATGACTGGCCACAGGGAACCGGTGCTCTCCCAGGAATCCGCCTTGTGATCGCATCAAAAATATTTCGCTTCTGCTCGCCAAGTTTTGGCGCGGCCATTGATAGGCATGCCTCTTATTTCTTTAACTCACTGCCGCTAAACGGTATTGGTCGTGCCACGCAGTTCTTTAGAGAGTGGGCCAATGGTTGCCAAACAACTTCAAGGTTTGCCATCTATAACCAAGCTGGCTATGTGCGAAATAAGGAAGAGTATTTTGCGAGATACTTACCAATGCTAAGTTCTATCGCAAAAGCAATAAATGAGATACCTGCACTCTATATGTGCATCGCTACAAATCGCCAGGTGGCTTGGACACCTGCCGATGTCGAGATGTCAGCCTATTATTGGTGGGCATTGAATGGTTCGCGGTAAAACTCCCACCCCATAAATCAACCGGACGGGAAATATCGTCGGCAATTCTCGGTTAATTCGGTGGTACTCCAAGGTCACGTCGCCGCCGGTTATCAAAACATTGTGTGAAACGAACGAGATTTAAGGGTCTGGCTTGAAGGATTGAAAGACCAGGTCAAATTATCTTTGACTTAATAGACCATTCCCCCCAGCCAGTAAAGCAGCATCCCCACCAGAACCGTCCCGCCGAGGCTGCGGGTTTTCAGCGCAAACAGCAGGGTCGGAATGGCCACCAGCAGTTCAAGTTTGCCGAACTGGAACGTGCGTGCAGCTGTGTCGGCCAGCAGCGTCGGGGCGAGGAGGGCGCTGAGAATGGCCACGGGGATGAGGTCGAGCCAGTCAATGAGCCACTGTGGCATCTTGCGGTGGGCGAGGTAGAGGAGGGGCAGGGCGCGGGGCAGGTAAGTGACCAGGCCCATGCCGCCGAAAAGGACGAGATAATCCGGGAAGGTCATGGTTTGGACCTCCGGGTATGTCGTTTTATCATATAGCCGAGGGTTGCAGCGCACATGGAAGCACCGACAATGTAGGAATCGCCGGGAATCAGCAGATACCAGGCGATGGAAATGGCAATTGCCAGAAAAGCGGTCAGGATGTGAACCCGACCCTGCAGTTGGAACACCAGCAGGCAGATGAACATGCCGGTCAGGGCGTAGTCGATACCCAGAGCCCCCTGGGGCACGAACTGGCCGACCAGGGCTCCGCAGACGGTGGCCGCGAACCAGGTTGCATTTGCAAGGTGGTTGACGGTCAGGGCTCGCCAGCGATCCCATGCCCCATCTCGAAAACGGGTCAGGTTGACGGCAAAGCTTTCGTCGGTGACACCATAAGAATAAAGGGCCAGAAAGGCACGGTTGACACCGCGCAGATAGACCGCCAGGACTGAGCTCATGAGGACGTGGCGCAGGTTGACCACGAAGGTCGTGAGGATGATGGCTGCTGCCGATGCACCGGCGCCGAGCATGGCGACGCAGATGAACTGGGCGCTGCCGGCAAAGACCATGACCGACATCATAGCCACCGCCCACCAGGGTAGGCCGACTTTCTGGGCCAGCACCCCGAAGGCCAGGCCGATGGGCAGGTAGCCGAGGCAGATGGGCCAGGCGGCGCCCGCCCCCTGGCGTAAGACCTCTTTTTTATTAAGGTGGTCAGTCATGGTTGGAATGTTAAACTCTGATAGTCATCAATGCAAAAATTCAGTGCTGATGATAAATGACTGGTTTCTAAGGTCAAGACCTAGTTTTGCTCTTTTTGGAAAGAAGATTGTACCCTTTAAAGTTAACGACATTTCATCATGGTTTTCTGTCAAGCCTTGTTTGAGGTTGAGCTGTTCAGAATCAACCTCTCATTAAGATACTTGAGCCCCCCGTTCTTGAAGAGGGCAAAAAGACAGGTAAAATCTACAGAACAACGGCAGCCCGTTAGATAATAAATCCAAAAAAGTGTTGTTGCTGTGGATATGACGTTGAATAAAGGTTTACTCCAAAGCTCTGAAAATTGGATTAAGGTCCGGCAGGCCTTCGCCGAGTGGTCATCAAGCCCCCTTGATATTCGCATCAAAAAACTCAAGCGGCTTCGGCATGAGATTGTTGGGCGATTGGAGGAGATTATTGCCGCTGTTCAACAAGATGCCGGCAAGGTTCGGACCGAGGCCTTGCTCACCGATATACTGCCCACCCTTGAAATTCTTCGTTTTAACGAAAAGAACGCCGGACGATTACTTTGCCCTGAAAAACGTGCTGGTTCTCTGCTTTTCCCGGGTACGTGCGCCCATGTTATCCACAAACCTTATGGAGTTGTTCTGATTGTTGCGCCCTGGAACAACCCGTTTCAGCTCACGCTATTGCCGGCGGCAACCGCCCTTTTAGCGGGCAACGCCGTGATTATCAAGCCCTCTGAAAAGACCCCCGGGGTTGCCTCAATCCTGCGCGAGTTGTTTGCTGCCGTGAATTTTCCAGCCTCCCTGGTAGAGATTGTTGACGGTGGGCCGGAGACCGTTGCGGAACTGGTTAATGCGGGCCCGGATATCATTTTTTTTACCGGGGGTCTTCACGGGGGCAAAGCCGTTTACCGGCTGGCCGCTGAAAAAATGATTCCCGCCATCATGGAACTGGGGGGCAAGGATGCCATGATCGTGTTCGCCGATGCCGATCTGGACAGGGCGGCAAAGGCTGCGGTTTACGGGGCTTTCGCCCACGATGGTCAGCACTGTGTGTCCGTTGAACGGGTTTACGTTGCGGAGAATATCGTTGAGCCGTTTTTATCGAGGGTGGTTGCGCATGTTGCGGTTTTGCGCAGGTCGGCAGAAAATGGGGCCGACCTGGCCGCAACCCTTGATGCCAAAACGGCTCAACGCATCCAGGGTCAGATTGCAGATGCCCTGGAACGCGGTGCTCGTCTCCTTACTGTCGCCGAAAATGACAAAGCCCTCTTTCCTGCTGTGGTCGCCGATGTGCCACCCGACGCTTTGCTGATGCGAAAAGAAAGTTTCGGCCCAGTGCTGGCGGCGGCCTCGTTTGCCGACGAGGCCGAGGTTTTGCGTTTGGCCAATGATTGTGACTTTGGTCTCAACGCCAGTATCTGGACCCGGGACAGTGCGCGTGCCAGGCGTGTCGCCCAGCACCTGGAAACCGGCTGTGTCTGCATCAACAACGTGCTGGTCAATGCCGGCCATCCGGCTTTGCCTTTCGGCGGTGTCAAACAAAGCGGTTTCGGGCGTTATCACGGCCCGGAAGGGCTGCTGTCCTTCACCTGTCCCAAGGCCATATTGGATCAACGCCGGGTTGGTTCCGGAGGTCTCAACTTGTTTCCTTATGACAATGAACTAACGGAAATCACGGAGGATTTGATTCGTTTGCGCTATGGGCAGAAATTCGGCATTGGGCAAAAAATCAGGGGTTGGTTCACCCTGGCTTCCAGGCGGGCGGCGCGGTTGCGCCGTGTGTCCTCCGCTTTGGAAAAAATTGAAAGGCTGCAAAGATGAGTGATTCATCTGATCGGACAGTAGCTGTTATCGGTGCCGGGCTGGGCGGCATCGGCGCGGCGGCCTCCCTGGCCGCAGCAGGCCGGTGTGTTCATGTCTTTGAAAAGAACGAGCACGTCGGCGGAAAACTCAATATTTTTCAACGGGAGGGTTTCTCCTTTGATCTCGGGCCTTCGATTCTGACCATGCCCCAGGTGTTTGAAAAGCTTTTTGCCAAGGGCGGGCGGAAATTCTCCGATTATGTATCGATCAGGCACCTCTCCCCACATTGGCGCAATTTTTTCGAGGATGGCAGTCACATCGATTTGTATGCCACCCCGGCTGAGACAGTGGAAAACAATACTCTCCTTGACGAAAAAGACCGATGTGATCTTGAGAATTTTTTGGCCTACTCCAGGAACTTGTATGAAAAATGCCGGCATTCCTATTTCGATCTGGGGTTGGATACGGTTCGGGAGATGGTCCGTCACCATGGCATCTGGAACTCTTTAACAGGTTTTGACCTGTTTTCTTCCATGGATGCCGGTGTCGGCCGTCACGTACATCATCCCAAGCTGCGCGCTATCCTGGATTTTTTCGTGAAATACGTTGGCTCATCGGCTTTCGATGCCCCGGCGGTTCTTAATCTGCTGCCTTTTGTCCAGTCGGAGTTCGGGCTTCTCTATGTTGACGGCGGGCTTTTCGAATTAGCCCGTGGCCTGCACCGTATGATGGAAGACCTCGGCGTACATATTCACCTGGGGGTCGAAGTGACGGACATCCTCCATGAGGGTTTGCAGGTTCGGGGGCTGCGCCTGAATGATGGCAGTGAGTTCCCGGCGGATATGGTTGTCTCCAATATGGAGGTTATACCCGCCCACCGCGGGTTGCTCGGTGAATCCGAAAATCAGTTGCGCCGCTTCAAAAGGTTCGAACCGGCGTGCTCGGGGCTGGTTCTGCACTTGGGGATTGACCGTGAATACCGGCATCTGGCCCACCACAACTTCTTTTTCTCCCAAAATCCCCGTGCCCATTTCAATACGGTTTTTCGTGAGAAACGGCTTCCGGAAGATCCCACTATCTATCTTGTCGCACCCGCGCGCAGTGATGCGAGCCAGGCACCGCAAGGTTGTGAAAACCTCAAGATTCTTCCGCACATCCCCTATGTTCAGGAGCCTCCCTTCACCCGGAAAGATTATTGGAATCTCAAGGAACGTGTTCTTGACAAGCTCGAGCGCATGGGGCTTGAAAATTTGCGTAGTCACATTATTGTCGAGCATATGTGGGTTCCTGAAGACATTGAACGTCTTTACTTTTCCAACCGTGGGGCGATTTATGGGGTAGTCTCCCATCGTTGGAAAAACCAGGGTTTCAAGGCTCCCAAAAAAAGTGATCGTTTCGATAATCTCTATTTCGTCGGAGGAAGCGTCAATCCCGGTGGCGGCATGCCTATGGCGTTGCTCTCCGGACTGCAGGTTGCTGACCGTATAATACAAACGGAAAACTGTTAGGAGGCTGAATT
Source organism: Deltaproteobacteria bacterium (assembly GCA_016934985.1). Lineage (GTDB taxonomy): Bacteria > Desulfobacterota > Desulfuromonadia > Desulfuromonadales > JAAYDE01 > JAFGRU01. The sequence goes on from JAFGRU010000047.1 coordinate 65,146, forward strand.
GACCCAAAAACACGTCGTGATTGTCGGAGCCGGGCCGGGCGGATTGACCAGCGCCATGCTGCTGGCTCACCGGGGCTGCCGGGTGAGCGTTTTTGAGCGGGCTAAAGAGGTCGGTGGGCGCAATGCCAGGATAGTCTCTGACGGCTATACCTTTGATACCGGGCCGACGTTTCTAATGATGAGTTATATTCTCAAGGAAATGTTTCTGGAAACCGGACGCAAGATTGAGGATTACCTCGAGTTTACCCGGCTGGATCCCCTCTACCGGCTCAAGTTCGATGATCTCGAGTTCCGCCCCTCTCCGTATCGTGAAAAAACCCGTTTGGAAATAGCACGTATTTTCCCCGGCAACGAGGATGGTTTTGACCGTTTCATGGCTACCGAGGGAGAACGTTTCGAGCGTCTTTTCCCCTGTCTTCAGAAGGATTATGCCAGCCTGAAGGCCTACCTGGATCCCATATTTCTCAAGGCGGCACCTTACCTGGGATTGGGACGGACCATATTTGAAAACCTTGGCCGTTATTATGGTCCAGATAAATTGAAGCTCTGCTTTACCTTTCAGGCCAAGTACCTGGGCATGTCTCCGTGGAAATGTCCTGCTCTTTTTACCATATTGCCTTTCGTAGAGTACGACTCTGGAATTCTCCATGTCCGTGGGGGTCTCAACCAGATATCCGCAGCCATGGCAAGGGTCGTAAAAGAGGAGGGAGGCGAAATCCATCTTGAGACGCCGGTTAAACGCCTGCTAGTTGAGGGGCGTACAGTAACCGGGGTGGAATTGGAAAACGGCGAGCGGGTCCAAGCCGATGCGGTATTTCTCAATGCCGATTTCGGTCACGCCATGGGGCATCTGGTAGATTCGGCCGAACTGCGCAAGTATACCTCGGCCAGACTCAAGCGCATGAAACTTTCCTGCTCAACGTTCATGCTTTACCTGGGTGTCAATCGCAGCTATGCGGATATCCCCCACCACAGCATCCTCTTCTCCGAGGACTATCGCAAGAACATCCATGAAGTGGCTGAGAGTCTGACGTTGTCGGCAGACCCCTCCATTTACGTTCAGAATGCTTCGGTGACGGATGACAGTCTGGCACCCGAGGGCAAATCGACCATCTACATCCTCGTTCCGGTCCCCAACAACCGGAGCAGCATTGATTGGCATGAGGAGGGTGATTCCTTCAGGGACTTGGTGCTGGAGACTGCCGAACGGCGCGGCGGTTATGCCGGCCTGCGGGAAAATATCGAATTCGAGAAGCGCATCACCCCGGCGGATTGGGAGGAGGAATACCGGGTCTTCGAAGGTGCCACCTTCAATCTGGCCCACAATTTCGGCCAGTTGCTGTCGTTTCGGCCGCGCAACCGCTTCGAAGAATTTGAGCGCTGCTGGCTGGTAGGCGGTGGCACCCATCCCGGCAGCGGCCTGCCGACCATTTATGAATCAGCGAGGATTTCCAGCAACAACTTCTGTAAAGAATTTGGCTTGCCCTACAGCGTGCCTTCTTCTCTGGCCAACAAGGAGCGCATTTCCGCCCGGTAACTTTGCCGGAAAATTTTAAATGGGATTTTAAAAAGATGCTGACTTTGGGGTATGACGATAGGCTGGCGAACAGACTTTTATCCCCTCTGCTGCGTCACAACGTGGAAAAACCAGCCACTTTTCGGAAAGCTTTGAGGGCTTTGACTCTTTAGTATTCAATCCCCCGGCGGGCAGGAATACCCTGATCAAAAACATGCTTCACTTTTTCCATGCGGGTCACCAGATCGGCTCTGGCCATGATCTCTTCGGGGGCATTGCGGCCGGTCAGGACCAGTTCCACGCCTTCGGGCCTGGCGTTGATCAACTCCAGAACCTCCTGCAGGGCTAAAAATTCTTTCGCCAGGACATTGTTTATCTCATCGAATACGACCAGATCAGGTCCATCTGAAAAAATTTTTTCCTTGGCCAGGGCAAAGGTTGCTTCAACACTTTTTTTGACCTCTTCCGTTTTGGCTTTGCCGTTCAATATGCCGATACCGGATGAGATGATCTCCAGATTCGGCACATCTTTCAGAAAGATCAGCTCTCCCGACCTGTCGCTGCAGGTCTTGAGAAAGCGGACGAGCAGGACTTTGAAACCCTGCCCCAAAGCACGGACGATGAGGCCTGTGGCGGCCGTGGTTTTGCCTTTCCCCGGGCCGGTATAAACCTGGACGAAACCTTTCTCCATGAAAACCTCTCATTAATTTGCATAGAACTCGCAAATATCCAGCGTCTGGGCACAATGCCCCCCATCGCCTATTCCAAGGGCCGCATAAACCCATCCATGGGGCTTAATTGCCGCCATCCGGGCGGCAAATGCCCTTTCCATAGGCGATATGAGTCCTTGTGCCGAAAAGTAAAAATATTTCTTCCGTTAAAAATAGCCCAATTTCAGAAACCTGCAAAGTGGACCGCTTGGAGTGCGGCAAGAAAAAGCAACAGGCTGATCCAACCTCCGGCTCGGATCAGTTTGCAGCAGCGCTCAATACTTTCGGCGTCGATAGTTCCTGATTGATCCCCCAGCCAGGGTTTGTCGACGGTGCCGTGCGGATAGGTTGTCGGGCCGCCAAGGCGGATGCCCAGAGCCCCGGCCACACAGCTTTCGGCATGGCCGGAGTTGGGCGAGGCGTGTTTCAGGCGGTCACGTAGCCCTGTCCGCCAACAGGCTTCGGCGTCCATGCCGGTGAGAAAAGCCCCCATGCTCAGGATGGGGATGGCAAGGCGCGCCGGTAGAAAATTCAGGATATCGTCAAAGCGTGCCGAAGCCGTGCCGAAATGCTCATAGCGTTCGTTGCGGTAGCCGACCATGGAATCGAGAGTGTTGGTAACTCGGAAGCTGATGGCGGCTGTGATGCCTCCCGCCACGGGGTCAAGGCCAGTCAAGGCGGTCAGGGCCGCGCCCCCCGAAAACCAGAAGAGGGGCGACAGAAAGCCGTCGACAAAACCTTCAGCCACGCTTTCGACGGCGGCGCGCGCGACGCCCTTCTCGTTTAGGAGGTTGGCATCGCGCGCGACTATTTTCTGGACTTCCTCACGTGCCAGGGTCAGGTCTTGTTGCTGCAATGATTGGGCTACAGGATAGGCATGGTTGAACATATCGGTCAAAGCGATACTGGAGTAGAGCAGGAAAGCGGCGAAGACCGCTTCGAGTACCCAGCTTGTCTTGTTAGTTTCCGTCAGGAGGAGATAGGTCCCGCCACCGAAAAGCGCCAGCAGGGAGGTGAGCAGCAGGGCTCCGCCCAAAAATCCCGACAGCCGTATTCCCCTGAGAATGGCTTCCGTGGTGCTGATCGTTTTCCCCATGAGGCGCACCGGGTGCAGGGGATAGGCCGGGTCACCGATGGCGGCGTCGAGGAGAACGGCGGTCAGGAGTATAAGCGTGGCGGCCAGCACGTCAGCGCACCTCCTTTTCGAGCTGAAGAAAAGCCCGCCGCAGTAACTCATTCTCCTTTTCACCAAGAATGGCGAAGCGGAACCAGTTGCCCGTAAGGCCGCAGAAATTGCGGGCGTCCCGAATGTAGAGGCCGCGGGTCAGCAAGGCGCACAGGAGGTTGTCGAGATCGGAGGTGGCGGTCCAGCGGGCGAGGATGAAATTGGCCGTGGGGGGGAGGGCCTCCATAAGTGGTGACTGGAGGGCAAATTTCGCCATGGCCTGCCGTTCTTTATTAATCAGTGTGCAGGTTTTCTCCTCATATGTTTCGCAGGTCGCAAGTACCTCGGCGCTTCGTTCAGCGGGCAGGCTGACACTCCAGGGCTCTTTGTGTTTGCGGAGCCTGGCGATGGTCTCGGGATGGCTGATGGCGGCGCCAAGGCGCAAGCCCGCGAGGGCGTAGAACTTGGTCAGGGAATGGAAGACGACGATGTTACTGCGCAATCTGTCCGGGTGAAGCAGGGAATAGCGGCAGCGGTTTTCCACGAACTGGATGAAAGCCTCGTCGACGAGAAAAAATTTGTCCGGGAAGCGTTCGGCCATTGCCAGGATTCCCTCTGCAGAGATGAGCTGCCCCGTCGGGTTGTTGGGATTTCCGATAAAGAGCGCATCGATCTGGGGCAGTATTTTTATGGCCTTTTTCTCCCATCCTTCGCCATTGTTTTCAAGGTCGGGAAATTCGAGAATTTGACCGCCATTCAACAGTATCGAGCGGCTGTAGTCGTGAAAGGAAGGGGCCGCAACTGCCGCTGTTTTCAGGTCGAGGGCGCGGGGGGCGAGATAGATCAGCTCCGTGGAGCCGTTGCCCGCCAGAACGCTGTCCATCGCCAGACCGAAGCGCTTTTGATAAAAGCGCAGGACCCCCGCACCGTCGGGGCTGGGATAAGAATGGATGTCATGGCGCCACCCGTTCCAGGCCTCCGTGACCTCCGGGGGCGGGCCGAGGGGATTGACGTTGACGCTGAAGTCGATGACCGGGCGCGGGGGGATGCCGAGGCGTTGGAAATCGTAGAGGGGTTGGCCGCCGTGACGGTGGGTGTTGGATTCAGCGGCCATTGAGAACCTCCTTCAACCCGGTGGCTGCAAGAAGGCGGTCGAGGTCGATGTGGCGGCGGAAATGTTCGGCCAGCAGGTCGTATTGGCGGTCCTTGAAGGTTTGGGACGTTTCGTTGTTCCCGCAGGGACGATAGGCCGGGTTGAGGGCGGCCAGAAACGCATGCCTGAAAGCGGGCCTGTCAAACAGGCCGTGGAGATAGACGCCCCATATTTTCCTGTTTTGGCTGCGGACACCATCGCTTTGGCCATCCTCTTTGCGGATGACGGATGTCCCTGCCAGGCAACGGGTGCGGCCCATGTGGATTTCGTAACCCTCCACCGCTTGACCCAGCGCCTCCCAGGTGCCTTTCACCCGGATCAGCTCTTTGTCGTCGTTCAGTGTGGTTTCAACGTCCAGCAGGCCGAGTCCTTCGGTCTCACCAAACGGCCCTTCGATGCCCAGGGGATCGCGAATGATACGGCCGAGAATCTGGTAGCCGCCGCAGATGCCGCCGATGTGGCCACCGGCCTTCGCAAAAGCCATGAGCCGCTCATCCCAACCGCTTTGCAAAAGCCACTCACGGTCGGCGCGTACGTTCTTTGAACCGGGCAGGATGACCAAGTCATAGCATTCCAGCGAACGGGGACGGGTCAGATAGTGGAGATCGACGCCGGTGTCGCGTTGCAGCGCCGAAAAGTCGGTGAAGTTTGAAATGCGCGGGAAGCGGATGACGGCAATGGCTGTTTTGTCTGCTTGGGAAAGCGCGGGAGGATCGGTCATTGCGTCCAGAACCTGGCTGTCCTCGGGGTCGATGTCGATATGATCGTAGTGCGGGATGACGCCGAATACCGGGCGTTGTCCCTCCTTTTCAAGGTATTTGAGGCCGTCGTCGAAAAGGCTGATATCGCCGCGAAAACGGTTGATCAGAAAGCCGGCCACGCTTTGGCGGTCTTTTTCCGACACCACCTGCAGGGTGCCGAGAAGTTGGGCGAAAACGCCCCCCCGGCTGATGTCGGCGGTTAGAATGACCCGCGCGTCGGCGGCATGGGCCATGCGGAAATTGACGATATCGCGGTGAGCGAGGTTGACCTCACCGCAGGAGCCTGCGCCTTCGAGGATGACGAGTTGGAAGTTGCTACGCAAAAAATCGAGGCTTTTGCAGGCTTCGGCAAAGAGAAATTCGGTCTGCTGGTAATAGTCCCTGGCATTAAAGCTGCTGACCGGTCGACCGTGAAGGATAACTTGGGAGGTGGTGTCGCCGCTTGGCTTGAGCAGCACGGGATTCATGGCGACGATCGGTTCGATTCGGGCCGCTTCGGCCTGGGCAATCTGTGCCCGCCCCATTTCCAGACCTTCCCGGGTGACATAGGAGTTGTTGGACATATTCTGGGCTTTGAAGGGTGCGACCCGAACCCCCATGTCCGCGAAGATTCGGCACAGCGCGGCCACGACAATGCTCTTGCCGACGTCGGATGCGGTCCCCAATATGGCTAGGCAAGTTGCCTTGGGCATGGTTATTTCTTCCTCATAAAACCTGGCAAGAGGCTCACGCTCGCAAAACCGAGTGAGACCTTGGTAATCATGACATATTCCTGCTATTTTTCTCGTTTTCAACATTCGGGGGTTGCGTCCCCCGGCGACGCCTTCTTTCTTTTTACGCCAAAAGAAAGAAACAAAGAAAAGGGCGCCCCGCGACTTGCCCTTCGGGTCCCCTGCGCTCCAAGGCTGTTTTGAGGGCGGTCAGAAACTCGCAAAAACCGCTCAGACAGTCTGCCCGCCTTTTTCTCAAAGCAGCCTATTCGCTTCGGCTGCGCCGCAAGGGGAAAAAG
>JAFGRU010000048.1 GCA_016934985.1 Deltaproteobacteria bacterium
CTCGGAGCTGTCCTTTTCCTCTTTGGCGGGCGTCTCGGCGGCAGCCTTTTCCACTTCCGGCTGAGGAACGGCCAGTATGTAACTGAAGCTTTCGAGGGAGGTCATTACACCGCTCTCTTCTTCCGGTTTGTCGTAACGTGCCGGAATGAAACGGGCCAGCTTTTTGAGGCTTTTATCCACCCACTCGTTGTAGATGCCGAGCGCCATCAGTTCGAGATTGCTTTCATGAACCTGGATGGCTTTTTCCTCAAACGGGTAGGCCTGCTCTTCGATGGCCAGTTCGTACTCCTCAAGCTCCACGGGGTTCAACCCACGAGGTATTTTAAGATTTTTTCCAGCGGCGATGATTCCGGAGCTGTTCAAGTTGTTTTCGCGGGCAATCCTTTCGACACTGGTTTCGTACTGTCTGGCAATTGCAGACAGGGTATCGCCGGGTTGTACCCGGTGGAAATCGAAGCCCAGCACAGGCCGCTCCGACTCCATGAGCGCCTTTCTGAAATGAGCGTAGATCTCGGCCAGATAGAAGGTTGCTGCGGCCGTCACCTCGCCGACCTCATAATCGATGAGGCGGCTGAATTCCCGGGTCGATTGCTTCATCAGCTTCTGCTTCCTGCTCAGGTTGGTCTGGAAGGGCTTGACCAGGCGCACCTCGGTGAATTGGATATAACCAACCTCGGCCAGTTCCAGGGCCGCCCTGGCGGCCAGATAACGGATTCTGTCGGTACGCTGGTCGCCCGCATTGGCATCGAGGGAGACAATCTCTTTAAGCTCTTTCAGGTATTCATTACGTTTTGGCTGTTCCTTGAGAATCTCGGCAATCTTGTGGCGGGTTTCCACATGCACATCGAGCGGCTTCGGGAAATAATCGACATAGCGCCTGTAGACCTTGAGGGCGTTGACCTTGTCCTCGGCCTCCATATACAGGTCCGCAGCCACCTGGAGGGCGTCACGCCGGATTTCCGGGTCGTCCGATTCGGTCTCAATGCGCTCGTATTCCCCTGCGGCCAGGGCCAACTTGCCGTCTTCGCGGTAAACATAAGCGATCTTCGTAGTCACTTCGGGCTGTAATTCGTGCCCCGGGAAATTGGTTCGGAAAGCGATCAGCACGGTCGCCGCCCTGTCCCACTCCTTGAGCTGGATCAAGGCCGCGGCGCCATCGTATTCGGCCGTCGCCCTGATGTCGGAGGTTGGCGCCATCACCCCGACGCGCAGAAAATGCCTGGCCGCCGTACCGTAGTCCTCGGCAGTTCTGGCCTCTTCACCCTGTTTGTAAATGGATGCCGCAAGGTTGTTGAACAGGCCCGATCGTGATTCGTCGTTCTTGGGCAGCAGGTCGAGAACCCGCACATAGCCTGCCTCTGCGTCAGCGTAGGATTTCAATTCATAAGAGGAATGGGCGACCACCAGCCAGGCCGAACGTTTGACATCGATATCGGCCGCTGGGAACTGATCCAGAAGCTTACGCCCGACGGCCAGGGATTGTTCGTAATCGGCCATGACATAAAGGTCATCCGCCGCAGCACCGAGAACGACAGCAGCCTTTTCATGCTGCGGGAAGGTATCGGCAAATTTCAGGGAGGTGCGGACTATCTCTTTCTTGACAACCCGCTTTTCTTCCTCGGAAGCGGTCTCCAGATGCTGCCGGTAGGAGTAAACGGCTGCATAACCGGCTTTGGACGATTGTTCATGAGTTTCGTAAGCATAAGCTGTCTTTTCGTATTCCACCGCAGCAGTTGCAAAAGAGCGGTTCTCGAGCAACAGGTCGGCAAGCTGGTAGTTGATGGCAGGCGTTTCCCCTTCTTTGGGGAAAGAAGCGATAAAGTCCCTGTACCAGTGTTGTGCCTCGGCAAAATTGGCCGTTTTCTCTTTAGTCATTTTGGGATTCTGGTAAAGAGCGTGATAATGATGGGCCAGGTCCGTCAGGTTGGTTTTCAAAAAAGCGATAACCTCGGGCCGCTCAGACGGCTCGAAATACTTCCAGTATTCGGCTTTGAGACCATAGTTCACGGCAAACAATTTTTTCGATTCGATCACCAGGGTTGGGAAGCCGCCGGCCGTATTGATCTCGACAATACGCATATGGAACAACGGCGATTTCCTGTGGAAATGATTCCGGCTTATGAAAGCCTCGTAGGTCTCAACGGCATCTGCGTAGCGACGCTTGGTGTAATAATATTCACCGAGGTTTTCGTAGAGCTTGTCCTCGTAATCGCGGTGACCATAGCTGGTGAAATACTCAACCACCGACTCGGCGCCGCCCAGATAGGAAAAGCCTAAACTGATGACGCGGAAGGTGTCGTCAATACGTTTGCTTTCGATTTCGTCTTCGGTCTGTTCAAAGTCATAGCCCGTCGACACCTTGTAATCGAGAAGAGCGATAAACTTGTGCTGGGCCTCCTCGTAAAGCTCCTGTTTGTAGAAGGTCCAGCCCATCTTGTAGAGGGCCAGTTGGTAATAGGAGGAAGAGACCCCTATATCGACGATACTTTTGTAGGCTTCTTCGGCATCAAGAAACTTGCGATGGGTAAAGAAATATTCGGCGCGCCGGAACTGCACCTCGTCCATATAACGGGAATCCGGGTACTCACGTACCAGGCGGTCCATGACAACCATAGCCTCATCAATGCGGCCCAGTTCTTCATAGGCGCGGGACATCTGGTAGAGAACCTGGTCGTTGCGCTCATACAGGGGGTATTGGTCGAGCAGCTTCTGATAAAGGACAATGGCTTCGCGAGGACCGGCCCTCTCCAAATCATCGCCCCCCTGAATAACGTCTGCCGGTGGTTGCGGTGTGGCAGGCAGCGCCAGGTTGGAGGCGGCCCGCTTTTCGAAACCAGCCTCGGACTCCTGCTCAACGGGGGGTAGTGCCTGCGTTTGCGGCAACGGCAGACTCTTGCGCTCGGCAGGTTCCGGAGCCGTCAATGCCGCGGTAGTTTTCACCGCCGGCACGCCGTCGCCGACATAGCCGTATTCCTTTTCCACCTTGAGATCCGCCAGACGGCGAATGGCCTCAGGCGCCATGGCCGAACTTGGCGTTTCAGCCAGAAAGCGCTCATAACTCTGCATGGCCTTTTCCAGGCCGCCGGTGATCTTTTCTTCTTTGATATCGATACTCTGACGGCGCAACTGGGCAATAGTCCCCTGCCTGCCGATTCCGGAACAGGCGGCAAGAAGCAGCGGCAACACCAGGACGAGACAGCAGAATAGCCTCATGACTTCACCTCTTCCTTTTCCGCTGCCGGCAATTGTTCAGGTATCCCGTTCGGTTTCTGTTCCATAGGCGCCTGGCCTGATGATTCCCGAGCCCGGTCCTCCTTGTTGACCTCCTGCCGGCTTTTCTCAGGTTCTGCCGACGTGTTCCCGCTTTCAACCTGTGGCTGGGCTTCTTCCGGAACCTGACCCTGCTCCTTGATTTTCTCCCGGGGTTTCAGCTCCTGTAAAAGTTCCTCACCCCTCATCTGCGGCTGGGCAGCTCCCGGACTCTGGCTCTGCTCTTTGCCGGCTTCCGGCTGTTTCAGTTCCTGTTGTTGGTCCTGGCCAACGACCTGGGGCTTGATTTCGTTTAGGGTCTGGTCTTGTTTCTTTGTCTCTTCCTGCTGCTTCAACTCTTCCTGCTGCTGCTTGACCTCGTCCTCCGCCTGAGCCCTGGTGGCACGGTCATAGCTGTCGGCAATGGCAAAGCGGGCTTTAACCAGAAACTCCTCGAGCCGTTCCCGCCGTTCAGTCAGTTCAGTGACCGCCATTACTTCAAGTAAATGGCCCTGCCGGGCCATCAGGATCCCGACCTCCCTTTCGGCCTCGGCGATGTGGATGCGCTGCCTCCTGATCGGGTCATCGTAGCCCTCATAACTCTGGGTAGCGGCCTGGCGGACACGCACGAAAGAATGGTACTGCTGCTGCAGCTTTTCAATGTATTGATTCAACTCATACAGGTGCTTAAAGGCTTCCGTCAGGCGCCGGTCATAGTCGGTGCGGATCTGCCATTCGATCACGCCTCTCAAACGTTTAATGCGGCTGGTGAGGTCGGCAGGTACGTCACTCCTGGAAGCCAGCTTCGCTTCCAGGCGGGAAATGCGCTCAAGGTGGACCCGCTCCGGCGCCGTTGCCAGATAGTCGGGACGAGGAACCGTCAACATGGCGTGGAGACGTTTTTCGATGCGATCCCGTTGTTCCAGGCGCAGCTTCATCTGCGAATCAAGCTGGCGGAATTGATGGTCTATTCGGGGCAGAAGCGGCTCGTAATAGGTCCGGCGAAGCGCCACCAGCTCTTCGAAAGCATTCAGATCCCCCTTCCAGTTGCCGAGTTTTTTGCGCAACTGTTCCAGATCGAGATAATTTTTCAGCGACTCCTGAAAATCGTGGGACGCCATCAACTCAAGCAGGTAATAGGTTTCAGGAGTCTCAGGCAACTCACGCAGCTTGACCACCCAGTTGGCGTCCTGCTTCAGCTCCTCCCTTGCCAGGGCGGCAACAAATCTGCCCTCGCGGATACTTTTGATGGAAGCACCGAGTTTGTCGATTTCTGTCCCGAAAGCGTCGAGAGCCCGCCCGTAGAGGACAGCCGCCTTGCTGTAAACACCGAGTTTCCCATAGGCATAAGGAAGCGCCAGCATGCCCTCCTGAACGGCCAGGTTGGTCACCTCGCGTTCCACCAGGATAGTCCACGGCACCAGAGCCCGCTCGTAACGCTCGGCCGAGACGTCAGCCCACCCGGAACCGAGGAGGGCCCGGTTGGAGAACGGTCCTTCGAGGCGGACCCGGTCGAAAACCTCTTTGGCGCCGTCGAAATCTTCCACCCCGAGAAACCTGTCGCCAAGAACGAGGTTGGCTTTATCCCTGATGGCCGAGGTCAGGTTGGTATCGCCCGTGACGCGACCGGCCTGGTCGAGGTAGCTGCGCCCTTCCGTCACTTTGCCCACCCGCAAAAGGGCAATACCCAGGTTGTAGCTGGAAAATCCTTTCAGGCTTTTGGCACTCTGCAGCTCTTTCAAAACGTTGATAGCCTCGTCAAAACGGCCATTGACCATATAAACCTGAGACCTCAGAAACGGCAGGTCATCTTCCAGGCTTTCGGGAATCCTGCCCTGGATACGGTCAAGGGCATGCTGAGCATTGACCGGCTGGTCTTTCTGAAAGTAGATCCGCGCCAGGCGGTAAATGGCTTCGTTGCGCACCTCTTCCTCAACATTGCCGTTGATGACCGCTTTGATGGCACGACCGGCCCGTTGATGCATGCGGTAGGCAAGCTCGAAATCACCAACGGCGAATTCGGCCAGGCCAATGTGGTGAAACAGCGAATCGAGCTGCGGCTGATCGAGGCCATAATGTTGCACCAGCTCCGTATCGAGCCTCGCAATGGCCTCGAACCACTCTTCCTGAAAAGCGTAAAAAAGGGTTTCTCCAAGGTAGAGATCCTTCAGCTCTTCCGGTGCCGTGGTGCTGACAGCCATGGCGGGAGAGGCCAGAAATATAAAACTGCAGAGAATGACAAACAGCCGGTACATGTTCTACCTGTCGTTCAGGGTGATTTCGTCTTGAGCCAGTCTGATTTCCACAAAAGCAGGGCGGACTTTCTTCTGGACCTTGAAATTTTCCGATCGTTCGATATCGCTTCCGCCGTTGGTTTTTCCTTTGAAAGAGACCTGGATATCATGGGTTCCGGTTTTGACGTTGCCGGTGTAAACCCGCTGAACCCCGCCCTTCTGCAAAGCTTCCAACTCCTTGAAGGTGTAAAGATGATAGGCGACGGGTTTTCCATCCACCTGGATCTCCACCGAATCAAGTCTGAACTTTCCGCCCTCGGCCAATGCCATGAATACGGCGATCTCGCTGTTGGAAGGATAGAGGAGCCTCTCTTCCAGCTGATTCAACTCCGTGGCAATGCCAAGGACATCGCCCTTGATCTCCTGAATCTGCTCATCCAGGCCCTTGAGCTGTTCCCTGGTTATGTCCTGCCCGAAAACAACGGCGCTGCAGAGGCAGAGGAGAACCATGGAAACCATTATTGTGAGCATTTTTTTCATGTCGTTAACCGTCCATTCCTTTATGTCAAAGCTTTAAAAATTTTAATTTTCCGTTCCAATGGACTCGTGCTACCCATGGAAAGGGCCTCTGCCGCCCGGATGGCGGCAGCTAAGCGCCCATGGATGGGTTTATGCGGCCCTTGGAATGGGTGGCACGAGGCCATTCCCTTTTGAAAAACTGCAAAACATCTTTTTCCCCCACCCTACATCTTGCCAACGATATTGATAAACAAGCCCTGGTGACGATAATCCTGCTGGGTCAGATCGTCGGAAAAATCACAGAAGTTGTAGCCGACCCCCACTTTGAAATGATTTCCCAGATGCCGGTACAGGGCCACCAGCGCCCCGCTGCGACGGTCCTGGGCATCGGGCAGGTCGAGCTGCCGCACTTCCATGAGGGCATCCCATTTGTGGAGGAAATGCCAGTCGGCCCGCAGCACGACGAGATGGGCACGACTGGCGTAATATTCGGGGTTGTCGCTGTCCAGGGCCACCTGGCCATGGCGATAGGCATATTTCCCTCCCACCGTCCAGCGTTGAGTGAGATCGTACATTATGTCGACCGAACCGATGTGGCTGCGCTGGATAACGTTCGAACTGCTGCTGGAAATTGAGTCGTCACTCGCCGGCAGATTATTGAAATAGGTGTACTTGAAAAGCGCGTTGAGGCGATCGTTATTGACCGGGCGATAGGCGCCTCCGAGAACCGCTTTGGTATAGTCGCTGTTATAACTTGAGCCCAGCGAACTCTCGCTCACCGAATAATTGAATTTGCCGAGAAAACGCCAGTCGGGAGAGACCTTATAGGAGAAGCTGTTCTTGAACAGCCAGGCAGTCCGTTTGGACCAGCTGCCGTCGTCCTCGTCCTCGGTGTTGTCGACCCGATACTCCAGGGCACTGGAAATCTTGAATTTTTCAAGGCTGTAGACAGCGCTGACGCTTGCCGCCCGGCGTTCGATTTCGGCCGCCGTGTCGGGATCCTTGAGGGTGCCGTAGTCAAGATTGGCCCCGAAATTCAGATGGTTGGCGGTCTTGAAGTCGACGCCGGCACTATGCACCAGCCCGGTGGGGACATCGCCGTGTTCGTACTGCTCCTCAAAGTAGATGCTGGTCCTCTCCGAATACCGGGTGCGGAAACCTGAGGTCATGGTGCCCTCCCGGGTCAGCAGGCCGTCGTCATCCTTTTCACTGTCCAGGCTGTACTTGAGGTACATGGTGGTTCTGTCGGAATAAAGATATTCGCTGCCCAGACTGGCGCCCATGCCCAGATCGCCGCTGGAAAGTTCCCCGAGCAGATTGAGGCGGTCGTTGAAACGCCAGCTTCCGCCTGCGCCGATGCGATTGTTGTTATCGCGGTTACCGGTTGCCTGAACAGTCTGCTGAAGAAAACTGTAGGCCGTCCAGCGGGCGTGAGAGTCATAGGCCAGCCGCACTACCGCGTCGGTGCGGTCGCCCTCTTCCTGGGTCGCGGCCACGGTTTCCGAGTTGTCCTGGCGGCTCTCGTGGCGCAGCCCGGGACTCAGGGTCCAGTTGTCGGCGAAGCGATAGTTGAGATTCAATTCAGCGGACGACTTGTCGAGCCCTTCGGGTTTTTTCTGTGCATCCACTTTCATGAGAACATTAAGATGATCGCTTATGGGCAGGTCAATGGTTCCGCCGAACTGGGTAATTTCGTCTTCCGTCGACAGACCGGGTGAAGAATAGCCCGCTTCAAGATCCTGCAGATAGAAAGTGATGCGGCCGCGCCCTTTCTTCCAGATATCGCTGAGACCAAGGCTACCCTCGACACGATAGGACGAAGCCGCCACATCCTCATCGCTGGTATCTTCATCCGGAGAGCTGAAACTGTAGCCGCCGTCATTCGATGTCGAGGAAAACACCCCCGGGCCTTCGCTATGGCCGCCTTCCAGCCGCAGCCACGTGGAGGAGGATTTGCGCAAAGTCAGATCGAGGCCGCCGAGGGTGCTCTCAACACCGTCTTCCTCATCGCGGTAGGCGGTAGCCCCCATCTTGATGTAATCATTGAGCCAGTAATGGGCACGGCCCCCGGTAATCAGCGTATCCGGGTCATCGACACCCGGTGTGTACTCGTAATTCACCACCAGATAGACAGGATTGCCGCTCAGGGAGCTGGTGGAAACCAGCAGGTCGTCGCTGGCGGTGGAGGGCAGAACCTCCGAGAGAAGGATACGCCCCTGAATGTAGTCGATGTCGTAATCACTGCCGGCGGTCAGGGTTTCCCGCGCCAGAACCAGGCCGGAGTCTTTGTCCCGCACCTCGATACGAAGCGTTTCCGAACCTTCCAGAACATCCTTCCGGCTCAGGTAGTAGAGAGAGCCTCCCGTGCCGCGTAACACATCAGTGCCCGAAACCGTGCCCGGATCGGCCCCGAATCCGTCTACAACATAGCGCGGCTGGCCGAAACTGGTGGTTTCGAGGGGCTGGTAATGCAGTTTGGCGCCATAGAGCTGGCGATCGATACGGGCCAGATCGGTATCGCTGTAGTTGAGCATGTAGTTACCCCAGAGCCCGTAGGTCTCATTCTTTTTCGCCTTGACATAGAACTTGCCATCCGTCGGGGCATCCTCGACCATGGTGCCGTCGTCACCGAAAGTTGGATAGTGGTAATCAGGATCGATGCGCTGTAACTGCGCTTCCGTGGATTTTTCGATGAAATTGGAGAAAATCTCTTCCACGGTCCCCTCGCGGGTATCGGCACTTCCGGTGACGGTCCAGCCGTTTTTAAATTTGCCATTGGTATAAAAGGCCAGACGCCCCTGAAGACTGAAATCCTCACTGTAACGGGGATTGTCCGGCTGTAACAGACTGGCCGGACCGTTGGTCTGGTTGCCGGACAGGGTCAGATCAGCCATGCCGACAGTGAACCAGTCGCTCTTTTTGAGTTCCAGATCGCGCAGGAACAGTTCGCCGTTGCCGAACTCGTCGAGAACGGCAACCTCCACGGTATGGACGCCCTCCGGCAGAATCTCCTCGGCCACGAAGCGCCCCCGGGTATCCACGGGAACGGCATAACCGGCCATCCACACCCCATGACCTGCGGGAATGGACGAACCCTGGGCCTGCACCGCGCCGCCGCTCAAGGGAATATTACTCAAGGAAATTCTGTTTTCGCCGTATCCGGCCAACAGCTTCTGATCGACATCATGCCCGGCCGTCTCCGTATCGATGGTGTCGGTAACCCACAAGGGCTGGGGTTTGGTTTCGTCAAACCGGCCTTTGCGGTCATAGACACGAACCAGGTATTTCAACCTTTTCAGCGGCGCTGAAAACTTGGCGAACTCCGCCCGCCACTGCGCCCTGCCGTCAGCATCGAGCTCAACCACGGCAAGAGGCACGTCCCGCAACGACTGCTCCTCCTCGAAAATACGCACCTCGCCGCGTTCAAGGAAACTTCGGTAATTGGCATAGAGACGGAAATTCACCAGGTTTTCGGGGAAAGGCGTCTCGCCTAAATCCTGATAGCGAATAGTGGTCGGCCAGGCGCTAATGTTGAGACGCCGCTCCAGCTTGAGGCTGTCGTGTTTGAACTGGATGTCAGCCCGTTCCAGGGCCACATCGGTACAGCGCTGCACATCCGAACTGCATTTGCCCGGATCGTCCACCGGCTTGCCATCCACGGTGATGCGCATGAGATTGAGGGCGAAAGGATTGGCCGGAGTGACTTCGCGGGTCATGGGGGTAATTTCCACTCCCTCGTAATCATCGAGAATGGCCGGCTCGTCATAAACCACCTGGATCTCGACCCTGGATTCACCCGAGGTGATGAAGCCGGCATTGACCACATCGTCGGACTGCACATAGCCGCGGCCGTCAAACTCCACCTGTTCCTCGGAGAGCCCCATTTTCTCGCGCACGGCTTCCATGGCCCGCCGGGCACGCACCAGGGAGAGGCAGATATCGTCGCCGTACACGGCAGCGGTGCGCCGATCGAGACGTTCATTGCCGGTATAACCCACAAACCGCAAACGCACGCGGTTCTTTTCCCGCACTTCGTTCATCATGCGGCGCAGACGTTCGGTATAACCCTCCGGCACCACCGGGTTGCCGCCCCGGTAAACGATGGGCTCAATCGGGCCCGATGCTGCCAGGTGGACACGGGTTACGGATTCGACTCCGCTGGCATCCGGGCACAACTGCGGCTCATCCGGGAGCTCCTGGAGCGGGTCGTCATACCAGAACTCAACTTCCACCCGGCGATTGAGGGCGCGCCCCTGCTGGGTCTGGTTGGAGGCCAACGGCCGGGAGGCCCCGCGCCCTTCGGTGTCGATTGCGGCGTTGGGCAGTTGCAAAGCCTCCTGCATGACAAGGGCGACACGCCTTGCCACCGCCTTGGAAAGCCCGGCATGATTGCCGTAGATGCGTTCCTCACGGTCGCTCAACGGAAGGTTGTCGGTATAGGCGATGAACTTGATCACGAGGTTGTCCCGGCCGCCTAGATCGGTCATGGCCTGGCGAACCTGCTGGATGAAAGGATCGGACACCTGCAAGGCGGCCGGATCGTAGCGCAGCGGGATAATGAGATTGCGGACCCGCGCCCGGTGGGCGTGGCCCTCTTTGTAGCGCAGCTTACAGACCGTTTCGGTGCGGCAGACCTTGACACGATTGACGGCGGTTTTCGGCCGGGCCACGACAACCTCTTCCTGAACCGTTTTTTCGCTGATTACGTCGTACCACACCTGGACCTCGACACGGCGGTTGCGGGCGCGGCCCTCTTCGCTGGTGTTGTCGGCCAGCGGCTGACTGTAACCGAGCCCCTCGTAGGAAATGGCCTCGGGCGGCAGATTCAAGGCTTTTTGGCAATATTCCGCGACATTGCCGGCCCGTTCCCGGGAAAGGCCGACATTATCGCCATAGATAGCCTGCAGTTCGGGTCCGAGGGGCAGGGAGTCGGCATGACCGATAAAATGCAGTCGCACATTGACACGGTCCCGCATATCATCAAGAACCTTGCGCAACAAATTCAAATAGTTGTCGGGGATGTCGATCCTGCCCAATTCAAAGTGAATGGCCGGCACCAGGTTGTCGAGCTTGACGGTATTGGCAACTTTGGCAACGGTTTCGCGGTTCTCGGTGATGTCTCCCTCATCCTCGGCAAAGATGGCCGGGTCGTGGACCCAGGAGGTGCTCCCTTCATCCAGGGGCAGATGTTGCTCCAGGGCACCGCCGGAGGTATTGGACATCCGCACCTCCGTCTCCCCCCGGGAGATCAGCGGAAAAGAAAGGACGATAGCGCCGCACAGGCAGAAAACAGCGACAAGACGCCGGCATTCCGTGCACGCGAGCAGAGTCAGGTTATGAGCTTTGAATACCATCATTACGCTTCTATCGACCTGTAAATGGAGCGCCACGGCGCCAGAAAGTTTCCGTTTCAATGACCAGCCGGTAGCCACCGCCGGAGCGGTCCCATTCCTTGGCAACACCCTTTTTCAGTTGCTTGAGGCGTTTCTTGACAAGCCCCTCTTTTTCAAGATCGGCAAGGTAAGACAGGTGCAGAACCGAGGGCGCCCGCTTAAGTTCCTCGATCAACTGGGCTACCTTCGGCCGCCATTGCAGCCGCAGTTCGCTGGTGCCCGGTTCAAAGGCACCGTCGGCGAGATCGATGCGCACGACGCGGTGAATGGTGGCGCCGAAGTTAAAGCGCAGCATCTTGCCCCTCGTCGCCCTCTGCACCCGGGGATTCTCGGTGGTAAGGCGGTAACCGCCGGGCAGGCTGCGTTCATCCAGCTTAAGGATGAAATTGCTGCCGCGATCCTCATCGGGAACGGTCGCGCAACCGATATGGAAACGGCCATACTGATCGGTGGTGGCGATCAGGCCCCGCGCCGTCACCAGACGGATGCCTGAAAGACCGACCTCGCCCTTATCCTGCCAACCGTCCAGGTCGCCGTCATCGAACACCTTGCCGATAACATCGGTGCAGTCGAAATCGGGGTCCGGGACAACGCGCACCGTGGCCGTCGCTTCTCCCGAGACGTCGGTACCGAGGGCTGTGTTGTAAACCATGGCCCGGTTGACGTATTCGCCTTCGCTGACACCGGAACCCACGATCAGGAGAAACTCGAAAGTTCGCCTCTCGCTGACCGCCAGTTCGAGACCATCCCAGACCATCTCCTGCCCGTTGATGGCAGGTTCCGCTGCTACGCCGTCCAGACGGGCACTGCCGTCGACATATTTGAAGCCGGCCGGGAAGCGGTCGACGACCCTGATATCCTCAAGGGGAACACCGTAGACGTTGGTTACCGTAATGGTGTAGGGCACCAGCGCCCCCCTGGTCACGTTGGTCAGGGCGGCAACCTTGGTTATGGCCACGGCGCCGTCCATCTCGGAGTCGATTGGGATGGGGTTATTGAATATCTGGCTGCTGCCGGGCACATTGCCATTGTCCAGGGACAAATGCAGGTAGTAGGTGGTGCCCGCCGAGTTCGGCGCCACGGAAACAGGCGGTGCCGTCGCATAGGTGACCGCCTCGCAGTAATCCGCAGTGGCCGGCACCGCATCCGCGCTGCAGACGGGGATTGAATAGGCGGCGGTGGAAGAGTCGCTGGCCGCATTGATAATGGTCGAGGGGGCTGACAGATAGCCGCTGGCAGGCTGGGTAACCTCGATGAGGTAGTCTCCTCCGGCCGGGCAGGTGGTGGCATCGCTGAAGTTCAAATCGAACTTGTAGAAACCGTTCGCCGTGGTTACCTGGCCCTGCTGCACCGGATCATTAAAACAGGTGTCCGGCAGAGCCGCGCCGGAGGCGGCATTGAGAAGCTCCAGGGTGGCTCCGGCGACAGGCTCCCGGTTTATGGATTCGTAAACCGTACCATTGGGCCACAGGGGCAGATCCAGGTCCTGAAGGTTCTGACCCTCGGCGACGGTGATGGCACTGATGCGCTGAAGCCCGTTGGTAAAGGCCGAAATGGCATCGCCCAACGAGGCGGTGTTGGTGCCTGCACCGGGAGCGACAAAGCGGATTTCGTAAAGGCTGCCCGTCCCATCGTTGGCGGCCAGTCCGTAAAAACTGTAATTGCCGTCGCCGTCTGTCGTCGTGGTGGTGATCAGGGTGCCGTCAAGGTAGAGTTCGACGGTCCAGCTTTCCTGCCCCTCCTCGGTGCTGATATCGTAGACAGTATCGAGGTTGCCGTCGTGCCAGACCGAACCATTGAGAGCGGCGCTCCCCGGCGTCCCGCCGACATCGATGGCAACACTGGCCGATTCGTTGCGGCTGCCGCCGTCCCAGGTGACCTCGGCCGTGTTGGTGATGGTCGTGCCGTAAGGCAGAGCAGCGTCGATCTGCACGCGGAAACGCACTCCCAGGGTATCTCCCGGACTCAGGTCGCCATAGGTGGCGGCATAATCCGCTGTCAGCACGGCACCTGCGTAGGTCACGCCCGTGGCGACTCCGTCCATGGTCCCCGAACCGCTGACATAGGTTACCTGACCGCTCAGGGGCGTCAGGTCGTCGGTCACGACGACATCGGTGGCCGCCAGGCCGCCGATATTGGTGACCCTGATCACGTAAGTAAGTTCGCTGCCAGGTTCGGCGGAACCGCCGCCGGTGACTGTCACCTCTTTGGTTATGGACAACACCTGGACACTGCCGACCACCACGACCGTGGGCTGATAACCGTTGGAGGCAACGCCGTCGGCATCCGTCAGCAGCTCCGACAGCTCGGCGCAGGTGACACTACCCTGGTTGCTGATAAGCGTGCCGATGGGCGTGCCGAGGTCAACCGTCACTTCAAAAGAAACCTCGGCGCTTTCTCCCACCGAAATGATCCCGGCCCCCGGGTTATCGCCGGACTGAACCACCAGGCCTGCCGTCACCGGCGAGTTGCCTGCCAGATCCGCCACAGCCGCCCCGTTGAGGGTGGTGCTGTTGGCCACATAGGTGGTGTCACTGGGCATGGTGTCGGTGAGAGTCGCGTTGCTGGCGGCAACCGCGCCGGAGTTGGTAATGACAATGGTGTAGCGCAGCACGTCCCCGGGATCGACGATGCCAACGGTGCCGTTGTCCTGGGAGATGGTCACGGTCTTGAGAGCATAAAGGAGAGGCAGGTCGCCGACCACGTCGCGGGTGGGGTCGTCCGCCGTGGGCGTGTCGGGATCGTCGGACGGCTGTTCGTGCTGAACGCCACTGCCCTCGCCGCTGCTGTCGACAAAACCCTGGTTTTCGATGACCAGACCATCCTGGGCACCTGCATCCACCACCACGTCGAAGGTCAGGGTGGCGACGTTATCGGTCGTGGCCGATGCATCGGCACGCATGTAGCCCGCAGTGGTGTTTTCCGGGGCGTTGATGAGAATGCCGCTGTGCAGGGGATTGACCCCACCGGAGGCGTCGGGCACGGCGACACCGTTGAGGGTGGTGCTGTTGGCCACGTAGGTGGTGTTGCTCGGGGTGTTATCCCGCAAAATCACGTTGACGGCGTTTTCGTTGCCGATGTTTTTGACCGTGATGGTATAGCGCAGGGTATCACCTGCCCTCAGCACCGCCGGATCGCCCGTCAGATCGGTGGAGATCTTCTCAACCAGGAACTGAGGTGCCGAAGCGATCAGGGTCTCGGTCGGATCGTTTGCGCCACCGATGTTGGGATCGTCGCTGTTGAGGAAAACCGCAGCGGTCGCGATGAGATCGGCCTGGTTGAGGACCTGCGTACCGCTGATGATAATCGGGGCGAGTTGAACGGTAAATTCGACCGTCAGAGTGTCCCCGCTTGCCACGCTCATACCCCGGATATCGACGAGGCCGGTACCCTTGGTTCCGCCGTTGGGATCGGCGTTGGACACATCCGCACCGGACGGCACCACATCCAATGCCAGGGTGCCGGGTACAAAATATTGGGGATCACCGGCCTGAAGACTTTCGAGGTCGTCGACCAGGGACAAATCGTTGAGTGTGCCTGTGCTGGTATTGATGATTTCGAGGCGGTATCTCAGCGTATCGCCGGGGGTTGCCGTCGCCCCGCTCCCACCTGTGGTTTCGTTGAAAACCGTCTTACGGAACTCGACGCTGCTGACCACGACGACTGTCGGATCGTCGGCTGCGGCCGTCGCCGGATCATCGGACGGCTGATCCGGAAACGCACCACTGCCAGTGCCCGAACCGCCGACAAATCCCTGGTTGGAAATCGCCGTACCACTGGCGGTGGCCGCATCGACCTGAACGTCAAAAGTGACTGTCGCCACGTTATCGGTGGTAGCCGTGGCGTCGGCCCGCATGGCTCCCGGCGTCGGGTTTTCGAGGGCATTGATGAGAATGCCTGCCGCCAGGGGCGATACCCCCGGCCCCGGATCGGCGACGGACGTGCCGTTGAGAGTCGTGCTGCCGCCTACATATGTGGTGTCGGCCGGAACCGTATCGCGCAGCATCGCATTCACGGCATTTTCGGTACCGACGTTTTTGACCGTGATGGTATAACGCAGGACATCGCCGGCAAAGAGGATGGTCGAGGCACCGGTCAGATCCTGTGCGCTTTTCTCGATAATCCAGTCCGGTTCGGATACAATCTCGGTCCGGGTCGGGTTGTCATCGCCCCCAAGGTTCGGATCATCGCTCAACACCGTACCCAGGTCGACCAACAACAAGCTCCCCTGGTTCAATACCTCGGTACCGCTCGGAATCACCGCAGCGAGCTGCACGGTGAATTCGATGGTCATGAAGTCCCCACCGTCAAGACTCAAACCCGTGAAAGACACCAGCCCTGTTCCGGCTGCTCCGCCCAGGGGATCACTATTGTCCGTCCCGGAAGGTGGAGGTGTGACAATGGTCAGGGTGCCGGGGACGAACAGGGGCGACGCATTCAGCTGATCGATTTCATCCGTAAGGTTGAATTGACCTGCCGCCGTACTGATGTTTTCAATATGCAGACGGTATCTCAGGACATCACCGGGGCTGGCCGTCGGACCAGGATCGGCTCCGGTGGTTTCATTGATGACAGTTTTCTGAAATACCATTTCCGGGGCGACACCCGTGGTCGTGGCGAATACCGGACCTACGCAGTAATCGTTGGGAAGGGTGATGGTCGGGCAGCCGTCCCCGGTCCGCTCATGGGTATTGACGCCTTCCAGAGAGGTCCAGTCGCTGTAAACCCCGTTTTCAATGATTCCGGCAGGGTCGAGGACAACCTGGACGACAGTCTGGTAGATTATGAGCAGGGTCTGCCCGGCGGGGATATCGAGACTGCCGTCCCCGTTGTCCCGTCCCCAGGTCAGAGGTCCTCCTGGTGCGCCTGCCGGCGTTCCCACAAAACCGGGAACCGGAACCGAGTCGATGGTTGCGGTGGGAGTAAAGCCGGAATAAAGCACCAGTCCGGCCGGCAGGGTATCTACGATATTGATGTCGTAAGCCGTGGAGTTGGTGCTGCCTGTATTGATGGCGGTCAGCCGGTACTGCAGAATATCACCGGCAACCGGCGGAGCACCGGGATTGGAAAAATTCTCCACGGTTTTGGTCATGGTCAGGTCGGGTTCGGACACGGAAACTGACGGAGCTGCTGAATTCAAGGTCTCCTGCAGTCCCGTATCGCCGTTCAGATAATTGAGAACGGCGCCATTGAGCAAGGTATCGCCGGCATCGGTATCAAGGTCGTTGTTGACCCGGGCGTAATAATCGATCCGGACAGCCGGGTTAACCAGGTTCTGGCTCGAATCATCTTCTGTCTGGGTAACCACGGTTCCGATATCCCAGGTGACGGTTCCGGTTGAGCCATCTGCCGGGAATGAACTGAAAACCGCTTCGTTCGGAGGCTGGCCATTGATAGTGGCGATGCCGGAGAAACTGTAACTGATATCGTAGGTAGCGTTGTTGGCGAGGACATAGCTGAGGCCGGCGGCATCCAGACTGTCGGTGACAATGACGCCGTTGCTGATCCCTTCGGGAAGCGCGACTTCGATACTGAAGCGTTTATGGGCACCGATGGTCGGTACCGTAGCTGGTTCCAGATCGGTTTTGGTGACGGTGAGCGCAGGTACCGGCACCTGGGCCGCGGCATCGGTTTCATAATCGTTGACGCTGTCACCGGCATTGGGCAGAGCCCCGATACGCATGCCGATCTCGGTTCCGTCAGCGCCGATGGAGCCAACGCTGTTGAGGGCGGTGCTCTGACCGGGCAGGGATGTCCAATCGGCCTGGATGGTGTTTTCCAGCACTTCCAGAGGCTGCACCAAGGCATCGATGCTGATGTCGAAAGTGAAACTGATGCTGTCGCCCACATCGATAGCAATGGGCGCGCTCCAGCTGAAAATGGGTCGCTTGACTCCCAGGGTAGTGGTATCCACAACATCCGGCGGGCTGGTGCCGGCCACATTGCCCACGTAGGTCAGGTTGAGGCCGGTAAGGTCTTCGAGCACCCGCAGATTGTAAGCGGTCGCGGTACCGTTGTTGGTGGCCGTGACGGTGACGGTGAGGATATCAGCGGCATCGGCATTGGGGACGGCAAAGTTTTTGGTCAGCTCAATAAGCGGCTCATGAACCTCGACATCCACCTGGCCGAAATCATATGTGACGCTATTACCGCTCTCGTCAACGTATGTGGCAGTGGCATTTGTCGCCGGATCACCGTTGGACAGGGTATCGCCATCGTTGGTGCTGGAGGTATTCTCCACCCGGGCAATAAAACCGATCTCGAAATCAAAGCGGTTATTCAGTCCTGCGGTACCTGCCGTAAGACGCTGATCACCGAAATTCCACTCCACATAGCCGTCGGCACAGGTTGGGGTTATGGTCCCGCCGGGATCAAACCCTGCCGCCGCATAGGGAGCTGCATCCAGGTTGACTTCCG
This sequence comes from Deltaproteobacteria bacterium, assembly GCA_016934985.1. Taxonomy (GTDB): domain Bacteria; phylum Desulfobacterota; class Desulfuromonadia; order Desulfuromonadales; family JAAYDE01; genus JAFGRU01. The sequence continues at coordinate 17,813 of JAFGRU010000048.1, forward strand.
GTGCTTCGCTGCAGCGCAGGCCGGTTGGAAGTTCATCCCGGATCACGAAATTACGCAGCAGGGCCACGGGCAGCAGAGTGCTGAGCCGGTATTCAATCTCTTCCCCTACCGACACTCCCTGTGTACCGGCGCCAACAAGAGGTGTGTTGGATAGGCCGGCAATACTCTTGGGCTCGGTCTCAACGGGAACGATCCGGACCTGGGCCGTGGTGCTGTCGGAGGTGTAGAACCTGGCGCCGGCGATATCGCTGTTGGGACGCTGGGGCGCGCTCTGGCTGCCGAACTCTCCCTCCAGGGAGTCATAGGTTGCCAATACCGTGTTGGTGAAAGTCTGCTGGGGCGCGGCATCGTCATCGTAATCGACGCGGTAGTACAGGGTGACGGAAGACCCCGGATCAATGCGCTCCAGGGCGCTGGAGTGGGTGTAGGAGAAGGTGACTACCGCAGGGGCTGCGTTTTTCACGACATTGTCGCTGATGGACCCTTCGCCACCCGCTTCGTCGCTACTGCCGTCGCCGTCGTTGTCGATTCCGTCGCCGGATAAGGGATAGACGTAAGCCAGATCGCTGGGGTCAAGCTCGTCAGTGACGATAACGTCATAAGCCGGCGCCCTTTGCACGCCGTCACTGCTGGCCTCGTTGGTTACAACGATCCTGTAGACGTAATCGTTGTAGGCATCACCGTTGTCCGCGAGGTCTACGAAAGGGGTACAGTTCGATCCGGTGCCTGTGGTACTGAGGCTTTCGTTGCAGACCTGCTTTTCCAAGGTCAGGTAGGGCTCGGTGACGGTGAGGTCGACGCGCCGGATCGCCTCTTCAGGATAACCGACCGTGCTCGGTCCGAGGGTGTACATTTCGACCGCCCCGGTATTGTTGTTCATGAAGGTCGCATCGAAATCGGAGGTCAAAATATTGTGGCTGTTTGCGGCATGGAGGTTGGGCGCCAGGCGCTGGTCAATCTCCTTGTTGAGCAATCGTGTGGTCGTGTCGACGACAAACCATTCGTCAGCCACCTTGATCTGCTGGCTGTCGGGAACGTTGAAACGCCAGTCGAACTGGCCTTCGGTGATCGGCGCCCCGGGCAGAGTCAGGGCCACACCTTGAATGAGGGATGTGGAACCTGCGTCGGCACTGGAGATGTAAACCTGGCCGTCCGGGACCTCGTCGACCACATCGATGTTCTGCACCGCGATATAGGCAAAACCGGGCGTCTTGAAGCCGAACCAGCCCCCGGTTTCGAGGTGGAAGGTACATTCTTCGCCGATCTGCACCTCCTCGAATCCGTTGTTGTCAAAGGACGGCGGATTGTTCTCGCTGCAGGTGCCCACCTGGTTTTTTTTCAGGTTGAAACCAATGACCCGCGCCCATGTGGTATCGAGGGAATAGTTGTTGGCACGATCCAGTTCATTGTCCGCACGGAGTATCGGAGCCGGGAAATCCAGCAGGGTAGTGCCGTCACTCAGGACAATCTCGCCCACGACATCGGCCCGCAGGCTGAGATCGTCGGCAGCGAGACGGCTCGCATAGTTGGAGTCCGTCGAGATGACCTTTCTGACATCAAAGTTGTAGGTGACCGTCTGTCCCGGAGCGATGACATCCGTCGAACTGCAGGAATAGACCGTTGCCGTTGAAGGAATAGTCAGGGGATCTGCCGGGTCCCCCAGCCAAACCTTCCAGGGGGCCGGCTGGTTGTTCGCGTCAAGACTGATCGGGGAGCAATCGGAAGGGGCACTGACGACCTCCATGGTGGCCCCGAAGCTGACAAATGTATGGTAGTCGGCGGCGTCATGGCCGCCGTTGTTGGTAACCAGAATCGGCAGGGTCAGAAGCTGGGCGGGGTCGTTGGTCAGGATAAAGACATTGCCCCCCACGGCAACATCCAGATCTTCCGGATTCGCCGGAATGGCCGCTCCGTTGGGATTGCCGGTGCCGTTGCCGGTCAGAACGAATTGCTGGGAGCCCTGGGTGCCGCAGAAAAGATCAAAGTCCACCGTCAACTCATTGTCCAGGATCGTCTGGTGGGTCGGGTCGGTTTGAGTCACCGGGTACTCTTCGGGATTGACATCGAGATTGGCGCTTCGATCATAGTAATCGGATTCGATCAATACCACCCGAAAGCGTACGACCGCCACATCGCCCTGGCGCAGCATATTGACCTGATCGGCATAGAGGGGATGGGTAACACCGTTACTGGTGAGGTCAAACTCGGGTGCGGTATTGGCCAGCGGATTTCCTGCGCCTGCCGGGTTGGTCCACACGATGGTGTCGATCAGACCTGGGTAAGCTCCATATTCTGGGTAGACATCGAGTTCCGGCGGAAAGGTCGAATCCACCACATACTCAACCGGCAGCACATCTTTCAGGTGAATATTCTTTACACTGCCGCCGCTGTTGTTGCGTATGGTGATGGTCATCGTCCCCTTGCTGCCGACCGGCTGGGAGGTGTTGGTTCCCGTCAACTGGCGTTGCACCTCAAGGAGGGGATGGTCGTCGTTGTAGCGGGTATAAAGGGTGGCCACCTCGGTTGGAACCGTACTTCCCGACGAGGTTTGGGAAATATCGCCGGCGGGGACTTGCGCTTCGCATCCCCATTGAACATTGCTGACGGTATTGGTTGTGCTGGTGGAGCAGGAGCCATCACTGATAATTTTCCCGACCAGGTAGATGGAGGTAGTGCCGCCGGCCGTCACGTCGACCTCATAACCGTCATAGGATGAGGCCATATCACCGTAGGGGTCCGAGACGATAAAATTGCTGAGATCGTTGCTGGGATGGGCAACACACCCAGCGGGGAGCGCTCCCCCGCCGTTGTTGGCGGCGATGGTATTGGCGGCCCCTTCGGTCGTGCACACATGGCTGATTTCCAGGTTGCCGATCTCCATCAGGTCGTCCAGACGCAGATCCTGAAGGCCCGCATCGCCCGGATTGTTGATCCGGATACGCCAGACGACATCGTCGTTGTTGTTGCCGTAGACCGGATTGCTCGCGGAATTGCTGCGCTGGCCGGCATCGTAGTTCCAGCCGGTTTTGATGACCTCGGGTTCCGGCTCGCGCAAGGCCAAGGAGTCCGTGTCGCTCCGGGGGGAATCACTGCAGCCCGAATCCGTGTCGAAAGTCAGTGTCGCAGTGACGGTCCGGTTGGTGGTGGGGCTGGCCAAACCCTCCGGATCTGAAGTGCGCCTGACCGCAAAGCGGAGAGTAATGGTGTTGACCTGGGCGCCTTCACCTGACACCAGGGAGTCCAAGGCTGTGGTTTGGGCTGAACTGAAGGTCAGCGTGGTGCCGCTGGTACCCGGAGGCGCAAGGACTGCAACGGGAGTCCCATTAACACTGACGGAAAAGGGATTCGGGGCGGTTGGATCGTACACCAGACCGGAACTACCCAGATTCTCTACCAGCACCATATTGGTTATGGTTGCGCCGGGGATGGGCGGGTCGGTAAAGGGGGGAGTCGTATCGTAGGTATAACTGTAGGGATTGGAAATAACGACAGTTATATAGCCGTAGCCGCACAGCTCGCAGTAACTCTCGCTCAGGTCATGGCGAACGAAAGAAAAACCGGATTTGGTATCACAAGGGGCCGCCTGGACCGTTTGGGCCAGCAATAAAATGCCTGAAAAGCCAGCAAGCAGCGAAAAAAGATGAACCCAGGCCAGCCCCCTGGCGAAAAACTGCAACAACCTTCTGGGTTGCAGATATCCCGCGAAAGAACCGCCTGGAAAATAATTTCCCTTGTTTGAACGCTCTGTTTTCACCGCCGCCCCCCCCGGGACCCCAAAAACAAAAAAGCGCTCATCTTCCGCCGAAGATGAGCGCTATATGATTCCGGTCTAGTGCCGGGACCTCAGATAGTGTGCTTCACCTCTTCGGCAACCCGGCTGTCCTGAAATCAGGACCCGTGGCTTTGCGTCACCAGATTACTCTGGCTTTGCCCTTTCGGAGTTTTAATTATAAAAACGCCAAACAGCTGCCTTGTTCAATCGCCAACAACGTTTTGGCTTACCATTTTCCAGCCAGGAAACACTGCTTTCAGCCATGAATCAACAGCCCCAACTGGACCGATTTCAAGCATGAACTGAAAAAGGTGCGCCCTTTTTTCGGCAACAATCAGTCAGGGAAAATAATGTTTCAACTTTCCGGGAAACAGTTATTGCGCAGTGGAAAAGGTTTTAGTTAAACTTTTACTAATCGTTTTTTATGTTTGATTTTAATGTGTTGGAAACAAATAGAAGAGAGTTTTGAAAAATCAAGGTAAGCTTGATTTCATCCCCCCACAGGATGTTCTCTTCCCCCAATTATAATTCGAGTTTGGTCCTCTTAAAATTCACGTAAAAAAAGAATTCATTTTATTACTGTATTTTCCAAAATTTCGAAATTTGCTCTTTCTATGCCAAACGGCTATTTTTAACCCTCCAAGAATTTTAATGAAACGTGCCCACATTAATAGCAGATTTTCTTCCACCACTTTTACGAGAACTCATCCTATTCAAAATTTTGACAGAAAAATCCAATGGTTCAAAGCCTATCAACAATTCGCGCAAAATTTGTCACTTCCATTAAAATTTCCTCCAAAAATAATCTAACTTTGCCAGGCACAGGGTACAAAATCACCTCTTTATCTTTAGAAATAAATTAAAGAAATTTAGTATTGACCCTTCTGTTTATCGTCCTTCCGTTTTTAACAACGAGTCTTTGCCAAAAAAGAGCAGCACCGGTTTCCTTACTTTTTTTCTTTATAACAACACGAAATTACAATAACTTTTATTTCTTGGCATTAATTGATAATGGAAAAGCCTTTCGGTTACCTAGTAAATAACAACAGATGTATCATACCTGGGAACTGTCCCTCTTGCGCAAAGTCTTCAACAATTTAAGGAGCCTTTCTCCGCGATTTGACGGAACAAACTTTGAAAAGATAAAGTCAAAAAATCCGCCTGCCAGGTTCAGCCAAAACTGCCAGGGTGGCATGTGAAATTCGAGAGATAAAAACAATAAAAAAGCCCCGGATAGAATACCCGGGGCTTTTTTATTTTCATTCTGAGATATCGATAACGCCTGAAGGCTAATCTTCCGTCAGCAGATCGTCGTACTCAACTTCAAAACGCAATTTATGCTTGGCCTCTTCCTGAGCGAGAGCGAGGAAAACCTTTTTGATCTTGTCGTCCTGAACCAGGGCGGCGAGATCCTGGTAAAGCTTGAACGCCGCCTTCTCTTTTTTCATGGCCACGATGAGGGCGTCCTGATAACTCAGGTCGGGACTCGGCTCGACATCGACCAGGTAATCGCCGACCTTTAGATCGAGGACCTGATCTTTCGCACCGACCACGTCTTCACCGGCCTTGACCGCTTGTAGTTTGGCCTTATGCCCCTTTTCCTCCAGGGCAAAACCTTCAAAAACCTCGCGCATGGAAGGGTGATCAGCCCGCTTGGCCAGGCTTGTATAAAACGCTGCAGCCGCCTCTTCCTCGTTGATGGCGAAATCGAGGACATCGTCAATATTGTTCCACTGCTTCATTGTCTCCTCCTGAAATCATCCCGGCATGTTTGGCGGGATGAATAGTCTGTCCTGAATCCGTTTTCAAACCTACCCGGAAGCCGGACGTTTGAAACAGGGCTCCAGAGTTGCCACCGGATCATCCTGGAAAGTTAGAGCGCCGACCGGGCAATTTTCCACCAGACGGTCCAACCCCTCAGGATTCACATCCTTCAGTTTGCGGTCCATCGCCGGTTTGACTCGAGCGCTAATACCGCGGCCGGTAAAGCCCATTGACGAGGTCCCCAGAACCTCCTCGGTAAGGCGAACGCAGTTGCCGCACTGGATGCACTTGTGGGAGTCATAGACCACTTCGGCCTGGCTCTTGTCGCGCTCGAACAGCCGCTTGACACCCTGGAAACGGTGCTGGTCAGCCCCGAAAAGCGTAGCATAATCGCGGAGTTTGCACTCATGGGCATCGCGGCAGCCGCATTCCATGCAACGTTTGGCCTCTTCACGTACGGCGGCTTCATTGAAACCGGTTTCCACCTCGTCGAAACTTTTGATCCTCTCCATCGGCTCCAGTTCGGGCATGGGAAGCCGATCGGTCTTGTCAAAACCTTCGACCACGCTTTTGTCGACCTCGTCGATTTTGCCCATGGTGTGGTTGTAAATTTTCGGATCGCCGACAACCGCCTGACCCTGCAGGTGCTGATCAATGGAAATGGCGGCGCGCCGCCCGGCAGCTACGGCAGTCACGGCAATATCGGCGCCGGTGACACAGTCGCCGCCGGCAAAAACGTTGTCCATATTGGTGGTGCATTTATGCAAATCGGCATCGATGGACTGCCAGCGGGTCAGGTCAAGACCTTCGCAATCCGAAGGATCAACATCCTGACCGATGGCGGAAATAATATTGTCGACCACGCGGACATGTTCACTCCCCTCCTGAGGGACAGGGCGGCGGCGGCCCGAGTCATCCGGCGCTCCCAACTCCATGCGGATACAGGTCACATCGAGTGAACCATCGGCGGCTTTTTCGACCTTGACCGGGGCAGCCAGAATATCGAGCCGCACCCCTTCTTCCTCAGCAGCATCGATTTCCATCTCCCAGGCGGGCATTTCAGCGCGGGTCCGCCGATAGAGGATGGAAACCTCTGCGGCACCGAGACGCAGGGCCGTACGCGCAGCATCGATGGCCGTGTTGCCGCCGCCCACGACCATGACCCTGTTGCCGATCGGCATCGATTCGTCGCGGGAAGAGGCGCCCAAAAATCCGATACCGGAAAGAACCCCTTCGGTATCCTCGCCCTCGATACGCATGGGCCTGGCAACCTGTGCCCCGAGACCAAGGAAGACCGCGTCGTAATCGTTGCGCAACTGGTCGAGACTGATATCGCGCCCCATTTTGGTGTTGAAACGGAACTCGGCACCGAGCTTTGCGACCACATCGGCCTCGCTCTCGATAACATCGCGGGGAAGCCGGTAGCTGGGAATGCCGTAGCGAGTCATGCCACCCGCCTTTTCCTGCATATCGAAAATGGTGCACTGATGACCGAGAATCTGCAGGTAGTAGGCGGCCGTCAGCCCGGCGGGACCGGCGCCCACCACGGCAACCCGTTTTCCGGAGGCAGGGGCGGTCTCAGGGATAAATTCATCACCGCTGGCCGCGACCTGGTCGGCGGCAAAACGCTTGAGGTGGCAAACGGCTACGGACTCCTCAACCAACTGCCGTCGGCAGCCCTCCTCGCAGGGCCGGGTACATACCCGACCAAGAATGCCGGGCAGGGGCATGTTTACCTTGATCAGCTCCAAAGCCGCCCGATCATTGCCCTCGGCCAGATGCTTGATAAAACCGGGAATGTCGATGCCGGCCGGACACTCGCTCATGCAGGGCCCGAGACAGTCGCCTTCGTGATCTGAAAGCAGCAGCTCAACGCAGGTTCGGCGTGCCCTCTGGATGCGCTCGGAATCGGTGGTGACAACCATCCCTTCAGCAGCAGCCGTTGAACAGGACGGCACCAGATTATTGCGTCCCTCGACCTCGACCACACAGATAAAACAGGAGGCAAAAGGCTTCAGATCATCGTTGTGACAGAACGTCGGGATAAATTTCCCTTCCGCCCGGGCAGCTTCGAGAATGGTCGTACCTTTTGCGACCTCAATCTTTTTTCCATCCAATGTAAAAGTAATTTTTTCCACGGGTGTTTCCTCGCTTACTTGACCGTAACGGCGTCAAATTTACAGACATCGCGGCAGACACCGCAACGGATGCACTTGTCCTGTTGAATGAAGTGCTGTTCCTTGCTCTTGCCCGTAATGCAATCCATCGGACAGTTGCGCGCACACAGGGTGCAGCCGACACACTTATCGTTGATTTCAAAGGTGCAGAGGTTACGGCATTTCCCGGCCCGGCACTTCTTGTCGAAAATATGTTCCTCATATTCATTGCGGAAGTAACGCAGGGTGGTCAGAACCGGATTGGGCGCCGTCTGACCGAGGCCGCAGAGACTGGTGGTTTTGATCTGTTCAGCCAGATCTTCAAGAATATCGATATCCTCGGGCACCCCTTTGCCGTCGCAGATGCGGGTCAGAATCTCCAGCATGCGGGTCGTGCCGATGCGGCAGAAGGTGCATTTGCCGCATGACTCGAGTTGGGTGAAATCGAGGAAATAACGCGCTACGTCGACCATGCAGGTGGTTTCATCCATGACCACCATGCCCCCCGACCCCATGATAGCGCCGGTACGGGTGACCTCGTCATAATCGATGCGGGTATGGAACAGCTCACGGGGCACGCAGCCACCGGACGGCCCGCCCATCTGCACCGCCTTGACCTGACGGTTGGTACCGGTGCCGCCGCCGACATCGTGGATGATCTCGTCGAGGGTAATGCCCATGGGCACCTCCACCAGACCTCCGTGTTTGATCTTGCCGGCGAGGGCAAAGACCTTGGTGCCCTTCGATTTCTCCGTCCCGTAAGCGGCAAAGGCCTGGGCGCCGTGACGAACGATCCAGGGGACGTTGGCCCAGGTTTCGACATTGTTAATGGTGGTCGGTTTGCCGAACAGGCCGGACTCAGCCGGAAACGGCGGCCTGATGGTTGGCATGCCCCGGCGCCCCTCGATGGACGCCAACAGAGCTGTCTCCTCGCCACAGACAAAGGCACCCGCCCCTTCCTTGACATGAACCTCGAAATTGAAGCCCGTACCGAAAATATTTTTTCCCAGATAGCCCTTTTCTTCGGCCTGAGCAATGGCCCGGTTGAGACGTTTGATGGCAAGGGGGTATTCGGCCCGGCAATAGACATAGGCCTCGTCCGCTCCGGTGGCAAAGGCGCCGATAGCCATGCCTTCGAGCACCGCGTGGGGATCGCTCTCCAGGGTGGTCCTGTCCATAAAAGCGCCGGGGTCACCTTCGTCGGCGTTGCAGACGACATATTTCTTGTCCGCTTTGTTGTTGAAAGCGAAACGCCATTTGAGGCCGGTGGAAAAACCGCCACCGCCACGGCCCCGCAGGCCGGAATCCTGAACCTCCTGGATAACGGCTTCCGGCTGGTTGTCCTTTAGCACCTTTCCCAGGGCCTTGTAGCCGTCCCGGGCCAGATAATCGTCCAGCTTTTCCGGATCGATTTTGCCACAGTTGGCCAAAACGATGCGGCGCTGTTTACCAATGGCCTCGGCAAAGTCAAGGGTCCACTTGACCTGCGGCTCACCGCCCTCCACATGATCGGTCAGGATTTTTTCCATGCGGCCGGCATCAACTTTAATATAGAGGTGTTCCCTGCCGTCCTCGTCAAGCACCTTGACCTGCGGCTCGCAGTAGCACATGCCGAGACAGCCGGTTATGGAAAGGTTGACATCCAGCCCGGCGTTTACTCTATTTTGGATGATTTTTAGAACTTCATCGGCACCCGCAGCAACGTTACAGGTGCTCATCCCAACAACTATCGTTTTTTTATTCGCACTCACCCGGTTTCTCCTGCTTTTTCCAGATCGTCGATAATCTTTGCGGCTTTCTTCCTATCAAGGCTACCGTAGGTCTTTTCATCCACCATAACCACCGGTGCCAGGGAACAGCAACCCACACAAGCCACGGATTCAAGGGTGTACTTCATATCCGGGGTGTTTTCGCCATCCTTTATGCCGAGCCTCGCTTCCAGGGCTTCGGTCAGACCTTCAGCCCCGCCGACGTGACATGCGGTGCCGTGGCAGACCTTGATAATTTTCTCCCCCACCGGCTCAAGCCGGAACTGGGTGAAAAAAGTGGCCACCCCATAGAGCTGCGATTCTGTCATCTCCGTCGTTTGTGCAATCCGCTCGATGACTTCAAGCGGTACATAACGAAACTCCTTCTGAACAGCCTGAAGAACGGGAATTGCCTTGGTGGGATCTTTTCCTATCCGTTCGACAATGCTGTCAACCTTTTGGATATCAATACAATTACACATGGGAATCCTCGTTCTTTCTTTCTTCCTCTACGGTATTCCCCCTGACGCCTGAACACCGACAGCCCTGCGCCATAAGGGGACTCCCTAAACCCCAAGTCCGACAGATTCCTGGACAGCGGCACCGAAGGAGCCCAACCGTAGATATTAAAAAACCCGCTTTCATAAAAGCAGAGACCAATAATAAAACATTGTTTTATTATTGTAAACAGATTTGTTGCTCGGAGAATTTGACCGGGGGATTGTTTTTACTACATTTTTGTCACAATTTAAATCAAAAATCGGCCGGATTCAGGGAAACTCCGGAAAAGGCGTGGCTATAAACCAGCCTTTGGGCTTAATGGATTTTGGATCCAATATTAAAACCCAGGTTTGATGAATATCCTTTGTCCGGACGGTATTGGAAGGGAGTAAAAAATACTCCAAACGCAAAACAACCTGATACTCGTTAGGGTTTGCCGTTGCCGCTTGATTGACCAGGGTCAGGTCGGTAATGTTAAGGTCCTCCTTGCCGGAAAAGTCCTCCAAAAAGGCGGCCTGGTTTTCCTTAACCATAAAAGTAGCGGCATCGTGGAAATCCTGCCAGCGAAGATACATCATGTATTCCCTCAAGGCTTCATCAAGCAAGGTTTTCTGGTCCACTTGCTGAAAAGTCTGACAGCCCGAAGTGAGTAGAAACAACAAAACTGTGATGATTTTTAAAACAGGTGCATAGGTTTTCAAGGCGACCTCCAAATCATAAAAAATATAGATTAAACTTGTTTCAAGCCATGGCGGATAAAATCAATCAGATCAAGAGCCAGCTCCACCCGGCCGAAAGGCGGAATCAGATAGAAACCTCCCGCCTTGCCGGCGGATGCGATCAGCTCCCTGGCGATGGCCAGCCCTTCACGAATGCCTTCCTCCCCACTTTTGCCGCGCATGCGCAGGCGTACCTCCTCGGGGATCACAATACCGGGGACTTCGTTGTGAAGAAACTCAGCGTTGCGTTCGCTGACCAGAGGCATGATACCGAGCAGAATAGGCGTCTTCAATGAACGCGTACTGCGGAACAACTTCTGTATGATCTTCGGGCAAAAAACCGGCTGGGTCTGAACAAAACGGGCTCCCGCGGCAATCTTTTTGTGCAGTCGGTCGAGCTGGTCGGGAAGCGTGGTTTCGTTGGGATTAAGGGCGGCCCCGGCCAGAAACGACGTTGCCCCGCCGAGTTCCGCACCGTACAGGGTCTCACCTTTGTTAAGAGTAGAAATGAGCTTGAGCAGACCAATGGAAGTGACATCAAAAACATTGCTGGCCCCGGCCTCGTTTCCCAAAGGAGTGGGATCCCCGGTTACGGCAAGCACATTGCGGATGCCGAGAAGGTGAGCTCCCATCAGGTCGGAGTGCAGACCGATCAGGTTGCGGTCCCGGCCGGTCAGGTGAATAATCACTTCAAGACCGGTTTTTTCCTGAATTTCCCGGGCCAGGGCGATATTGCCCATGCGGATGCGGGCCAGGGGGTTTTCAGCCAGGTTAATAGCGGCAATGCCCTTGTCGGCCAGGATCTCAGCAGCAGCCAAGATTTTGCTTGTATCAAGCCCTTTCGGAGGGTCAAGTTCCACGGTGATGACCGGTTCTTTTCCCCACCTGTCGAGAAAAGTGGCGGCCTGCTGTGTTTTTCTCAATTCTTTCACCGGCCGGGTGCCGGAAACCAACTGCAAGGGGCGCACTGGTTTCGCATCCCCAAGGGCATTCACCAAGAGGCGGATATGGTCCGGCGTCGTCCCGCAACAACCGCCGATGATAGATACTCCCTCCGCAACCAGTTCTTTGCCCCGCGAAGCGAAATATTCGGGGGTGGTCAGATAGATATTGCGGCCGTTGATACGCTGGGGGAAGCCGGAGTTGGGGAAGATGGAGATCGGCAACCGGGTCGACGTGCTGAGACGCCGGGCAAGGTCAAGCATCTCACGAGGGCCGGTGCCACAGTTGGCACCGATTCCGGCGATCCCGGAATCGCTCAACCGTCGGGCCACGGCCTCAACCGTCTCCCCTTCCAGGGTCCGCCCCCCCTCCAAAAAAGCGAGCTGGGCAAAAACGGGAAGGTCAAAACCCAAAGCCACAGAGATGGCAAGTTCCAACTCTTTGAGAGAGGGGAAGGTTTCCAGTAGCAGGATATCCGCCCCACCCTCGATCAGAGCTTCCATCTGTTCCAGGTAAAAGGCTTTTTTGTCCTGCCGGGGGAAATCCTCCTGGTCCGCTTTAGGGCGAGGCAGCGGACCCACGGAGCCGGCCACGAAACATTCTTCCCCCGCTTCTTCCCGGGCCAATCGTGCGCCGGCCTTATTGATCTCACGGACCTTATTTTCCAGTCCTTTGGCGGCCAGGCAAGGGCGGTTGGCACGGAAAGTATTGGTTTCAAGAAGTCCGGAGCCGGCCTCAACATATTCGCGGTGAACCAGTGCCACCAACATTGGATCGGAGACATTGAGGGCCTCGAAAGGCAGCTCCAGCGACACCCCGCGGCTGTAAAGCAAGGTCCCCATAGCGCCGTCACCGACCATGACCCGCTTGTCGAGAATATCGAGGAAACGCCTGGCGCGTTCGGAATCTGGTTTCATAGCAACATCACTGTGAACGAAAAGGGATTAATCTTCGACCGTCAGTTTACGAAGAATGGCGGTGTAAAAAATATGACCGTCCGATTCAGCCATAGAAAGGGAAAACTCCAAAGGAATGGGGGTGCCATCATGCCGCCTGCCGACAATCTTGTGGAGCTGCGACAAGGCGGTATCCGCTTTGTCGCGCAGATAATTTTCCATGCCTTTTTGGTGGATTTCAACATTCTCCTCATGAATGAGGCGATCAATGGGGAACCCGATAACATCCTTTTTCCGGTAACCGAAAATCTCTTCGGCCCGGCTGTTAAAAAGAATAATCTGGCCATTGCTGAGAAAAGAGACAATAGCGTCCCGTGCCGTCTCGGTGAGAATCCGAAATCTGCGCTCCGATTCCGCCAGATGCTCGGATTTTTCCTGGAGATGATCAACCATGGAGTTGAAGGTGGCGATTAAACGGCCTATTTCATCCTTCTTCCGGGTGACCAGCTTGTAGCGAAAACTGCCTGTGCTGATAATATTGTTCATGGCTTCAACCAAGTGCCGCAAAGGGACGATAATCGTCCGTCGTCCGAGAAGGGTCAGGCAGGTGACGAGCGCCAAAAAAATAATGAAGCTCTGCAGTTCCTCCCGCCACAGATTTCGGTAAAAAATCGCTTTTAAATCCTCCATGGAAATCCTGATGGAGGCAGCGCCAATGACCTCTCCAAGCTCATAATTGTAGGCCCGGTCCTTTGCAACAGGATAACGGCTGCGGATGAAATCCGGTGCCGCTTCCGGCCTCCCGTGACACTGAAGACAACTCTTTTTCGCTTTAAAGGCTCGCAAATAACGGAATACAGGTTTTCCATTCAGAGTCGATGAAGTAAAAAATTCCTCAAGGGAGGAGTCTTGATGAAATTTACGGAGAGTCGTTTTTTCAAATGTATCCGGAGCATTGCCAGGATTTCGAAAACGCTCCGAGACTTGTTTCAAATGATAACCGAGATTGCTGGCCACCTGCTCACCGACACGCCCGGACATTACAACCGGAATCAGGCCGAAGCGCTTTTCCGACATTTCAACATTCCCGACAAGATACTGGTCCGAAAGGTATTCCCGGGTGCGAATGGCTCCCTCGGCCAGCAGGCGCGCCTTGCTGACAGCGGTCTGAAACATCTTTTCACGCTCCCGGTGATAATCAAGGTAGCTGGACAGGGCAAAGAATGAAAAGAGTACCAAAGCGATGACGAGGGTCATTTTGGAGAGAAGGCTGAGTTTTCGGAAAAATTCCATGATCTGAATTACCTTTTCCCAGGAGCCTGCCGAAACAGGGGTTTATTACGAGAGAAGGGGAAATAAGAACGATTTGCCTTTGCCGCAGCAGAATAGCTCCCTGGTCCCGCCGGATCCTTAACTATAAGATAAAACAGATTTAATTTTACAGTTATTTGGGGGACATGCAAGACTTGAATAAGGGACACCATCCTGGAGACAGTTGCCCTTCCCATGGGCGGAACGAGGCCATTGGGCTGACTGATTACGAAAACTCTACCGTCAAGTCCAGGAACTGTTTCAGGATATTCCCCGTTAAACCCCAGATTACCAGGGAATCGAGGGTAAAGAAACAAACCTGGTGCGTCTCGCCGTCGACCTTCCAATCCTCATAACGAAAAACATCAGGATTGGCCAGTTCGCGCAGAGGGATTTCAAGGATTTCCGCGACCTCCTCGTCATTGACGGAAAACTCATAAGGGTAAGCAAAAGTGCCTATAAAAGGGGCAACATGAAAACCGCGCCGGGTCTGGAAATCATCGAGGCGGCCCAGGACCTGGACATCCCCGGCACGCAGGCCGATCTCCTCCTCCGCTTCCCGCAGGGCCGTGGTACACAGATCGGCATCGCCCGCCTCTATTTCTCCGCCGGGGAAGGAGATCTCTCCCCGATGGTGATTGAGGTTTTCCGTGCGCCGGGTGAAAAGCAGGTGATCCTCACCGTTTTTTTCAAAAAAAGCAACCAGTACAGCGGCCTGGCTGCGCCCTTCGGCCGCCAGTTCCCGGAGAGGGAACTCGGCAAGAAGGTCCCGAACTTTTCCGGCATCAAGTTTCATTTGCACAATACTCACAAGATTTTCATTTTTATAGAAAAAAACCGATTGACCTTCAACAAGCCCGGCGCGTCAATCTGGCAGCGAAAAAAGCGTCCATATCATTGTGCCGATGCGGGAAGGTTCTGAAGTTACCTTGAGGATCAAAAAGGGCGCCCCATTGCCGCGGACAAAGAGACCTCAGATCACAACGGGCAAACTCGGGGTGACGCTTTAAAAAACCATCCACCACAGCGTCCGTTTCCTCCGGCGAAAAAGTACAGACGGAATAAAGAAGGACCCCGCCCGGCCGCACCAGCGGCGCCACATTGTCGAGAATAAGACTCTGAAGCCGAGCCATCTCATCAATGTCGCTTTGCATCCGCCGCCAGCGAATCTCGGGATTGCGGCGCAGCACGCCAAGACCAGTGCAGGGCGCATCGACGAGCACTTTGTCGAAGCTTCCCTTTTCAATAAAATCCGGGCATCGGGTCAGATCCCAAGGCCGGGTTTCAATCCCCAGGCAGGCCAACTTTTTTGCGCCTTCGGCCACCAGGCGAAGGCGCTTTTCATGGAGATCCAGAGCCAGGATGTGAGCCTCATTACCACTCAGTGAAGCCAGATGGGTTGTTTTTCCTCCGGGAGCCGCACAGGCATCAAGTACGGCCTCTCCCTTACGCGGCCTCAGAAGATGGGAAATCAGCATGCTGGCCTCATCCTGGATCAGAAAACGCCCTTCAGCCATGGCAGGAGCCAGCAGTTCCATTTTTTTATTGCCAACGACAGTCAACCCTTCGGGCGCAAAGGTGGTTGGTTTGGTTTCAATCCCCAGGGAGAACAGATAATCCGCAACGTTCTCACGGGTAAATTTAAGGGTATTGATTCGCAAACTGAAGGGAGCCTGGACCGACATGGCCTCGGCCAGGGCCAGGGCCTCATCATTCCCCAGTTGAGCCTGCCAGGCCTCAGCCAGCCTTGGTGGCAGGGACCAGTTGTGGACCAGACTTTCCAAGGGCTGCAGGTGAGGATCGGGCCAGGGAAGGGAGTCTTTATTTCTGGCCAGGGCACGCAATACCCCGTTGATAAAACCCGAAGTCCGTGACAGTTTAAGGCGGTGGGCCATCTCCACGCTCTCATGGACCGCCGCCCGCTGGGGCACCCGATCCAGGTGAAGGAGCTGATAGGCTCCCAGGCGAAGAATTCGCAGCACCGGAGTTTCAATTTTTTCGAGGCGCTTCTTACAGAACTTGGCCAAAACAAAGTCGAGATGCCCCCGGCAGCGGAGGACCCCGTACACCAGTTCAGTGACCAGACTCCGGTCCCTGGAATCCATGTCATCATGGCGGGAAAGAACAGCATCCAGGGCAAGATCGGAAAAAGCCCCCTCCTCCACCCGGGCAAGGACATCAAAGGCGAGGAGTCGTGGATCGTTATGAGATTTCAAGGTAGTTCTCTTGGTGAATTTATTATTAAATCAGTTGAATGGCCTGGCCGAGGCCATCCTCAACATAGCGTACTGACAGCGAATTTGTCCCAATAAAAAACAGGGGGGCTACCGCCCCCCTGTCGACATGTGCTAATCAGATTACGGTCATGCTTTCGAGCCGCCGGATCCTCTCTTCGACTGGCGGATGGGTCGAAAAAAGGGATGTCACCCCTTTCCCGCTCAACGGATTGACAATGAACATGTGTGCCGTCGCTTCACTTGCTTTAGGCATGGGACGCTGGCGATTAGCCATTTCAAGTTTTTGCAAAGCGCTCGCCAGATAATGCGGATTACCGCACAGTTTGGCCCCGCCTTTGTCGGCCTCATATTCACGCGAACGGGAAACCGCCGTCTGAACCAGCACAGCGGCAATGGGGGCCAGGATAGCCATGGCGATGAGGGCTACGGGATTGTCGTCGTCATCGCCGCCAATACCGAAAATGGCCGCCCACTGGGCCATGTGGGCGAGATAGGTAACCGCCCCGGCAATGGTAGCGGCAACGGAGCCGATAAGGATGTCACGGTGCCGCACGTGGCTCATTTCATGGGCCATGACCCCCATGAGCTCCTCGCGGCTCAATATCTGAAGAATGCCCTCGGTTGCCGCCACCACCGCATGCTGGGGATTACGCCCGGTGGCAAAAGCATTGGGGGTTGACTGGGGAATGATGTAAACCTTGGGCATAGTCAGATTATTCCGCTGGCATAATTCACTCACAACTTCGTGGAGGACACCACTGGTGATTTCACGCCCGCGGTACATCTTGATCACGATCTTATCTGAGAACCAATAGGAGCCCAGGTTCATAACCCCGGCAAAAACAAGAGCCAAAAGGGCACCGGTCTGGCCGCCGAAGATGCCACCCGCTGCCACCAGGACAACGGTCAGCAAGGTCATCAACAATACTGTTCTTACTGTATTCATCTTTTTCTACCTCTTAAATCAAATTCTGTTGCAAACATTGTTGTTAATTCTCTGCCACAATAATCACTCTTGTTTGGAGATTCAAGGTTTCAAACCTGGATGTGTTTTTCCAGAAGCTCCTTAACTGCCTCCACTCGTACACCCGTATTGAAACAGGGTCCATGAGGGCGCTCATTCAAAAGGCCCAATACCGGAAGGGGCCAGGCATCGCAGATCCCGGAAATAAGATCCCGCTCGCAGGCCACAGCGATGATCAGCTCGGGCCGCTTTTCTTTCAAAATCTTGCGAGCCAGTGTCCCTCCCGTCACCACGGCCAAGTCAACCCCCTTTTCGTCGTGAAGACCGAGCAATTCCATAATATCACATTTGCCGCAGCGACGGCATCTGTGAACATCCTCGGTAATCTTGACCGGGCAGTCGGACATCTGCAGGCAGTGTGGGAGAAGCACGAGGATCTTTTCGGCAGGGACCTTCATGTCCGCCGCCTCAACGAGCTGGTTGTTGAGGGAGATGAAAGAATGCTGGAGACGCTCGGTATTAAGGCGCAAAAGCCGTCCGGCTCCAAGAATGGCAGGGAAAAAATATTTTATCACCACCCTGCGCATGCAATCGGACAGAAACAGGTCACGACCGGAGAGCAGGGTAAGAAAAAGCAGACCCGTCCCCAAAACCAGAAAGAGGGCGATGCTGCCGATTACAACCCCGGCAATCCAGGGCAGGGCCGGGTGAATATTGACCAGCCCGACACTGGGGAAATACCAGAAAATGAAAGCCGCCAGGGGAACCACAAGGAGAAAGACAAGGAGCAGGACAAGGAGAAAATGATCTTTCTGTCCTGTGGTCACGCCTGCAGTGGGTCCTTTTGCCACTTGCTCACTCCACAAAACCGTCCGCCGCAAGGGGATGGCCTTTCAGAAATTCTGCCGCGGAAAGACGTTTTTTCCCCGCCAATTGCAGCTCGCGAACAAGAAGAAGCCCCTCGCCACAGGCGATTTTAATGCCATCGGCAGCAGCGTAAACGACCCTTCCGGGCTTCCCGCCCACGCCCTTTTCAGGCAGTGTGCAGAATATTTTCAGGGGTGCCCCATGCAAACGACAGAACGCTCCGGGCCAGGGGTCAAGCCCCCGAACCTGGTTGTGCACTTCGACGGCCGGCCGGCACCAATCGATACGGCCATCCTCTTTTTTCAACATCGGCGCGTAGGAACTCAGGCTGTCGTCCTGAGGCTCGGGCTTCAACTCACCCTGGCAGAGGCATTGAACAGTTTCGGCCATTGCCTCGCCGCCCAGAACGGCCAGCCGGTCATGAAGCTCACCTGCAGTTTCTTCAAACCCGATGGCGAGCTTTTTCTTAATCAGCATATCGCCGGTATCGAGTCCCGCATTCATAAACATTGTAGTGATGCCGGTTTCCGTTGCCCCCTCCATAACCGCTTTGTTGATGGGTGCCGCACCCCGGTAGCGGGGAAGAAGGGAAGCATGAACGTTGATGCAGCCAAAACGGGGAATATCGAGCACGCTCTGGGGCAGGATCTGCCCGTAGGCGACAACCACTATCAGATCAGGCGCCAGGGCTTTCAACTCCTCTACAACATCAGGCCGGCGCAGCTTTTCCGGCTGAAAAACGGGTATATCGAGTCCCTGAGCCAGGCTCTTGACCGGCGGATGGGACAAAACTTTCCCTCTTCCCTTGGGCCGATCAGGCTGGGTATAAACGGCAATGACCGGGAGCCCCAAAGCAATCAATGCTTTAAGAGTGGGAAGGGCAAACTCAGGTGTTCCCATGAAGGCGGTACGAATCTCCCCCGCTTGAATCACATCTTCTCCTGGGCGTGCGCCATAATTTTCTTGTACTTCTTGCGGAACATTGACTTTTTCAGCGGGGAGAGATGATCGACAAAAAGGATGCCGTCAAGGTGATCGATTTCATGCTGGAAACAGATAGCCAAAAGGCCGCCTGCATCGAGGGTGATTTCCTTGCCTTCAAGATCAAGATACTTCACCTTGATGCGGGCACTGCGCTCAACACGGGAATAATATTCGGGAACCGAAAGGCACCCCTCCTCTTCGTGGGATTCGCCGTCCTGAAGAATAATCTCGGGATTTACGGCCGTAATGAGGTTGCGGGGGCCGTCCTTGGGCGAAACATCAATGACAATCAGGCGCCTGCTTTCCCCCACCTGGGGTGCTGCCAGCCCGACGCCGGGGGCGGAATACATGGTTTCGGCCATATCCCGGGCTAAATCGATAAGGGTTTGGTCAATCTCCCTCTCCAGTGCCACATTCTCCCGAAGCACCGGATCGGGATAAGTTCTGATCGGCAAAATAGACATTGTATCTTCCTACGTTTCGTGATTTTCAGCCAGTATCACAACCGGCCTATATAAACTGGTCCTTAATATTGATGATAAGGGCTCCCCGCCAATTCTGTCAACGTTATATTCCCGCCTGGGAAACACCAGAACCTCAGGAATTTACCAGTTCAGAGGAGCTTTCTTATATGCCATCACTCAAGCGGCTCGGGATCATCTTTTACAAACAGCACCGAACATGGCAATTTCCGCAGAGCATCCTCGTTGTCACGCCCAAAGAGAAAATGTTCCAACCGCCATGCCGAATGGGAAGCCAACACCATGAGATCAATTTTTTCCTCTTCGACTACTTTAGACACTTCATCGATGAATTTCCCCTCACGAAGAAGCACCTCAACTTTCAGATCGTTTTCTTTGGCCTGCTCAATCATCCGCCTAATCTCCACTTTGGTATCCGTCTGCATTTTTTCGAAACCTTCGCGAACCATTTGACCGTGGATAGGAAGATTCCAGCCTTTTAACCCGAAAACGTTGTAAAAAGTCTGGAGGACATAGAGCTCCGCGTCAAATTGCTTGGCAAGGGTAATCCCATAATGCAGAGCTTTCCTGCATTCCAAGGTTGAGCGGCTGACAACCAGAATCTTTTGAATTTTTTCCATTTTGTCCTCCTCTCGCTAACAGGCATTGATTGCACGGAGAAAATTGGCTGGACCAATTTTTTTGTTTACACCTTTAATTTAAATTTTAAAATATTTTTCACTACTTTTTTGCTTTACCAATGGTTTTTTATAATCTCAGCATGCTTTTCTCACATTTTTTCTGTTGAGCTTCTCGTCAGCTATTTCCTTAATGATTCGAAGGTCAAGTTTGCCGGTACCAAGTACAGGGATGGCATCCACCTCGAGATAGGCATCGGCCGCGGGTTTCCAGAGATTGGGGAGATTGGCCGTGTCAAGAATCCCTTTCAGTTTTTCCGCGCCCCCGGCGGACAGCACATGGAGTACCACAAGGCGCTCGCCTTTCTTTTCGTCGGGCACCGCCGTAACTGCGACCTGTGCTTCCGGCGAGTCGAGTTCTTTTTGCAGGATGTCCTCAATTGCACCATGGGGAACCATCTCACCGGCAATTTTACTGAAGCGGGAAAGACGGCCGGTTATTTTGAGAAACCCTTTGTCGTCGAGAGAGCCAATATCGCCAGTGGCGTACCAACCGTCGCGAATAGCTTCCGCTGTCTTCTCGGGCTGGTTCAAGTAACCGAGCATGACGTTGGGGCCGCGAATTTCAATGAGTCCGTCCATATTGACCTGAAGCGGCTCACGGGTTTCAGGGTCGAGAATGCGAACGGCAACTCCCGGCAGGGGCCGCCCGACACTCTCCGGATGGGAGCCGACCTGACGGACGCCGCCGGCCTCGACATCCGGCAGATTGATAGCCGCCACGGGCGAAAGCTCCGTCGCCCCATACCCTTCCAGGGGCGTAACACCGAATTTATCCGTAAAATCTCCGGCCAGCTTGGAACTGAGTTTCTCCGCACCGGTAATGACAACCCGCAGGGATGCGAAATCCTCAGGGACAGCTTTCCGAATGTAGGCCGACAAAAAGGTCGGGGTGGCCATCAGAAAGGTCGAACGGTTGCGGTGAATAGTCTTCACGATGCGGCCGGTATCGAGAGGGTTGGGATGATAGACCGCGGAAAAACCGGTCAACAACGGAAACCACAGGGTTCCGGAAAAACCGAAGCTGTGAAAAAAGGGCAGGATACCGCAGATATGGTCCTGTTTATCGGCGGAGAAGACCATATTGTAGGCGTCGATATTGGATAGAATATTGTGATGGCTGAGCATCACCCCCTTGGGATCAGAGGTGCTGCCCGAGGAGAAAATGATGGTTGCCAAAGCATCCGGATCACGCAGGCAGCCGCTTAGCAGCCAACCCGTGGGCAGGAAACGGGCGGATAGCCAAAGGGACACCTTTTCACTAAAACGAAGCTCCTGGGTCAGATCCTCCAGGAAAACATAAGCCTCTTTCGTGTCCTGACGGCCAAGCTTGTCGAGGAATTTACGTGAAGACAGAATGGTTTCAATGCCGGCCTGGGACACGGCTGACGCCATACTCTCTGCGGAAGCGGAATAGTTGAGGTTGACGGGCACCTTGCCGGACAGGGTCAGAGCGAGGTTGGCTAGTGCAGCGCCGACGGAGGTCGGCAGAAGAACCCCGACGTTCTTCTGGCCCGTGATTTTTTCCGCCAGCGGTTTTTTCAGCATCAGAGCGGCCATGAGGGTTTGCCCGAAACTCAGCTTTTTACCGCTGGAGTCGGCAATAGCCGGTCGCCTCCAGTGCCGGCGAGCCGATCTGACAAAGCGCCGGCCGAGGGAGTCGCCAGCCTCCTTGCGGCTTTCAAAATAGCGGCTCGACAACTCCATGACCGCCTGCCTGACTTCCGTCGACGTCGAGGGCGGTGAAAAGGGTGAACCGAAATCGATCCTCACCGGACCGGGAAGAGACTTGGGCAAGGTGGCCAGCAACGCACCATACTTGTAACTGAAAATACTTCCCCATATACCGCCGATATGAACGGGAATGATGGGATGG
The DNA here is from genome assembly GCA_016934985.1 of Deltaproteobacteria bacterium. Taxonomy (GTDB): domain Bacteria; phylum Desulfobacterota; class Desulfuromonadia; order Desulfuromonadales; family JAAYDE01; genus JAFGRU01. The sequence goes on from JAFGRU010000048.1 coordinate 39,709, forward strand.
TCGGAGCCTTTGACGATCTTTTCGAAACCGGGGCGGAATTCCTGAAGGGTACCGTTGCGGGTCAGGGCGCCTTCGGCGAAGATACAGACCAGATATCCTTCATCCAGGGCACGGCGGGCGGTCTGGAGGGATTCCACCAGAGCTTTGCGGCCGTCCCGGGAGGAGATGGGAATCACCCCCATTAATCTGAAGAAGTGTTTGACGAAAAAGGTGTTATAAATCCCCCGCTCCATGAGAAAACGGACCCGGCGCTGCTGGGTCGACAACAGCAGCAGGGCATCCACCCAGGAGACATGGTTGGCGACCAGCAATGCCCCGCCTTCAACCGGTACGTTCTCCTCACCGCGCACCCGCACCCGATAGATGAGCCGCATAAGCACCAAAGCCACGAAACGCAGGAAAAAATCGGGTAAGATGGCCAGCGCCAGGGTCGTAACCAGGAGCATGAAAAGGCCAAGCCCGAAGAAACCTGCGTGGGCCGGCAGGGCAAAAACCTCATTGACGACATGGGTCAGAAGGGCCGCCCCTAAAACGCCGAACCAGCCGAGAAAATTCATGACGGACAGGACCTTGCCACGATGCTCCTCCGGAGCCCGGAACTGAATAAAAGAATGCAGAGGAACGATGAACAGACCCGCCCCGACTCCCAGCAGCAAAATAGCCAGAGAGGCCGTGACGAGGTGTCCGGATGCTCCGGACAGTACCGTAGATGCCATAAACAGTAGTGCCGCGCCAATGGGAACCACGCCCAACTCCACATTGCGTCCAGACATCTTGCCCGCTACCAGGGAGCCGGCTCCGATACCCAAAGCCGCTAGCAGGAAAAGGGCTCCGCCCTGCTCCTGGGAAAGGCCGAAATCCTGGATGCCGAGTGGGATGAGGTTTAGCTGGCCGAAGGCGCCGATGAGCATGAAAAGGGAAGCACCGAGCACCGCCATGGCCAGGTAGCGATCCTGGCGGACCAGCCTCAGGGCTTGCCGGAATTCCTGCAGGGGAACTGTCTTGCCGGCCGAATCAGCTATGCTGTGTTTCTCTTTGATGCCGAAGCTGAAAACCAGACCGAGAACGGCAATCCCCAGACAGATGGTTCCCGAAAGCTTGTAACCGCCCCCGGTGACAAGCGGAACAACCGTCGCCGCGGTGGTTCCGAGGATAATGGCCAGATAGGTAAAAGCTTCGATGAGACCGTTGGCTTTGGAAAGCTCTTCCCGGCCCACGAGTTCAGGGACAATGCCGTACTTGGCCGGGCTGAAAAATGTACTCTGCAGAGCCATGAGAAACAGGGCCAGGTAGAGGCCGAAGGAACTTGACAGCCACAAAGCTGAAGCACCGATGGCCATGACCACAACTTCCAGGCCTTTGGCCATGACAATCAGCCGGCTTTTACGCAGGCGATCGGCCAGGACACCGGCCAAAGGGGAAAAGAGCAAAAAAGGAACCACGAAGACAGCGCCTGCAAAAGCGGCTACTTCCCCTGCGGATTCCGGCCCCTGCAGCTCGATGAGAAAAAAGATCAGGATCAGTTTGAAAAGATTATCATTCAACGCCCCGAGAAACTGGGTTGCATTCAACCACAAAAAGGAGCGCCTGTTGGTTTGGATATTCTGGTTGTTCATTAAAAATCTCCCCGATTTTAACTGTTCACCAAATTGAGAATGGGCTCGGCTCACCCTTTTACCGGCTGAAAACCCTGTACCCTTCCATCCATGGAGTGATGCAGCCGGTTCTCAGACATTGTTTTATCCTCCCTGTTGACGGGCTGGCCATCGGTTGGGATTTTCAAGAGCGCATTTCCGCGCACAAATGCATCGGCAGGAACCTTCAAAGCTTCTTTGAGGCGCACATCACGGTCCCAGGGGCTGGACAATAGCGAGATCTCCAACATTTCACGGATGGATAGCCGCCTTGGGAAATACCAGGGAGATACCAACGAGGTATTGATCAGAGGAAAATCCGTGCCGTAAATCAAACGGTCATGAATGTCGTGATGATTCAAAAGTTTGGGCAGATAATGAAGTTTGTTCAATTGCGTCAGACTGGAAATATCCGCAAAAAGGGTGGGATACGCGGGAAACATGCGGAGAAGACGTGCCATATTATCCTCTCCATCATTTTTCCCGGTTGTCGCGGCATGTGCGGCGATAACTTTAACCCCCAGGGAGAGGGGAAGTTTGAGACGCTCGGGATCGCCCAGGCTCGGAGCGGCACGGGTAAACGACTTTTCATCCCCGGCATGGGTCAGAAGAACAATATCCAACTCCCTGAGCTTCTCGTAGAACGGAATCAGGGCTTGGTCAGCGGCATCGATGCCCTGGATCGCCGGCAGCCATTTGATCAGAACCGCGCCCTGTTGTGCGACCTTTTCCAGACGCTGCAAAGCATCGCGGCGATAAGGATTAACGCTCGCCCCAAAGTAGAGATTCGGGTATTTCGCTGTTTCGGCGGCCACAAAATCATTGGGAATATAAATCTCGGTCTGCTCAAGATCCAGTTCACCCTCTTTGTCAACCACACCATCCAAGGCAAGGACCACCGCCCCGGAAACGTAACGGGACGCCTGAATGGATTCCGATATCCGTTGAAAAACCAGTTGATCCCCCTTCTTCAGTAACTCCTTTTCCCCAACACCAAATGCCTTGAGATAGATCTTGTATCTCCAGTTGCGGCGCAACTTTGGCGCAACGTAACAACCGCTTCCGCCCGCACCGATGCCGGCTGCATGAACGTGCATATCGATAATCTGTTCCCGATTCTTCATGGTTATTTGCTCCGTTTTTTGGTTACCCCAAACCAGAAAAGGCACAAGAAAAATCCCTATCAATAAACAGATAATCACTCTCATGACGGCAACCCATCATGAAATCGGCTTTTTTTATTCAAGATACAAGCCATTCTGATTAAAAAATATGCCAGGCTGCCGCCTAAAAAGCCGCCCAGATGGGAGGAAACCAGGGGAGTGCCTACATAACCCAGATGAAAACCCGCCAGAAAAACCTTGCCGCTGAGCATTTCCCAAACAATCTTGGCAAAGAGCACTGCGAACATGATCCACCCGATAAACCAGGCCTCCTTGTGGTTTTTGTCATCAGAAAGTTCCAACGCGGAAACGGCAAAGAGACCGTGGGAAATCCCGGAAAGACCACAAAGACCGAGGGCGTGAATCTGTTCCGAAACCAGCAACGGCACCAACAAACACCCCGCCCAGCAGAAAAGCAGGTAAATCCAGCGTATCCCCGTGTTTTCGCCATCCAAACTTTTCCAGAGAAACAGAAAGGCCAGGGCATCAAGGGCCAGATGGTACCAGCTGACATGGACAAAGGGAGAAAGGACAGCCCGGTACCACTCGCCGTTGGCAACCAGGGTGGGCAAAAACACATATTGTTCTGCCATTCGCCCCTGCAGCAGAGAGTGATTGCAAAAGATTAGAAGGGCCAGCCAGCCCCAAAGTTCCAGTGCACGAGTCTTCCCTCTAAGTATACGGTCCAAGCCGTAAGAGGTATCTTTATAAATGGCAACGGGCTTCATGATGAACTCCAAAAGTTATGTGGACCGGGGTTGCGTCCCCGGACGACGCCTTCTTTCTTTTTACGTCAAAAAGAAAGAAGCAAAGAAAAGGACGCCCCGCGATTCGGCCTACGGCTACCCTCCGTTCCGGAACCCTTTTGAGGACGGCCAGAATTCGCACAAACCGCTCAACTGTCCATCTATTCTCAAAACGTTTCCTCCACTCCGGCATCATCGCAAGGGGTGAAAACTACCTAATCATTTTTAAATAACTGTTCAATGAGGATCGTGCCACCCTTTTCCTGAGCAGCACGATCCCACCCCAAAATTAATGGCTTACTTCATCTTTTTCTTCTTTCGGTTGAGCCAGGCTGCCAGTCCGACAAAGAGACCTCCGACAGGACCGGAGCCGATATTGGGTGAAGGCAATCCCTTGAACATGCCGCCCTTGCTGTCGTTGTCGACCCGGTAGTTTTTCACCGGCGTTGCCGCCCGGGTTGCCTGCGCTTTGCGTTCGGTTTCGACCCTGCGGGCATTTTTACGTTCGATCTTTTCGGTTTCAAAAACCTCGTCGCGGACCACGACCATGGAGGTGTAATCGGTCACCAGGGAATAGCTGGTCCCGAGATCGACAATTTTGCCGCGCAGAGTTTCGGTTTCACCCCTTTCCCGCACTTCCTGCATCAGTTCATCAACCCTGGAAAGGGCCCAGAGGCGTTCCAGTTCGGGGTTGTCACGGTCCACTTCGGGGAGAACGGCAGCCGTTTCCCAGGTCTTGTCCTGACCGGAAATCTTGCCTTTCAACTCAACCCTGACCTCGCCATCGCCTGCGTAGCGGCCGAACATGACCAGCTGCTGGCCAAGGTAGAGGTTGCCTGGTTGAACAGGTGTCAGGTCTTTAACTCGCTCACCTTTGATTTTCAGCTCTACATCGTGGAGACACTCGTGGAGGACTTTGGCTTTTGCCTGCAACAGTCGCCCGGTAATATCGTCGGCATCGGAGATGTTCATGGCAAAGCCGCTGGAATCTTTGGCGAGACGGTCAAGAAGGGGCTGATTGGCATTGTTGCCGATGACAAAGGTGAAGAGGCGCATATCGTACTGGCGCAAAAGCTCTATAAATCTGGCATGTTCCGTGGGGCCGGTATTGGTCACGCCGTCGGTCACCAGAATTATGCCGGTGGTGCGATCGTCATCCAGCCCTTTGTAGCCCTGGTAGAGGCCATCATAAAGGTTGGTCGAACCGCCTGCCGGAAGCGCTTTGATACGGTCGCTCCATTGGCGGGTATTCTCAGGGGTTGCCTGAACAAAGCCGTTGGTGACATCAGTAGCAGTATTGTTGAAGGTGATGATGCGGAAGCGGTCATTGCCGGACATTTTGTCCAGGGTACGGCATACGCCATCGGCCAGGGTCGCGATCTTGTGGCCCTGCATACTCCCCGACACGTCGAGGATGAAGACCCAGTCGCTTCCTTCCTGAATTTTTTTCAGGTCGGCCGCAGGAGTGACAACAACCATGAAGGTTCCATCTTCATTGTCACTGTTGCGAAAAGGGATAAGCTCGACCCGGCCCGGCACGCTATCGTCGAGACGGTAGTAAAAAACGATGTCCTGGTTGAGGTTCAGGCCTTCCGGCTTGTCAATGAGGATGTCCCAGGTTTCTTCACCGCCCTGCTCTTCTCCGTTGCCGCTGATCTTTTGAACGGACGCATCGTTCTGAAATGCGGGAAGACGGACATCCTTAAGGGGAAAGGCCGATTTGAGCTGCAGATGAAACGAGAACGCGCCCTTCACCTGGTCGTCGACACTCCAGAAAGCGATACGTTCCTCATCGACATTGCCCTCTGCCAGAGGATAGAGGTAACGCCCGATATTGAGGTCGATCTCCAGGGGCTGATAGTAAACCAGCCGCACCCTGGTTTCACCGCCCGCCGGGACCTTGCCGACAGAGATGTCGAATGTTTTGAAATCATTCTTCTCAGCCAGGGCCGTTTCATTGCCTTTGGCCTTCTGATCTTCGTAAATCTTGCGCGCCCTCTCCTTTTCTACAACCTCGCCCAGGGTCTCGACTCCGTCGATCCAGAGGGAAACCTCCGAAAGGCTGGACTGTTTGGGTAATGGAAAAGAATAGATGGCTTCCAAGTCATTGTCGCCCTGATTGGAGAAAACCTGGTCAACCTCGGTTCTGGCGAAACCGTTGTTGATGGTGACATCGACTTTGTGGGATTTAATGGAAACTGGGACATCGCCACCGTTGACAGCCTTCAGCAATCCCGCCGCCATCCCTTTCCCGGGAAGGCATAAAAAACCGCTGAGCAGCGCCACAAACATGGCAATAAACAGATGGAGTTTCTTTCCTGCAGCAAAACCTGAAATATGATTTGTTTTTGACATGGCAAACTCTCCTTTCAATGTTCCATCGAGATATCAAGCTTCATTTCCTGATGGAATTTAAAGGCAGAGTTTGTGCCACTATTAAAAATATATTTAAATATCTGGTTTTATTGTGAAAATTTGATTCTTAAAGATTGCTTTACCTCAATAAATTTTATTGTTTGACATGGATTGCATACATCATATACATTTTTTACATGGAAAAAACACTTCAACTCACTGGTACACAAAGAGATTTTTTTATCACCCTGGATCGCACCGCTTTCTGCAACCCTTTCAGCGACCTCCGCTTTGAACTGGACCTGCGCCTTGCGGAAGCCGACCGCAACCTTGATCGTAGCCAGATTACCCGGCAGGCTTTTGCCAAAGTCAAAACACATCTCGCCGCCCTGGGTTCGAAAGGCAGGGTCAAATTTTCCGATTTCACCCCCGCTGATGCCGCTATTCTGCGCACCGCCTTTCTTTTTGATATCTATCACGATTTTATTGACGAATTCGACGCCCACATCCGTAAGCAACTTGCCGGTGGAGAGCGCCCCGTGACGCTCCCCTTTGCGGCAAAAGCCATGGCGGCACTGCTGGAGAGAGGCTTCTCAGAAACGGAGGCCTGCCGCTACATGGCGTTCTTTTTCCAGTTGCGCCGCTCGTTCTTCTTCATCAACCGCAATCTGGTCGGCAATTGCCCTTCCATGAACACCTTGCGCTGCCGTCTCTGGAACAACATTTTCACCCACGACACCAAGTGGTTCGAACACCACCTCTGGGATCGCATGGAGGATTTTTCCACCCTGCTGTTGGGAGAAACGGGGACCGGCAAGGGCGCCGCAGCCGCGGCTATAGGGCGCTCCGGGCACATCCCTTTCGACCACAAAAGCGGAAAGTTCAGGGAAAGCTTCAACCGTAATTTCATCGCACGGAATCTATCGCAGTTTCCGGAAACCCTCATTGAATCGGAATTATTCGGCCACAAGAAAGGCGCCTTTACCGGAGCCGTCAGCGACTACCGGGGCGTTTTCGCCGAGTGCAGCCCCCACGGCTCCATTTTCCTCGACGAAATCGGCGACCTCGCGGCGCCGGTCCAGATCAAGCTTTTGCAAATTCTCCAGGAGCGGGTCTTTTCTCCCGTCGGCAGCCACGAACAGTTGCGCTTCAGCGGCCGCGTCATCGCGGCAACAAACCGTCCTATCCAAAAACTGCGCAAGGAAGGCATGTTCCGCGACGACTTCTTTTACCGCCTCTGCTCTGATGTCATCGAGGTTCCGAGCCTCCACCAGCGCACGCGGGAAAACCCCAATGAGACGTCCATTCTCCTTAAACGCGTCATCGAACGCATAACCGGCAACTGCCAGCCGGAGCTGGTGCGGACCATAAGAGGCATTCTTAACGAGCACCCCGGCCCCGACTATTCCTGGCCGGGGAACGTCCGGGAGCTGGAACAGGCCGTCCGCAGAATTCTTCTCTGCGGCCGCTACGAGGGAGAAATCCGGGAGGCGGCACCTGATCTGGGGGATGCTTTAAAAGAGAGAATTGCAGAAGGGAAAATGACCGCCCAGGAAGTCCTGGCCGGGTATTGCGGAATGCTCTACCGACACCACGGCACTTTTGAGCAGGTGGCCAGAATTACCGGCCTCGACCGCCGCACGGCAAAAAAATACGTGTTATCCGGCGATCAGGAATGAGCTTTGAACCGACCGGATAAACAAAAAGGTTTACGGATTTTTCTCTTTTCCCGTAAAATCCCAATTAGAACCCGTAAGCAATCTTTCTCTCTCGTATCAATATCACTAAATGTTTATATAGAACAGAACCGTTGCAGTTCCGATTACCAGGAACATATAACCACGCTGAAGAAGACTTTAAGTTAAATGAAAAAACACATCGTTGTCATCTTTTTACTCTTAATTCCCTGTATTTCTTTCGGATTTGAAAGATTCAATCAGGTGGTGGAGTACGACCCCCATTTTTTAAAATACACCAAACGATATTTTGGAGCGGGATTCGACTGGCGGTACTTTAAAGCCCAGGCGATTGCGGAATCTCACCTGAAATCCGACGCGGTTTCACAGGTGGGGGCAAAAGGGGTCATGCAGATCATGCCCCGAACCTTTGCCGAAATTAAAACAAAAAATCCTGAGATAAAAGGGACGGCAAACAGCCCCCGGTGGAACATCGCGGCAGGAATCTATTATGACCGCAAGATATGGCGGACATTTAAAGCAAAGCGGCCTTTCCAGGACAAACTGTCCTTTATGTTTGGGGCTTATAACGCTGGAAAGGGAAATGTCATCAAGGCACAACGCATTTCAAAAAGACAGGGGAAAAACCCAAACCTCTGGGAATCCATCGAAACGACCCTTCCCAGGGTTACAGGCAGGAACAGCAACGAAACCATTGAATATGTGAAAAAGATAAACCATATCAAGGAGGTTCTCAAATAATGGAGGTTTCTATTATTCTTCTCAATTTTCTTTATGCTGTGGGCGGAGCGGCACTTACCATTACTTTTATGCTTCTGGGATATAAAATTTTCGACAAATTAACCCCATTCAGCACGTCGGAAGAGCTGGCCAAAAAGAACACGGCCGTTGGCATCGTTGTCGGTTCTATTTTTATCGGGCTTGGGATTGCAATAGGGCTCGTCATTGGAATGGGGCTCAACTGATTATTGACCAAATCAGGGGGAAAGTGTTCTGAACCTATTGATTGTAATTATGAAATAACTCCGTTCCCTTTTTTCCGCTATAACAAAAATTGTTTTGGGAAAAGGATGTTTACTCTTTAGTTTGCAGAAACCCACCCAAAAAATTTGGTTCAAAAAAAATACCGGAAGCATTCGCTTTCCGGTATTTTTCTGAGATGGTTTAATTGAGAAAGGCCAAACCTACAATTTTTTTATCTTTTAAGGGACAAGATCAACATCAACGCCAATGGTCATGGTGCCTACATGGGTCTGACCGTCTACAACAGGAACTGAAACCTGGGAAATTGTTTTTCCTTCATCATCTTTAGGGTCAGCGACGAGAACACCCTTGTTAAAAACTTTGGTGAACTTGTCTTCGTCGCCCTGCCAATAATCACTTGTTGGGCCGGTTTGACAGACGTTTGCCCCTTGATTGTCGGTTACAAAGATTTCGGTGATAAAAGCATTTTGCTCCATTAAGTTATAAAGCTGCTTGGCACAGTCATTCGACATTAAACCGGGCATTAAAGCGGGTGTTCCCCCGGTCCCTTGGTCGTCTATCCACCGGTTATCTATCTTCTTGATCTCCTTCATGGTTTTGCCCTCGGCATTTTGGGCATTTACCGCTTTGACCACTTCAGCATCCATTCCCAGTGCTGCCAGCTGTGAATTAGCCAGATCAATCACTTTTTGAGGAGCCGGTCCGGCAAAGGCAACGGCGGAACTCATCAGTACAAATACTAATGCTGAAAAAAATGCTACCTTCCTCATACTTTCTCCTGTGAAAAAAATAAATTAAGGGTAAATCTATGGATTCTTTGGAAAATGTTTTACTAAAGCATTGACTTATCGCAGTTTTTCCTCCTTTCTCTCTGACCACCTCTTTTCACACAAATCTCATTTCAGGCACAGTAAAAAACCGCTAGACGGACTTCTGCAAAAGAACCAATCCGTAAACTCATGTCCTTAATCTATACAATTTTCAGCTTCTTCCGAAGTTTTTGGAGAAGGGCTTCTCCCAAAAGGAAAGAAAGTCGGGAAGTGATCTTCATTTTACCATAATTCGGAAAAAAAACATTTTAAAAATAATTTTGTCATTTATTTCAAAAAATTTTGAACACCCCATAATTTTCAGTTAGTGAGGCGGGCCGACACGCCGATCCATTTCGCGAGAAGCCTGCGCAAGAGAGCGGCTTTTCTCAAGCATGCAAGATGATTCCCTGGAAAGCACCCCAGCCCTTCTCAAAAAAAGAGGGCATAGCTTTTCCTTTCCAACCCTTGGATTTGTCACAATGAATTAAGGGTGGTCAACCTCTTCCAAAATTTTCCGGGCAATGTTTTGAAAGATATGCCCAGTTTCGGAATCAGGCGCCGATACCATCAGAGGTGTCCCCGAGTCCCCCCCTAGCCCTATTTTGAGTTCGATGGGAACAGCCCCCAACAAAGGCAAGCCAGATTCTTCACTCAGCTTGGCCCCACCTCCTCCACCAAAGATTTCAATCGGTTCGGAAGTGTGGCCACACATGAAATAGGACATATTTTCAACCAAACCAACAATATTGAGGTTGAATTCCTTGAAAAGGTCAATAGCCCGCCGCACATCGGCCAGAGCAACCTCCTGTGGTGTCGTCACCATCAACACCGAGCCTTTGGGAATGGCCTGGGCGACAGTGATCGACGGATCTCCCGTGCCGGGCGGTAAATCCACCACCAGGAAATCGAGTTCTCCCCACAAAACCTGTCCCAGCAACTGCCGAATCGCCTTGCCCACCATGGGGCCGCGCCAGATAAAAGCCTGCTTCTCACTACTGGCAATCATGCCAAGAGAAATGATCCGGAGGTCAAATTTTTCGACAGGAATCATCATGTTGTTTTCCCAGGCCGGGTGTTCCTTGAGATCAAGCATTACCGGCACGCTGGGCCCGTAAACATCCGCATCCAAAAGCCCGATCCGCCTGCCCTCACGGGCCAGGGCAAGCGCAATATTTATCGCCAGGGTGGTCTTGCCCACCCCGCCCTTGCCGCTTGCAACGGCCAGAAGGTTTTTTACTCTCTTGAGTCCAGTCAGGGCCTGGGCCGGGAACAATTGCTCCAGATCCGTCTGGCTCATTGCGGTCAGATGTACTTCGATGCTCGAAACCCCGGGCAGGTGGCCCAGAACCTTCCTGATCTCGGCGACCAGTGAATCCTTTTTCGGGCCTTTCAGGATATTGAGCGCCAATGTCAATGTAACCCGGTCATCTTCAACGGAAATATCGCGAATCATTCCGAGGTCCACCAGGCTTTTCCTTAACTCAGGATCCTTTACAACCTTGACCGCTTCTCTGATTTGTTGCTCGGAAATCATGATTTTCCCCTTTCACCTTCTAAATAGGTAGAACTGCAACCCTTTTTACTGAACCTGTCGATCGTTCGCTAATCGGGCATCGGGGAAGGTCTTCTCCATTTCAGCCATGACTTGTGAATACGCTGCATTTGCATCGGTTTCCGAAACCAAAATGATCTCCACCCCGGCATTGCCGAGAACATAACCCGGTCCCATTTCGCTGATATCCTTGCGAACAATCATGATGTCCAGTCCCTGTTCCAGAAGCCAGTTGGCGACCTTTATCCCCTTGCCTTTTTCTTCATGTACCCAAGGATTGGCAAGAATGGAATCCTGCCCGTCAGGTTTCTCTTTAAACATGGAAACAAGACGGAAATAGGGCGCTTCGCCAAAATGCTCCGAAATCGTTTGCCGATCTTCGCATAAAGGAACGCCAACCTTCAGGGTCATTTTGCAGCGGGGGCCGTAATGAATCGAAACATGGTCCACGTTGTCGAGGCCTTTCCTGATACGCCCTTTTATCTCTTCTGTCACCCGATGCCCTTTTTCCAGGTCTTTGACGCGCAAGTTCAGGTCCAGTTCGACAAATTTGTATCTTCCGGCGTTTCTGGCCCGAAGATCGTTGATCTTAACCACCCTCGGATCAGTCTCGACAATTTTGCGAATACGATTGAGACTTTCATAGTCGAGGGAGGCGTCGAGCAGAACCCGGACAGCGTCCATGGCAATTCCGAAGCCGGCCCTGCCGATGAATAGGACCACGACAAGGGCGGCATAACGGTCCACGGCAAGACCGAAAGCGGACCCCAAAAGTGAAGCGAGGATCACAAACGAGGAAAGCATGTCGGTCCATATGTGGCGTGCATCGGCCACCAGGCTGGGGGAACCGGTTTCCTGGCCCTTCTTGAGTTCGTAACGGGAAAAGGACCAGGTAATGAGGATTGTCACACCGATGCCGCAGGCGGCAAGGGGGATATTCTCCGGAAGTAGTCTGGACGTACCCAGGAAAATCTCTTTGACGATTTCGTAGGCAGCCAGAAAGATCAGGAAGGAAGTTCCCAGAGCCACCAGATTTTCCACCTTGTAAAGTCCGTAAGGGAAGCTGCTGATTCGACGCTTGGAAGTTTTGATGCCAAGCAGTATTACACCTGACGAAATCACATCGGAAAGCGAGTGGATGGCGTCCGCCTTGATAGCCAGGCTTCCGGACAAAACAGCCAAGAGCGTTTTTATGCCGACTAAGCTCAAGTTCGTCAAAATAGAGAGCAATGCGGTTTTTTCGGAGACTTCCATAACCTTACCAACCGATTAAAAACCCCGTTAAGCCCACCAATAAACCGACGAAAAAGTTGATCGCCTTGATGCGCAGAAAATCCCAGCGCGAGTCGGCCAGGAGGGGCAGCATTCCGTGTCCGTCCTGAACGATGGAGCTGGCCAGCAGGACGCTGAAGGGAACGGCCCCCTGGACGTACAAAGTAAGAAATACCAGGTGCGGCCCTGACTCCGGGACCAGCCCAACTACACAGGCGGTAAAAAGCAGAATCAGCTGATTTTCATGCATCCAGCCTGTGAGATGAAGGTAGTCCACCAGGACATGCATGAGCAGCAGAGCCCCAAAGGTCCACAGGAAGACACGTGGCACGTGGGCCTTGGCAACATGTTCCCAGAGGTGGGTTTCGAGAAAATGATCGGGAACCGTGGCGACGATGAAAAGCCCCAGAGCCGAGGTCAACAGAAGGGTTGCTTTGACCCAGTTCCAGACGGGTGGCCCGAGGTGACCGGTGAACAGGCCGAAGATGAAGAGGGTCAATGCCAGGGTCAGGGTGCCTCTGGCCAGGGAGCAGTCCCTCCATTGTTCCCAGATGTGGCCCCTGGGAAAGCATTCGCAGGTTTCTTCCTCATGGAGATCGAGTTCATGACTGGCCGTTGCCCATCTGGCTGCCCTGTTGCCGACCAGAACATCGGTCAAAAAGCCGGCAACAAGACCAACCAGGAGCAAAATCAGAAAAATGAGCCCGGCAGTACCCGGAACCATGGTCAGCATGACGAATGACTCATCGCCGCTGGTAGCGATCATGGCCGCGACCACCGCCCCCAGAGAGACCACCCCGTGGGAGAAGAGGGAGACAACCGCAAAAGCCCCCAGGCAGCCGGGAGTGGCGCCCAGAAAGGACGCCAGCAGGTACTGACGCCAGCGGCTGCCGCGTAGTCCCCGCTGCCAAACACCCTGAGTAAGCACATTCAGGTATTCGATCACCAGCATCATGACAAAGACGAAACCAGTGATCATCAGGGCATGGGTGACAGTATCGCGGAGAAGTGTAATCATGGCCTTCCCCTCTCATCCGGTCTCAGGCCGCAGGAGTTCGTTGATCTACAAGTGAAGCACTTCCAACATTTTAAATCGCAATATTATTTCTCCAACGAAAGAGATGAGCTGTCCCCCCCGGAAGACAAACGATTCTTGAAAGCCTCTAGCGCTTCCCGCACGGTACCTCCTTCTACGGTTATGATCTTGATACCGGCGGCATGCAGAACCTGCGCAGCTTTGGGCCCTACCTGCACTGACACAACCGTGTGAACTCCATGTTGAGCCATAATTTCGGAACTACGAACGCCGGCGCCACCCCGCGCTGAAACGTTGGGGTTTGGTACCGCTTCAAACTCCATGCTCTCAGGTTCCACAAAGATAAAATACGCACACCTACCGAAATGAGGTTCTATTTGCGAGTCAAGGTTTGTTCCAGAGGATGGAATGCAAATTTTCATCGCCTGCTCCTTTGCGTTTTATAACAAAATCAAAGATTACCGTACACAACCCGTGGCTTATTCCAGATCTCGGACAGTTATCACTCTCCCTACACCGACATCGAGGAAACTCCTCCCCCACGCCTTTTTAAACAATGCCCGCGCCGGGTCTCCGGAGCAATGGCAAGGTCCGACATATTCCACGCCCAGGGCCTTCAGCCTGGAGGCGACTTCCTGGATTTCATATTCGGAGTTCCCCAGCAAATGAAAACCACCGCTCACCAGGAGAACCTCTTTGGAGATTACCTCCTTTGCCTTTTCCACAACATTGACGATGCCCGGATGCGCGCAGCCGGTTATAATAATCAGCCCGCCATCCGTATTGACGATCAGTGCCTGCTCTTCCAGGTAAACACCAAGTTCTCCGGTTGAATACACATCCCGGCAAATCCCGGCAGCCTTGTTTATTTCAACCACTTCGGTCCCATAACTCCTTATTTTTTCCTTGAAGTCCATCGGGAAAGATTGCGGCAAATATGCGGTAACCTTTGAATTTTCCCGGAGGAAACTGAACAACCCCCCAATATGGTCCCCGTGGATATGGGAAAGAACGATAATGCCAATTTCAGTCGGCTGGATACCTAACGCCCTCATGTTTCCGAGCAGCAGGGTACCATTCCCGCCGGTATCGAAAAGAATGGTTTTCTCCGGCCCTTTCAGGACGCAGGAAAATCCCCAACCGGCAGCCACATCCATTCGATACGGATTGTTGTCGTAAAGCACCGTAACAGTAATATTTTTCAGATCGATTCCGGTGGGTTGGCGCAGTGCCTGACGCATGGAAGATAAGCCTCTCTTGGCGGCAAAACTCGGAGGAGCAGTTGTGTGAAGCACGAGGGCTACAACGAATGCAACGAAATTTATAATGATGGTCTTGCGCTTCATGCTTAATCTACATTTTTCAGAATAATGAACTTACAGCACCCATGGGAAGGGCATCTGGCGCCTCGATGAATGGCGTAGGCCCATCCTCCAATAAAATAAACAGTTGCTTTAATCTTTACCTCATATCAAGAAATCATAATTCCCCAGCTTTCCAGCCTTGTTCCGGGTAAATTTCAGTTTTTTTGGGAGGCCCTTATCTCTTTCTCATCTATCTGCTATTTGCTCTCCTCCATCTCCTTGAGCTGCTCCTCGGCAAACTTCAGTTCATCTTTAAGCATTTCAATATGTTCTTTCAGGTCTTCCTTTTCTTCTTCTTTCGTCGGCCTTTCCGTTCCCCACCATGGCGGCGGCCCCCAATAAGGATGGGGCCAGGGACAGTATCCGTATTGGGGCCAGAGCAGGCGCTGTCTTACCCTCAATCTCCTTGGCATGTTTCCCTCCGTGTTGAAGCTAAAAAAGTCTTTTAGGTATTAAGGTTGAGATTGTTTCACGACTATAGTGTCTGGGGTATTTCTTTAGAAAAGAAAGGGCCTCCTTTAACCCGGCTAGTTATGTCTTTTGAACCCATATAACCTGAGGAGCCGAGATCTATTCCCGACTTTCGGTTGCCATCAGAGTTTCCCGAACGTTTTCCTGATGCGGACAGCAAATTTTTCCTAACCTCATTTTCAAGCCTAGCACCAATTGAATTAGTGGCAAATTGGCCTGCCAGGCATTTAATGCGATGCCTGGCAACCGGGTCGCCCGTACCAGGGGATGGCATTATTTCAGAGACATTTAGAGTTGGCGTAGCCGGACGGGATAAATTCAGAGAAACTGCTATGATCTAAATCTTGATGGGTTCTATTATAAGAATTGCCATGAAGGTCAAGCGAAGAAAGATGCTTAACCGTATGTTCAAAAAATGGTTTTAAATCAATTTGGAAGGAAGAAATAAAACAAAATTTTCAAATTTGGCAGCACTAATCCACCAAGCCAAAAATCTCTCATCAAACAGGGGTGAGCCCCGGCCCAGCGGGTTTATCTGGCCTGTGCCTCCGTAAATGACCCCGAGACAAGAAATGGCGATGCATCGATTTTCCTTGCTTGCATCAAGTCCACAATGCGGTGCAGAGAGCTGAGAATCATCAACTGCTCCCACTCTTTCAGCTCCAAAAACTCCCTGACAAAGGTCTCCTGAAGAGGCGGTGGCGCATTGACCAGGAGTTGTCGGCCTTTGTCGGTCACATCCACTTCGGTCCGACGTTTGTCGGTTTCACTTTTCCTTTTGACAACCAGCCCTTTTCTTTCAAGGCGGGAAAGAATATCGGTCACAGTCCCCTGACTGAGACTGATGGATTGGCTCAACTCCGTCACCGAAGTCCGTTTCCGGTTTGACAGCTCCTGAAGAATTACCAATTGGGGCCCTGTCAGTCCATACTCCCGGCTCAGTTTACAGGAATGCAGATCAATAGCCTGGGTAATTTTTCTAAGAGAAACAAGCACGTCCCTGCAAAGCAGGTCCGCGTTTATATCGTCTGATCTGATTTTTTCCAATATATCCATGCATTACACCTTAAGCCAGTAAACGTCCAAGGCACTGACATTGTTTAAGATGAGCTAAATCGCTCGGAGGGTTATTCACTCAACTTTCGCACCGCCATAAACGGTGGAACAAGTTGATTTCAAATTGTTTTTTTAAAAAATACAGGCCGGAAGTAGCATCGGCC
>JAFGRU010000049.1 GCA_016934985.1 Deltaproteobacteria bacterium
AAAAAGAAATATGCCCACAGGCAAATCGATATCGTCATGGTCTCGGACAGCAATGCCTTTAACTTCGTCAGGAAGTTCAAGAACCTTTTATTCAAGGATACGCCCGTCGTATTTTGCGGGGTCAACTACCTTGAAAATTTAGAGGCTATAAATCAGGAAAACACTACCGGTGTCATGGAAAGCCTCGATATTGCCGGGACCATCAGGACCATATTGGCCATCCATCCGGAGACTGAAAAAATACTGGTTATCAACGACAGCACCACCACCGGCCAGCAAATGCAAAAGGACGTTGAAAAAAACATCCTCAAAATCCAGGACCCTCCCAAATTCGAATACCTTTCCCAGTTGCCTATGAAGGATATGCTGGAACGGCTAAAAAACCAGGACGAAAAAACCGTCGTCCTCATGTTGAGTTTCTTTCGCGACGGGAAAAATACCCGCTATCCGATCAAAACCAGCGTCAGCATGATTACCGAGGCATGTAACCGGCCCGTTTACGGTTTTATTGAAAGTTTTCTCGATTTCGGCATCCTCGGAGGGAGCTTTGCGTTGGGCCGGGACCAGGGACGCCTGGCCGCCGGCCTGGCAACCCGCATCCTGGATGGGGAAACCGCCGGCGATATTCCCATCCTGCAGAAACACCCTTACCATTTTATTTTCGACAATAATGTGCTCAAGCGTTTTAACATTCCGGGAACGGCTCTGCCGGCAAAAAGTGCCATAATAAACGAACCCACCGGCTTCTATTACAAATACAAGCGTCTGGTGGACATTGCAGTTATTGTTTTTATGGCCTTGGTTTTCCTGGTAATTGTCCAACAGTTGCGCTTGCGGCGGGAGGAAAGAAAAAAAACGGAATTTGAGACCGCGGCCCGAACTGACGGCTTGACCAGAACCATACCGCGCAATTTTTTTGTTCCCGAGGTGGAGGCACAAATAGCGAATTGCCGTGCCGAAAACAAAAAACTGACTTTATCCTACTGTGATATCGATAATCTCAAATCGGTCAACGACACCTTCGGCCACCGGGAAGGCGACAACTACATTGTCACCATGGTCGAAGTTATTCAATCAACGATCCGCGCCTGTGACAGAATCTACCGCATGGGCGGAGACGAATTCATGATCGTTTTTGCTGATTGCAATACCAGTCAGGCAAAAAACAGGATCAGGAACATCCGTGAAAAATTGGCCTGTTTAAATAATAGGCCCGGCAACAGTTACGAAAAAGGGATGAGTTTCGGTTTTGCCGAATTCGACCCCGCCAACCCCAAAACCCTGGAGCAGCTCCTGGAGGAAGCGGACGAACTCATGTACCGGGAAAAAAACGGTAATGGGTTTTTAGAAAAAAGCTGATGGCAAACCAGGGTCTAACCCGGTTCAGCATCACCACTCTCCCTGGTTGGGCATGGATTTCCAGGGCTCCTTGGCTTCCAGCGCCGCCCCTTCCTGCAAAAGTTCGATGGAAATATCATCCGGCGAGCGGATAAAAGCCATTTTCCCATCCCGAGGGGGACGCAGAATATTTACCCCGCGATCTATCAAGACCTGACAGGTGTCGTAGATATTTTCCACGCCAAAAGCCAGGTGGCCGAAATTCCTTCCCCCGCCATACTCTTCCGGTTGCCAATTATAGGTCAGCTCGATTTCAGCCTCTCCCTCCTTCGCCGCCAAATAGACAAGAGTGCATTTCCAGTTGGGATAGTCGTTACGGCGGATAACCTTGAGGCCCAGTTTATTAACGTAAAAATCCAGGGATTCATCCAGATCGGACACCCGCACCATGGTATGCAAAAATTTCATAAAAACCTCCCGCTGATATTGGTCCTCTTATTTTTGCTTTGGTTATTTTGTTTCGCCTTTCTTCTCCAGCCGTGAAATCAGGCGCTCATAAAAATCTCTCCGAGCACGCAGCTTGTCAACGTCGCTTGTATTTCTTTGCATGGGATGGCGGTTTTCACACTCCTGGTATAAATTTCTGATACCGTCGAGCAATCTTCCGACCTCCCTTTCTTCCGCCGATATTTTCACCTGGTCGGTAAAATCACGGATTGAGTCCTCCAGGCTGCCCAGCTCTTCTTCCCGGTCTCTAATCTCGGCATTTTTTTACTGAATATTATGTTTCTGGCTCTCAATCACCTGCTCAAGTTCTTTACGCTGATCGCGCAGGGCTGCCATCCGCTCGTCAAAATAGCCGGTAAAGACGGTGGAAGCCAACCCAATGACGGCCAACATGAGAGGTACAAAGGCCCCAAGAAAGGCTGGTCTGCGCCAGATCGGCCTTTGCAGCTCCCTTATTTCAAGCTTGAGCTTCTCAAGCTCCAGATCCGATCTGTCATTCTCCATGACAACACCGGCGTGTTACTGTGCAAATAGAATGATCAAATAAGGATATATTTAAGTTTACCACTTTCGGCAACCGCCAAACGCGTACGCCCCCGCCCCAAAACGAAGTTCCGTTTCAACCGTTAACTGACCGGGAACCAAAAAAATTGGGAATCCCGAGTGATTTTCTATCTTTTTCTTGACGGACAATTCTTCATTTTCTATCCTTTTTTTGAAGAAAAACGAATTTTTTCTGCCCCCATTCTTTCAGGAGAGGACTTTTCCCTATGCGAGCCTATCAATTGACAATCCCAGCGGAAAACAAACCGGGAATTCTTGCCAAAGTCACCTCAGCCCTGGCCAGGGAGAAGATAGATATCCGGGCCACCACAATTTCATCCTTTGGCGACCAGGGTTTTTTCAACCTGATTGTCGACGACGTGGAACGCGCAGCGAAAGTCCTCAAAAAAGAAGGCATCAATGCCGAGCTGAAGGAAGTGATTGCGGTTCTCATGAAGGACCAGCCCGGTGGTCTGGACAAACTGGTTCAGGTTCTGGCTGAAGCACAAATCAATATTGAAAACGCCTACGGCTTCGTCATCGAAAGCCACCGTGATGCCGTATTCATTCTCGATGTCAAAGACCCCGGCCAAGCTAAAGAGGTCCTGAAAAAGGAAAAATTCTCCACCCTTTCCGCCGAAGCCCTGGCAGCCATCGAGCCTTTCCACTATATGAAATACTGACGGTCCCGCACCAGGGCAGGCTAAAACGTTTAACAAAAAAAGGGGCTGTTAAGCCCCTTTTTTTGTTTATATGATCCCTGCCTGGAAAAATTTCAGTGCAAAAGTCCCGGCAACCACAAGGCAAGCTGCGGAAAAGGTATCAGCAGCAGGGTTTCAATAATCAGGGCGAGGAGAAACGGCAGGCAGCCCTTGAAAATGACCTCCAGCGGCACATCCCGGGCCACCCCGCTGACGACATAGACGTTGGCTCCTACCGGCGGGGTGATCACCCCCATCTGGGTAACCAGAACGATAACCACACCAAACCAGATGGGATCGAATCCGAGTTTAGTGATGACCGGGTAAAAAATCGGCACGGTCAGCATGATCAGGGCCAGGGCATCAATAAAAAATCCGCCAACCAGATAAACCAGGATGATGAGGAGAATGATTCCCCAGCCGGGCAGATGGCTGTCGGCAATCCAATTGGCAATATTGTAGGGGATTCTGGAAATGGCGAGAAAGTGCCCGAAGACCGTGGCGCCTGCCACAATCACCAGAATCATGCAGGATATGCGGGTCGTCTCAAAAAGGGACTGGACAAACCCTTCCCAGGAGAGGACACGCCTCAAAATCGCGAAAGAGAGGGTACCGAAAGCGCCGACGGCACCGGCTTCGGTGGGGGTGAAAAATCCGGCGAAAAGCCCTCCCATAACCCCGAGGAAGAGGAGCAGTATTTCCACCATGCCGGCCAGAGAGGCAAATCTTTCCCCCCAGGAAGCTCGAGGGCCGGGAGGACCGATATCCGGTTTCCAGGTAGCCCAAAGCAGGATAGTCAAGGCGAAAAGGATGGCGAGAATCAAGCCTGGAATAATTCCGGCAATGAACAGCTCACCGATAGATTGCTCCGTCATGATGCCGTAGAGGATGAAAATGACGCTGGGCGGGATCAGAATCCCAAGGCTGCCGCCGGAGGCAATGACACCGGTGGCCAGTTCCGGGCGGTAATTGTAGCGCTTCATTTCCGGAAGAGTGGTCGCCGCCATAGTTGCGGCAGTGGCGTTGGTGGAACCGCAGATGGCGGAAAACAGAGAACAGGCGCCGACGGCGGCTATGGCCAAGCCGCCGGGGAGATGGCCGATAAATTTATAAGCCGCATCGAAAAGGCGTGAACTCAACCCCGTATGGAAAGCCAACTGTCCCATAAAGACAAACAGGGGGATGACGGTCAGGCTGTAAGAAGTGAAGGTTGAATAGAAATCCTTGGCCAGCAGGTTGAGTGCAGCATCAAAGGAGACGATGGAAGCGAAGCCGACAAACCCGATGATGGCCATGATAAAGCCGATGGGCATGCGGGAAAAGATCAGAATCGAGAGGGCAATGATGCCGATGAGGCCGATAACGGTTGGAGACATAAAACTCACTTAACGTCAACTCATGGTTCCAGATGATCCAGAAAGCTGCGTACGCTTCTGGCGCATTCAACAATGAGCACCAGGCACAAAAGGCCGGTGCCGGCGGCGATACCGAATACAAAAGGAAAGATTGGGATCTGGACAGTAAGAGTTACTTCCCCTCTCTCCATGATTTTTAAACCCTGGATCACCGACTGCCACGAAATAAAACCAAAGAGAACAGTGGAAAAAACCGCGTTGATGGCGGTGATCAGGGCCTGTGTTCCGGGGGAAAAGCGGCTGACCAGAAAATCGACCGCTATATGCCCCTTCTCCACCGAGGTGTAACCGAGGGCAAAGGCTGTCACCATGGACCCCAGCAAACCGATGATTTCATAAGTTCCGGGAATAGAGCTTTTAAAGATGCGCAAAACCACATCGAGGGTCGTGAGCAGCATCATGGCCAGAATCGCCGCCGCCGCCAACCAGTTGAGTTTTTGAGCAGCACTTATGATTGTCTTTTCCGCGCGAAGCATGACGGGATTCCTTCTTTTTAGCAACAACGAAGGCAGGGACATTACCCCTGCCTTCGAATGGCGCTTTTTTCACTATAGACGGTCCGACCCGGCCCAAATGCAGATAACTCAAAGACCGGAAGTCAGACTTTTTACCATCCTTACTGATTTGCCTGGATCAGCTTTTTGATTTCGGCAACAGTCTGGTCACCTGGGAGTCCTTTGGCATTGGCCTTTTTGCTGTATTCCTCAATGATCGGAGCTACGGCGGAAACCCATTTCTGGCTCTCTTCGGCGGAAAGGGCGATAACTTCATTGCCTTTGCTCAGAGAAAATTCCTTGCCTTCCTTATCCAGACGGTCCCATTCCTGGCCATGTTTTTCAATCCACTCATTGTTCACCTCGGTGAAAAGCTTTTGGATATCAGCAGGCAAAGCATTCCATTTGTCCAGGTTCATGACCACGTACATGGCCGTGGTGTAGCCGATAGCGGGGCAGTCGGTGGTATATTTGACCACTTCAGCCTGCCGCCACCCTTTGAGGGTCTCGATGGGAGTGAAGGTGCCGTTCACGGTCCCTCTCTGCAGCGCCTCGTAGGTATCTCCCTGGGGCATGGCCACCGGAATGGCCCCCAGAGCTTCAGTCACTTTGGCGCTGAAACCGGTAGAGCGGATTTTCATCCCTTTGAGGTCAGCCATTTTCCGGACCGGAGCGTTGGTATGCAGGAGGCCGGGACCATGGGCATGAATGTAAAGCAATTTAACATCGTTCAGTTCCTTCGGCTGCATGGCCTGATAAAACTGGTTGGCAACCTTGGTGGCGACCATACCGGAGGGATAACCCATGGGCAGGTCCAGGGCTTCCATGACCGGGAAGCGACCGCGGGTATAAGCAAAGCAGGACATGCCGATATCGGAAATGCCGTTTACAACACCCTCGTACACGGCCGGCGCAGGAGTCAGGGCACCACCGGGGAAGACATCGATTTTAACCTGACCGTTTGATCTTTTTTCCACTTCCCTGGCCCAGGCCATGGCAGCTTCAGCCTGGCCATGAGTCGGTGGAAAAAACAAGCTGTAGGTGAGTTTGATCGGTTTCTCGGCAAAACCGGTGCCGCAAAAACCGAACAACATCATCATTGCCGCAGGAATAATGACCGCACCAAAAAATTTTTTCATCCCAACCTCTCTTTCATCAATAAAGGTTTCAATTGCAGATACCCCGGAAAACATTGACTTATCGTAACTAAGAAAAAGCCGTTGAATTTTACGGTACCCCGATTTGGATTGCAAGGGGGTTATTCCACTAAATAGCTGAGCCCTTAAATAGGTTATGACAATTAAAAAAGCCGGAAATTTTAACAATATCCGGCTTGAGAGCATATTAACTGAAACAAAATTGGATGGACTATTAAATATTATTCGGTAATAAGGAGAGCTTCGGGTTCACAAAGCAGCTCCGGATTGAGAGCTGTTTGCCCGCATTTGCGGCATTGCCACCTGTCGCTTTTGGTTTTGTTCTGACAAAAAGCAGGGGGTTTTGTTCCCTTTATCCCACACCAGTCAGCTTTGGTACCCATACCCTGCACTTTGCAAATTCGATCCGAGTCCCGTGAGACGACACCGCAATAAGCACAAATGTAAACCCGCGTCTCGGGCGGAGCGGTAACGTGTTTTTTTTCAGCCATCAGCTACATTCCCCTTTCTCAAAAGAATTCATTTCAAAAATTTTCTTGAGAAACTCTACCGGAAACTTTGCCGAAATCAACCCACCAGGATTCGAATACTGTTCGTTAATAAAAAAAAGTGCCTCGTCACAAGGGCGCAGAGGCATTGGGTGCGGCAAGAATGGCAATCTCCACCCTGCGGTTGAGCCTGCGTCCCTCCTCGGTACTGTTGTTGCCGATCGGGAAATTGGCTCCATACCCGGTTACGGAGAGCCGCGCTGGGTCGAAGTTGTGTCGATTGACCAGGTAATGCAGTACCCTGAGCGCCCGGCTGCTCGACAATTCCCAATTTGAGGCGAATTGTTGGGAGTGAATGGCTGTGTTGTCGGTAAAACCTTCAATGGAGAGGGGATTGACGTATGGAGCTAATACCCGGGCAATGTGATCCAGAAGAGGGTAGACCTCCGGCCGCAGGTCATCTTGCCCCGAGGCAAAAAAATGGTTGTCCTGCAGGATGATGACCAGGCCGCGCGGGGTGACATCCAGGTGGGTCTCATTTTCTTCACCCACATTTTCCAGTTCTTTTTCGAGCAGCTGTTTTATTTTGAGCAGCGCGTTCATGTCAGCGTGAGTCTTGCCCTGACTCTGCCCAGCTCCGTCCAAACTAAGCAAAGGTAATACATGGAGGCTATCTGACGGGATGAGATTCGTCCCCGACGGCATGAAACCCGTTATCCCAAAAGCCCGGTTCACAGACTGAATGACCTCCTCGGCCTTTTTCTTGTCCACCTCACCCATTGCATAGAGGGTCACAAAAACGGCAAACAACAGGGTGATGAAATCTGCATAGGAAACCAGCCAGCGCTCATGGTTAGGCTCTTTTTCAGGGTCATTTTTTCTTTTCGTCATCTTTCGACCCTTTACCTTTTTCATGCAGATAGGCTTTGAGTTTTTCTTCAATGAATCGTGGGTTCTCACCCGCCAGCAGGGAGAAGAGCCCTTCAAGAATAATCATCTTGTCCTTAACAAGTTCTTTGTTCTGGTGTTTCAATTTGGTGCTGATAGGAATGCAGATGATATTGGCGGTGATCAAGCCATAGATTGTTGCTACGAAGGCCACCGCGATACCCTCACCGAGTTTGCTGGCATCTGAAAGATTCGACATAACGTGGATAAGGCCGAGAACTGCGCCAATGATACCAATGGTTGGGGCAAACCCGCCCGCAGCTTCGAAAAATTCGGGGCTGGTTTTGGCTTGCTCTTCAAAAGTGGCCAGTTCGATCTCCATCGTGTCCCGAAAGGTCTGGGGCTCGGTCCCGTCGGTAATCAGATTGAGCCCTTTGTGAAGGAAAGGATCCTTGGCCATTTTGGCATCTTGCTCCAGGGAAAGGATACCGTCCTTTCGGGCCTTCTGGGCATAGGTGATGATATTGCTGATCGTCTGTTCGAAACTGGTTTTGGGCGGCAGGAAGGCCCGGAGAGCTTCCTTGAATGCCTTGAGTACTGCCGGCATGGGAAAACTGACCAGGGTTGCACCAAAAGTCCCCCCCAGCACAATGAGAGCTGCGGTCGGTTGCAGGAGGGCTTGAACGTGTCCACCTTCCAGGATCTGGCCGCCGATGATCGCCCCAAAGCCGAGCACCAAACCGATGATAGTGGCAATGTCCATTGTATGGATTTCCTTCGCTTAAAACTTCCCACAATTCAAACGATACAGGGCAGATCGGCAAACCCGCCAGGTCGCAAAGTTCCTCTAACCTTTCGGGATAAGGTCTGGATTTGAGCCTTCCTCAGAGAGCACCTTTGTCCCGGGCCGCTGGCCTGCCCGTCGAAGAATGGAAGCTTTGAATTCGATGATCCGATCGATTATTTCGGTCACCGACTCATAAACCAGGTAACGATTGTCATTGTTCAAGGTAATGATCGTGTCCGGATTGGCCTCGACAGCTTCAATCAGGTCTTCATTCAGATAAATGTCATGGCCGTCACGTTTGGTCAGCTTGATCATTTTACCCTTTGGGCCTCCTGCCCATTTTCCTCGGTCTCTGGCACGGTAAATTTTTATCCCGAGCAACATTACCGGCCAACAGCGTCTTTCGGTAAATCTGCATGAGATCATCTTGCCAGGCAATGCGATAACCACCCCCCGATCGAAGCAAAGGGGATCATGGGGAGCAGGCCTGGTCTGGGGTGGTTTTCAGACCACATGTTATTATGCCAAGCCCTCTAACTTACTGAAAAAAAGAGCATTTGCAAGAAGCAGACCGAGGAGCAAACGAGCTTTTCGAGGGAATTAGATGGATAAGATTATTCAGAAATGGCAACAGATGGACTTAAATCTGATTGAACATCGCTGCAGACCTCATCTTGAGGTTAATATTTTGAAATTATTGATAATTTTGAAAATTGACGCAGTCCCCCCTGCCGTCCAGCTATCAAAAAAATCGATAAAAAAACGATCCTGCAAAAACCTGGTTTCATTCGCCCGACTTTCCTCACTGCCATACTTGTGGCTAATTGCAGAGCTTCATGTCAAAACTGTTGGCCAAAACTTTTTTTGCCCAATTGGCCCCAGGGACATTCCCCCTGGGTTCACCAGCGGACTGACCGGCCGTCTCTTCGGCGGCTTTCGCCTTGAACATTTCCGCGGCTCCCAAGGCAGCACAAACCATCTAAAATTTCTCTTCGCTTTTACAAGGAATTAATTGCTTGATTTTTTAGTGTTTTTTCAGTCAAATTGTAGAGAGCGTAATATTCTCTGCCATTGAAACCGACTCCGTTGGTCTGAAGAAACCCCTCCACATTACTTTGTAAAAATAAATGCCGCAGCTAAAATCAATTACAAATCCACGGGCAAAACACTCCCTCCTTTTATTAATTGTCCTGCTCTTAATAGCGTCAGGAATTTTTCTTCCTCATGTCGACTACACATGGACGCAGGAACTCAACCGCAATGCCTGGCCGGCTTTTAAAAATTTTTTCAGCCGGACGATCTTTCAAGGCGACCTTCCTGGGGCGGGGGACTTACCCATCCTGGGGATGATCTTGGTGGCGGTTTTTTACATTCGGGCTTACCTTGGTCCCCGTTCACAAGCCCTTCTGCGCTGGCGGCCGGCTCTTGGGTTTATCATCTTTGGTGCTCTCGTCAACGCCCTCTGCTTTGTTCACGGCACCAAGTGGGCAATGGGCAGAGCACGTCCAAGCGTGGTTTTCAAAAAGCACCTGGCCTTCAGCGACTGGTATGAGTTCGGCCCTCATTTCATTTCGGAAGGCGCCTACCGGGGGAGCTTTCCGAGCGGCCATACCAATTCGGCTTTCCTTCTCATGCTTCTCGCCTATGCCCTGGCAGGCAACCCAAAGCACTCGCTTCAAACCCGTCTCACTGGATGGTTTCTGGGTCTGGGCTCTCTGGGCTTCGCCGCATCCATGGCCATTGCACGGTCAATGGCATTCAGCCACTGGATCAGTGACGGCATTATCGGCATGCTGCTGGCCTGGGCTCTGATTCATATCAACTATTTCTGGATATTGCGCGTTCCCGAGCAAAATCTTTATTATTCCGCACTTCCAGATCCCAGAAAGGTACCCCTGCTGTGGGAGCTTCGCCTGGGGATATGGGTAATAGGATTCACCGTTGGCCTGGTGTGCCTTGTTTTTGGCATGCGCGCATTTTTTCTTCCCGTTTCCGGCTGGTACGTTCTACTTGCCCCGGTCGGATTATCTGTCAGCATTTTTTTTGCCGTACTTGCCCGCAGGCTTTACCGCCGCTTTTCCCTGCCCCTTAAAACCACCAAGGCCAACAATGGACCAGCAACCGGATAAGGGGCCGCCACTCAGCTGATTTCCGTACTGACCGTCGAGTCCTTTTCAGGATTTTCGGCCTTAAGCCTTAAAATAGATCACAATGAATAACTCAAAATTAACTTTTTCAACTTTAGCCAGAATTCCCGGTCTAATCGGAGAGAAAACCTGCCAATGGTGCGACCGCCTCGAATGGCATTGGTCTTTCTGGGTTGTTGTCGTTTTTGCAGTTCTTTCGACCGTGGTGTTCTGGGTCACCGACTGGGACATTGTAATCATGAGATTGTTTTTTGAGCCCGGCAACGAGCAAAACTCCTGGCCCCTGGGGCAAATCCAGCCTTGGCGGTTGCTGTATAAATCCGGGCCGCTCCTGACCCTGGTTCCCCTCATGTCGTCTCTGTTAATTCTTATTGTTTCGATTTGGTATCGGCGGCTTTCGTCATGGCGTTCAGCCGCACTGTTCATCGTCCTATGTTTTGCCCTGGGCCCAGGGCTCACTGTCAACACGATTTTCAAAGATCACTGGGGCCGTCCACGACCCAATCAAATTGTTGAATTTGGCGGCAAACTTTCTTATCTGCCACCTCTGGCACCAGGCACCCCCGGCGAAGGGAAATCATTTCCCAGCGGTCATTGTTCGATCGCCTTTGCCTACGGTGCGTTTTTTTTCATTCTGCGCAAAAAAAGCCCGCGAATGGCTATCGGGGCACTTACCGGCAGTCTTGTACTGGGAGGTCTCATGGGCATCGCCAGGATGGCGGCGGGCGGGCATTTCCCTTCGGATGTTCTCTGGGCGGCTTATCTTACTTTAGGGGTGGCCTTTCTTCTCAGCCCCCTGGTGTCTGAAACCGGGAAAACGGCTTAGCTCGGTTTATTCATCATGCTTTGCAGCGAAACCGTTCAGCGTACTGGCAGTACGTCGAAGAACAGGGAGCGCGTACAGCTTGAGATGGCGGGCAATTGACGGTTGCAGTAAAAGTTTTCATGAAAAATCCCGGCGGCAGATGCCCTCTTCTCGAAGGGCACCAACCCTTTGCTCCGGGCAGTTATGTCAGGGGGGGATTTTTCTGATTGGGAAAAATCAAAAAGAAAGAAGCAGGTCTCTCAAGCACACAAGTGTTTTATAGAAACAACAGGTACGACATCCCGGTCAGGGTGCGGCATCCTTGGGTTCGGTGGTTTCAACCAGACTTCGACGCTTCTCTTTGGCAATAAGCCAGAGGTTGCGGGTGTAGACCAACAGACCTGCAGCCTGCCCGAGAATAAAGACCGGGTCCTCGCGATGAATGGCGTAAGCCAGAAGCATGGCCCCACCTACCACACTGAAAATCCAGAAGGCGATAGGAACAACACTTCGGCCTGCCCGTTCACTGGCAATCCATTGCACCAGAAATCGTGAAGAAAAACACGCCTGGGCGCCAAAACCAATGGCTAACCACAACTTATCCATATATGAAGTCTCCCATGACAGGAAAAATTACTAGGAGCCTGTCGGACTTGAGGGATCGTAACGAAAAAAAGAGAAAACGAGGGCAGATTTTCGCAAATTTGAGAGCGAATAGCGGGACTATTTGTCGAAAATTTGCGGAAATATGAGCCGATTTACCTTTTTTGCAGTAGATTCATGCCTAAGTCCGACAGACTCCTAGCTCGATTTTTTTGCAACCCGGTAATGAAAATGACGTTTCCGAAACCACAAAACGCCAAAAAGGTCTGCCAAACCAACCCAGAGACGATTGTTGATTGTGTATTTGGTCTGACCGGAAAGACGGGGCCGATGGTTGACCGGGACCTCGGCCAAAGAATACCCCTTTAAGGAAGCGAGGGTCGGTAGGAAGCGGTGCATGCCCCGGAACGTCGGCAGATCTTCTACGCACTCGCGGCGAAAAGCCCTTGTCGAGCACCCCACGTCCCGCACTGTACGGCCGGTCATTACATTGCGGGCAGCATTGGCGATACGTGATGCCACAAGCCGAAATTGCGAATCCTGGCGCTTTTCCCGGTAGCCGTTGACCATATCGGCTTTGCCTTCTTCAATCATCGCAACCATTTTAACCAGATCTGCCGGGTCGTTTTGTCCGTCACCATCCAAGGTCGCAATTATCGATCCCTGCGCATGTCTGAATCCGGCATGCAGAGCCGCAGACTGGCCAACATTAATTTCAAGTGAAATAAACCGGTGTTGTGGCCTCTCACTGTTAAGTTGATGAAGCTCCTCCAGACTCCCGTCGGAAGAACCGTCATCCACCCACATGACCTCCCAGACCCGGGATGTCCCTTGCAGGGCCAAGTCGATTTCATCTGCTAAAGCCCGGATCTGCCTGCGCTCATCCTTGACCGGGATAACAATCGAAAAATCCACGATACTAATTTTCCTTAACGTCAATTGAAAAATTTATACTATACTGCAACAGCTGGCGACGGGTATAAAATTACCATTCCCCTTTATCGTTGTTAACCTTTACACACTGACTCAGAACATTACCATGAGCCCTAGACCGATCGCAAGTCCCAAACAAGCATGGATTCTGACCGCGCTGATCTTACTTATCACCTTTATTCTGCTCTACTCATTTACGACAACCCGGTCGACTCTCTGGGACCGTGATGAACCTCGTTTTTCCCGCGCCACCGTCGAAATGGTGAATACCGGCAACTACCTGGTCCCTCATTTCAACGGCAAGCTGCGTCCCGACAAGCCCATACTGATCTACTGGCTGATGTCCATCCCGGTGCGGATTTTCGGCCCGACGGAATTTGCCTGCCGCTTCTTCGCCCCCCTTGCCGTCTTGGGCACAGCAATCCTGTTGCCTTTCATCGGGGGCAGCCTTGGCCATCGAAGAGCCGGCATCTTTGCCATGGCCATTCTGCCTGCCGCCCCCCTTATGATCGTCAGTGGCACCGCTGCCACGACCGATGCCGTTCTGATCTTTTTTATCGTTCTTTCCCTGTGGTTATTTCTGAAATTGGAAGCCGCCAATAACCAGGCAAAACGCCTGAGATGGATGGTTTTACTGGGCATTTCTCTGGGCGCCGCGGTTCTGACCAAAGGCCCGGTGGGTCTAGCCATCCCCATGTTCTGCTTTCTGGGAACAATTGTATTGGATCAGAAAAATTCGTTTAAAAAACAACGGATTCTTTACATAGGGGGCGCAACCATCCTGGCCATCGGTCTTTTCCTGGCCTGGGCCATTCCCGCCAACCTGGCATCCGGAGGGGAATTGGCTCGCATCGGGCTGGGTCGCCATGTCGTTGGGCGGTCACTCAAGGCCATGGAGGGACATGGGGGACATGCTTTACTCTGGTTGCCATTTTACATTCCCATAAGCGTGGTCGGCTTTTTTCCCTGGACGCTGTTTTTTCCGGCGGGCTGGCGTGCCCTCAAAAAGGCGTCTTCCCCCGGGAATCCAAGTAAGCGTTTTCTGCTTTCCTGGATACTGCCCACCTTCATTTTGATGTCGCTGGTTGCCACCAAACTACCCCATTACATCTTGCCCATCTGGCCAGCTTTTGCCCTTATGGCCGGAATAGGTCTGGAAAAAGAACTGTCTCATGAAAAAGCGGAGAAGCTCACGGCAAATTGGGATCGCTGGCTTATTCTTCCTCTCGGGATATTGCTTGCGATAGCATTTTTTATTGCATCCTTTTTATCGCCCCTTGACGGCACCAGCCTGCCCCTGATTTTTGTGGGTCTTATTTTTGCCGGCATGACTGTTTGGGCTACCCTTTGCTTTCAGAAGCAAATGCTTCTGAAAGCGGCCACTATTTTATGGTGCGGGATGGCCCTGTTTCTCGCGACTGCCTCTTATGCTGTTTTGCCAAAAATGGAAAAAACAAAGATTTCCAAACCTATAGCGGAACTGGTCAATCAAAACAACTTTTCCAAGACGCCGGTTTCAGTCTTTGGGTATAGAGAGCCAAGCCTGGTATTTTATCTGAATCGTGAAGAGTCCACCTATCTTTCCCAAGACCAGGAGGTTTCCGCCTGGGATCAGCAATCCACCCCAGGCATCCTCATAATTCGCAGTAAATTCCTTGAAAAATTCAGGAGCAAAGGGGGTCTTACCAACACCCAGTTTCTGGGGGAAGTGAGTGGCATCAACATAGCTAAAGAGGGACGTCCAATCAAAGTTACTGTTTTAGGGCGTCATCTTCCAAATCCGCCTGAATCTCCCAAAAAATAAATCCACCTGGTTGCAACCACCACTACCGGACATTGATATATAGAACAGCTAAAAGGTTTTCCTGGACATAATGAAAAATTTCAACAATAGCGCAAACAATCCACCCCCCATGACCTCTCAGGCAGGTAATTGGGAACGTAATTTCCTCATATTACTCGCTGTCGTTTTTGTGTGGCGGGTTTTTTTCCTCACGATTGTCCCTCTCGATCTCATCGGGGATGAAGCCTATTACTGGGACTGGTCGCGGCACCTTGAATGGGGGTATTACAGCAAACCTCCCATGATCGCCTGGGTCAATGCTCTCTCAACGAGCATCCTCGGGTCCACGCCATTTTCCGTCCGTCTGCCTGCGGCCATACTGGGGACTTCGACGCTGGGGGTGCTCTTTCTCCTGGCAAGACGTCTTTTCGACTCCCGTGTGGCGTTTTGGACCGCAGTGACGGCGGTCACTGTCCCGGCCTACCTTGCCATCAATGTTTTTATGACGGTTGACGCACCATTGCTGTTTTTCTGGTGCCTTTCCCTCTATGGCCTGTGGAGAGCCCTGGAAAACAAGGAAAATTCCTGGCGTTGGTGGCTGGGAACGGCCATTGTTGCGGGCTTCGGCCTGCTCACCAAACAGATGATGCTGGTCTTTTTTGCCCTCATGCTCTTGTTCATGGCGACAAACCGCCAGGACCGTCCATTATTAAGACAACCCTGGCCTTACCTGTCGATCGTAATTGCCTTATTGATGTTGCTTCCGGTGGTCTGGTGGAACTGGCAGCATGACTGGATTACCCTTCAGCACACATCCCATCACTTTTCGACCGACAAAGGCTTTTTCAACTTTTTGCGCACTGTCCCCGAGTTTCTCGGTTCACAGCTGCTGCTGATTTCCCCTTTGACCGGTTTTTTGTTTGCGACCATAACAACCGGATTTCTGCTCAAAATACGTCGGCAGGACCGCAACGTGCGCTACCTGGTCATTTTCAGCGTGGTTTCTCTCTTGGCTTTCGTGCTCATGAGTTTCCGCCAGAGCATCAACCCCAACTGGCCCGCAGCCTTCTATCCTGCGGGGATAATACTCCTTTCCGCCTGGGGGTGTGGAGCCGTTTCCTGCGGCGCTAAATTGGACCGCTGGCAAAAACTGTATCGGCCCGGTCTCATGATAGGCGCAGCACTGACAATTCTTGGTTATGCTCTTCCTTTTGTCATCGTCGCCACCGATCTGGGAGGCGGAAAACTCGATCCGACGCGCCGCTTGAGAGGATGGCACGAGCTGAGCCAAAAAGTCGGAGTGCTGCTGGCCGAGCAGCCCCGGCCGGACAAAACCTTTCTGGTCGGTGTGCGAAGGGCACAGGTCAGCGAGCTCGCCTTTTATATGGACGGACAACCCCAGGTATACCGCTGGGCCGGCCTTGACCGCAAAGTCAGCTCCCAATACGAAATGTGGGACGGCCCCCTGGATAAAATCGGCTGGGATGGCTTGATTGTACTCAGGGGGAAAAAACAGCCTCCGCCCGATCTGGTTGGATGTTTTGCCTCCGTTCGCGATTTGGGCGTTATCGAAATACCGCTCGGCCGGGGAGGAGGAAAAGAATTTTCCGTCTTCCTGGGCAAAAACCTGCTCAAATGGCCGAAATAATAACTTTATTTTTTGGCCACATATTCAAAAAATGCGGATGACGCAAAAAGGCCCGGTCGTTGACTCGACTGGGCCTTGTCCGTCAATGCATCAAACCCTCAGGACTTGCCTGGCCTTGTGACATGCTCCGGCAGCCGCAAACGGTAGACAACTTTCCGCTCCGGGAATAGTAGCAGGTCATGGTTCAGGACAAACGCCTGCAGCTCTTTTTGGCTCGCTGTAATCCTTATCGAAGCCGAGCCGCCGTCGTCGTTAACCACACCGGGCAGTTCGCCACTTTTTACGGCCCCCTCCATTACCGCCACGGCCATTACGTAAAGGGCGAGATTCTCTCCCTCGAAATCATATTTCACAAACCAGTAGCCGTTGCATTCGCTTTCGGAATTTAACGGCATCAGGTTCAAGTAGCGCTGCCCCTGCAAAAGGGAGGAATGACCGGCGAATTCCATCCGATTCAGCTTGCCGTCATCTTTGATGTCGATCATCAAAACACGCAAAAGATTGGATTCCCGGGTTGTCCCGATATGGAGAAAGCCGGTTTCGCCTTCTTCGGACCAAAACCAGGTACCCGAGAGAGCCGAGTCGCCCCCACTCGCCCCGGGAGCAGTCAGGGGATTATCCGAACAGGGGACACATCCCGCCAAAAACAGAGCCAACATCACAATCACAAAACGGAGCATTCACCCTCCTTCGCCTTCTTTGATTTTCCGTAATTGTTCAGCTTATCGGCACAAGGCCTCGCAACACCCATTCCAAGGGCCGCGTGAACCCATCCATAGGGCTTAACTGCCGTTAATGTCGTAAGCGAGGTTCCGGGGAACGGTTTTTTTTTAACATCAACGGCAAGTAGTCAGCCCTGCCCTCTTTTCTCTATCGCCTCCACGACAAACGGAAAAACCGTCTCGGCGACCACCTTGTACCCTTCGCCGGTGGGGTGAATACCGTCGTCCTGGTTGAGGGATGCTTTGGTAGCAACCCCTTCCAGAAAAAAAGGGATGTAGATCAGATTGAACTTCTTTGCCACCTCAGGGTAGACGGCGGAATATTCCTTGAGATACTGCCGCCCAAGGTTGGTGACCATCTTCATGCCCGCCAAAACCACAGTGACACCGTTCTCCTGAAGAATAGTCACCGCCTCCTCCAGATTCTTCCGGGTCAGGTTGGGAGAGGTGCCCCGCAAACCGTCATTGGCGCCGGTTTCGAGAATAACGATATCCGGTTCCAGCTTGAGCACCCAGTTAATGCGCGACAGGGCGCCGCTGCTGGTTTCGCCGCTGATGCCGGCATTGATCACCCGCCAACTGTAGCCCTCGTCCTGCAATTTGCGTTCAAGGCGGGCAGGATAAGCCTCATCCTCCCTGACCCGCAACCCGGCGGTAAGGCTGTCCCCCACGGCAACAATGGTGCCCTCATAGCTGCTTTCCTGTTTTATGGTGGACGCCTCCGGCGCGTCCGAACGACTACATGCCGTTAAAGTTAAAACCAGAAAAACCAACCAGAAAAACGAAAAAAATCTTTGTTCGAACATAATTTAATTCCTTTAAAATCAAATCACTATCAGGGTTTAAAGGCTTTGTTCTTTCTTCTTCCCTTGTGACACAGCCGGAGCGGAGAGGCCATTTTGAGAAGCAGACGGACAGACTGTCTGAGCGAAGCGAGTTTCTAGCCGTCCTCAAAATGACCTCGTAGCGCAGGGAACCCGGAGGGCAAGTCACGGGGTGTCCTTTTTCTGTTTACTCTTTTTGGGCATGCAAAAAGAGTAAGGCCCTGGAGGGACACTACTCACTCATCACTCTGCTCCCGCAAAAAAGCCGCCGGTTTATGAGTCAGGATCGGCAAAGAGGCCCCAACCCCAACGCTCAGCACCAGGAGGGCCGTTGCCATCACCAGCAGCAGGCTGGTGCCGATGAAAGGCCGGTAGGTCAGATCGAAAGCCTGCCAGCAGATGATCCAGCTTCCCACCTGAGAAAAAATCAGGGCCAGCAGGGCGCTGATCAGACCAAGCAAGAGGCTTTCTATGGAAAAGACCGCCAGCACAAAGCGCTTTTTCGCACCAAGAATTTTGAAGTAGACCGTCTCTTGTATGCGGGCATGGCGGGTAGCGAAAACCGAACTGATGATAATCAGAAAGCCGGCAACAATACTGAACAGAGTAAAGAAACGGATGATGGTTGAAAGCTTGGCCATGATGCGGGAAAAAACCGTTACCGCCTCGGTCAGGTCGATAACGCTGACATTGGGGAAGCGTGCCACAATGTGGTTCTGAAGGGGAGCGATGCGCTCTTTGTCGAGGCGTACGGCGGTGAAAAAGGTCTGGGGTGCATCTTCAAGAACTCCCTTGGAGAAAACAAAATAAAAGAACGGTTTCAGTCCTTTCTCCGTTCGTGCCCGAATACTTGAAATCCGGGCGCTGACCTCAATTCCCTGCACGCGAAAGGTCAACAGGTCGCCAATCTTCATATCCCGCATTTCCAACACCCGCTCCAGCACCGAAACCTGGGGCTCCTTCCAATCAGGCCGGAAAAGACCTTTCCCTGCGACAATCCTCTCATCATCGAGCAAAAACTTACGATAAGTCAGGTTGAAGGTCCTGCCCAGGTTATCCCCCCGCTTTCCCCGCTCCTTTTCCGGATCAATCCTTTCGCCGTTGATGGCAACCAGGGGCGCGCGCACAACGGCATAAGTTGTAGCCGGAATACCGAGGGTTTTGAGGAAATCGTCCTTCTGCTGCGACTGAATGTCGATAAAAAAGAGATTGGGGGCATCGGCCGGGAAGGATTGGATAAAGGAGGCGTCGAGATTCTTTTCCACCAGGGTGATAGAGAAAACCACGGTCAGGGCCGCTGCCAGAGTAACGATAATGGCCCGGGTAGAGTTGCGGGCACGAAAAAGGCCTTTCATGGCCTGGCGAAAAATAAGGGGGTCTTCATCCCTTTTTTGCAACTGACGGAGAATCCAGGTAGTGCAGAAAAAAGCGGCAAGAATCAGGATTCCCGTACCCAGCACAAAATAGAGCCCCGTCTTCAGTTCCCTTATGCGCAACAGAACCATGATGAGAAAAAACATGGCACAGGCTCCACCGACAAGCCAGGTCGAACCGTGCCGGGAAGCCCGTTGCTCCTCCTTGCCGAAAATCGCCTTCGGTTTCACATCCCTGAGCCCGAAGAGCGGCAGAGCGGTAAACAGCACAACAACCATGAAGCCGATGAACAATCCTTCCCCAACGGCAACCGGGGAAACACCCAGGCCAATATCAGCAGGCAAAAACCCCCGGAAAAGACTGGGAAGAAAATTCTGCAGAGCTAAACTGACCACCAGGCCAACGAGAGTGCCGATCAGACCGAGAAGCAGGGCAACCCCGAAATAGTGGCTGATTATATAAAAGCTGCGGGCACCCAGGGTTTTCATAATGGCGATAGTCTTCTCTTTTTCCTTGAGCAGGGCAGCCAGGGTGCTCTGGATGCCGATACCGGCCAACAGCAGAGTGAAAATACCGATGAGATTGAGAAAGAAAAGAAGGTTATCGAAAAAACGTTTGACCCTGGAATTGGCCGTCCGGTAGGTCTCAACCCGGATACGCTCCTCGGAGGGAAAACCGCGCAGCTCCTTGGCGATGTTTGCGAGGCGGCGTTGATCATGAACCTTGGCAAGGATGTAATAACTCACCCGGCTACCCTTGCCAACCAGATCGAGAGCCTCCAGGTCGGCAGCCGCGACAAAAAGACGCGGTCCCAGAGCGAAAAAATTCACCGGCCGGTCCGGCTCTGAGACTACCACGTCGGCAATGGTCAGAATCGCCTCTCCCACCTTGAGGCGGTCCCCCACCTGCAGATGGAGGCGGTCGAGCAGCACCTGCTCCACAATAATGCTGCCGGAAGTCAGAACCTCGTGAAAAGGCCGGCCCGAAGCGAGCTTGACCTGGCCGTAAAAGGGATAACCCTGTTCCACAACTTTGAGTTGGGCGAGAAGGGAATCATCCTCGGCAACCTTCCTGACAACGGAGTAGAATTCATAAACCCGGGCGCTCTCAACGGCGTTTTCCTTTTCCAGGGCGGTGACCGCAGCCTCGAAATCGGCGGGAAAAGGCGCGCGGGAGCGGATGATGATATCGGCGGCATGAAGGGTACGGGCGTCGCGCAAAAGTGAGGAGTGAACGCTGCGGCTGAAGCTGCCGAGGGAAACCAGCGTAACCATGGAGAGGGCCACGCAGAGGATAAAGACGAGGGACTGATGCCTGGAGCGGGAAATCTGACGGCGGATATAGCGGAAATCAGGCATGACCGCCATCCGTGACAATCCTGCCGTCGTGAAGGTTGACCACCCTCTCGGCCATGCCCGCCACCTCGGGGTTGTGGGTAACGAGCAGCAAAGTCGTGTTGCGCTCCCGGTGAAGTTCGAGAAGCAGGTCAAGCACCGCGTTGCCGTTGGCCGAGTCGAGATTGCCCGTCGGCTCGTCGGCAAAGATGATGCGCGGCTCGTTGATCAGGGCGCGGCAGATGGCACAGCGCTGCTTCTCGCCGCCGGAAAGCTGATGAGGATAACTTTCGGTGCGTTCGGCCAGGCCAACCCGCGACAACAGTTTGGCCGCTTTCTCCCGCGCCGCCATATCGTTGGCCAATTCTGCGGGAAACATAACATTTTCCAAAGCCGTCAAAGAGGGCACAAGATGAAACGATTGAAAAACAAAACCAAAGGTCGTGTTGCGCAGGGGCGCCAGATCGTCCTCCCGCAGATCGGTGATATCCTGGCCGGCGATGAATACCCGCCCACCCTCCGGCCGGTCCAGCCCGGACAGAATGGTTAAAAGGGTGCTTTTGCCGCTGCCGCTCTCCCCCCGAACAACCACAAATTCACCTTCGTTCAGGCTCAGTGATACATTATCGAGAACCGTAATCTGTCGGGTACCCACAAAGTAACGCTTGGTAATATTTCGTGCGTCGAGAATGTTCATAAGGCTCCTAGAAAACGATAATTTTTTTATTACTGTTCAGCACAAGGATTCGCGCTTTTAGTTTTTGGTGTTAGGTGTTAACTCCCCTTGTACCGCAGCCGGAGCGGAAGAGACATTTTGAGAAAAAGACGGGCAGTTGAGCGGTTTGTGCGAATTCTGACCGTCCTCAAAAGGTCTCTGGAGCGCAGGGAACCCGAAGAGCAAGGTGCGGGGTGTCCTTTTTCTGCTTACTCTTTTTAGACAAGTAAAAAAAGTAAGGCGTCGTCCGGGGACGCAACCCCGGTGCTCCGAATCTTATTTAACGGCAGACACCTTTTCCATGGGTGGCTCTTTTCCTTGTGCCCAACAATAACTCGATTTTTTCCCTTAGTAAAAATGGTAGCACTCGAACTTTTAAAATGTAAATTTCTTTCTTTCCCTCTTCATTTTCACACCATGCAACCTGGATCTGTGAGTTATGACCGGGCAATAGCGCAAGTCATTGACCTGCCTAAGCATTCCAAAAATCACCGATGAAGCTATGGGTGCACCTCAGATTTTTGAAAGGCTTATTCAGGCCAAGCACTTACACTCTTTTCCCGCTCCCAACCCACGGATCCAGGTACAAGATAATTTTCTCTTTAAACCCCTCGAAAATGCTATTATTTGGCGAACCATGATGGTCGCCATATGAGAAAGGATTCTTTTCCCCTTGCGATGCAGCCGGAACGGAGAGGTCATTTTGAGATTAGACGGGCAGTTGAGCGGTTTTTGCGAATTCTGACCGTCCTCAAAATGGCCTTGGAGTAGCGGGAACCCGAAGGGCAAAGCGCTGGGGCGCCCTTTTTCTGCTAACTCTTTTTGGGCACGCAAAAAGAGTAAGACCCCGTAGGGTTCACTCACTTGGATGAGTTTACCAGTTACCCATCCTATTGGCTTATGGGGCAAAAATAATGTTCAAAAAATCCAACTTATGAAAACAAACCCAAATTTCCTCCCCATCACAGCCACTGAAATGAAAAGCCGGGGCTGGGAGGAACTCGATATTCTTTTTATCTCCGGCGACGCCTACGTCGACCACCCCGCTTTCGGCATCCCCCTCCTGGCCCGCATGCTGGAACAGGAGGGATTCCGGGTCGGCATCATCCCCCAACCCGACTGGAAGGATCCGGATGCATTCAAGGTCATGGGCCGTCCCCGCCTCTTTGCAGCGGTCTCCACCGGTGCAATGGATTCCATGGTCAACCATTATACGGCGGCCAAAAAGGTTCGCAACAACGACGCCTACACGCCGGGCGGCAGGGCCGGCGCCCGCCCTAATCGCGGCCTCATCGCTTATACGGCTGCCCTCAAAAATGCTTTCCCGGGCATTTTCGTGGTCATCGGCGGCATCGAGGCCAGCCTCAGAAGCCTGGCCCATTACGACTACTGGGACAAGCGCGTGCGGCGCTCCATCCTTGTCGACAGCAAGGCTGACCTCCTCGTTTACGGCATGGGTGAACACCCTCTTCTGGAATTCGCCGGCCGCGCCCGGTCGGGGGAACCCCTGCCCGCAATCAACGATATCCGGGGAACTGCCATAATCACGAAAAAGCCTCCAAAAGAAAGCGTGCTGCTCCCTTCCTTTGAGGAAGTGGAAAATGACAAAGACGCCTACAACCGCGCCTTCCGGTTAACCGTTGAAGGAACAGCCAGGGGCTTATCCCTGGTCCAGGAGCATGGATCGCGCCGAGTTATGGTCAATCCCCAGGCAACACCTCTTTCCGAGAAGGAGATGGACGCCCTCTACGACCTCCCTTTCCAAAAACTGCCCCATCCTTCATACAAAGAACCTATCCCCGCTTACGAGCAGATCCGCTTTTCCATTACCTCCCATCGCGGTTGTTTCGGCGGCTGCGCCTTCTGCGCCATTGCGAGCCACCAGGGTAAAACCATCCAGTCCCGTTCCGAGGGGTCGATTGTCCGTGAAATAGCAAAACTGACCCGCCATCCTGAATTCCGAGGTACGGTAACCGACGTGGGCGGCCCGACGGCCAACATGTACGGTCTCTCCTGCACCGGAAACAAGTTTTCGAAAGGATGTGACAAGAGCAGCTGCCTTTTCCCCACGCCTTGCTCCAACCTGAAAGCCTCGGGGGGCAAAGGGGCGGCTCTGCTAAAAAAGATCCGCCGTATTGCAGGCGTCAAACATGTTTTTGTCGCTTCCGGGGTGCGCTATGACCTGCTGGAAAAGCAGCCCGAATACCTTAATGAACTGCTTTCCCACCACGTCGGGGGCCTGCTCAAGGTCGCCCCCGAAACACTCTCGGCCGAAGTCGCCCGCGTCATGCGCAAACCGGGCCCGGATTGCTTTGACCGCTTTCTCAAACTTTTTCGTGAGAAGAGCCGCAAACTGAACCTCCGCCAGGCCGTGGTTCCCTACCTGATCTCGGGCCACCCCGGCTGCACCCTCTCTCACATGGTCGACACCGCCATCTTCCTCAAACGCAATAACCTGCGAGTAGAACAGGTGCAGGAGTTCACCCCGACACCCGGCACCCTTGCCACCTGTATTTACTACACCGGCAAAGACCCATTCAGCGGTGAAAAGGTCCATGTTCCAACTTCCGATCTCGAAAAGCGTCTGCAAAAATCCTTGCTTCTTTGGCATGTTCCCGAAAACCGCGCGGATATACGAAAAGCCCTTAAACTTTGCGGGCGGGAATCGGACACCGAAGTAGTGTTGGGGAAAGACCCGAAAGGACGTAAAGGGATAAAACGAAAGTCTTAACTGCTTAAAAATTCA
This sequence comes from Deltaproteobacteria bacterium, assembly GCA_016934985.1. GTDB lineage: Bacteria > Desulfobacterota > Desulfuromonadia > Desulfuromonadales > JAAYDE01 > JAFGRU01. The sequence continues at coordinate 23,953 of JAFGRU010000049.1, forward strand.
AAGTTTTCTGTTTGAAGTTTTGCAAAAATTCAGAATGGCTACCTTTTGACAATCTGTTTTCTTCTGATAAATGTTAATCATAAAGGCAAAAATAAACGATAGAAACTTCTGATTAAGAAAGGCCAACAAAAAACCGGAGGGTGGAAATGAAAAAGCCACTATATCCCGGATGGTACCTGATTTTCCCAGGCAATAATTTTGTCTGGTACAGTTGCGAGGAAGAGGCTTTAAGGCAAAAAATGTTTACCCCCTGTGTCGAAGGCCCCTTTTGGGTCACGGACCCCAAAATGTTTGAAGAACACAGTGAAAACAGAATACCTCACTGAGCCTTTTCCCAAAAAGCAACAAACCAAAAATCATATTACCTTTCAGGCAAGGGAAACCATACCTTCCATCTCGTAACCTGCCTGCCAGCATATCCTCTCGCCATTTTGATGCCGAAAAAATACGCTGCCATCCTCAAAACCATAAATTGTAGAATCGCAAGCGGGACCCAGAGGAGGGGTTGGAACGAGACCATTAATTGCCCTCACCGCTTGGTCACAAAAATCCACGAAAGCCTTTTTCGGAAGCCCCCCCACAAAGACAAAAAACAAAATTTCTCCTGTTCATTTTTGCCCTTAAAGGTTAGAATTTCTTCTTCAAATCGACCATGGATAGAAAACGGACAGCCAACAAGGAGGTTGCCATGAAAAAAAACAACCTTTTCAGTACCATTGATTGCTGGGGGTTGATTTTCATCCGGCTTGCTCTCGGGGCTATTTTCATGGCTCACGGCGGGCAAAAACTTTTCGGCTGGGCAGGCGGCGCCGGATTCGAAGGGACCATTCAGTTCTTTGAAACCACCTGGGGTATTCCCATGCCTTTGACCATTCTAGCCATGGTGACGGAGTTTTTTGGCGGTCTGGCCGTACTCCTTGGCTGCCTGACCCGTCTGGCGGCTCTTGGTCTTGCGGCCGTTATGGGAGTTGCCATCTACAAGGTTCATTACATTCACGGCTTTTTCCTTAATTGGAGCTGCTCACCTGACCTGGGGCACGGAGTTGAGTTCAACGTCGCCCTGCTGGCTATGGCAATAACCCTTCTCTTTTCCGGGGCCGGCCATCTTTCCGTTGACAAATGGCTGGGGAAATAAGAAAACCTTGAAAGTTTCCTTGTTAAAAACAACACTTCGACGCTTTTAGAGGCTTTTGGCTGAAAAATGAACTATGAAAGAATCTTGAACAACCTGGAGGATCTGGAGGAAGCCAAGCGCCTGCTCCAACCCGATGAGTCCGATCTGATGCTCGATCTGGCCTGCGGAATCGGGGAGACCACCGTCTTTTTCGCTCCGCATGTAAAAAGTGTAATTGCTGCGGACATGAGCATGGAAACCCTGAAAAAAGCCCAGGCCGTGATTTCAGAACAGAAGGAACTTGCCAATGTCGCCTACCGCGAAGCCGACGTAGAGGACCTGCCGTTTCCGGCTGGGGCTTTTTCCCTCCTGTGCCGCCGGGGGGATTTTCATCACTTCACCGATCTGTCCCGCGCATTCGAAGAATTCTTTCGAGTTCTACGCTGGCAGGGACGCTTATGCGTTATCGACTCCCTCATGCCCGAAGATCCCGAGGCCGCAGCTTTTGCCGAACATCTGCACCAGCTCCGGGATCCTGCCCATACCCGGGCTTACAGCCGGGAGGAATGGCTGGCCGCAGCAGCAGAAACGGACTTCATCGTTAACTCAGTTCAGATTTTTGGAAAGCAGCGGGATTTTAAAAAATGGTGCCGGGCTGCCGATCTAAGTCCGGCCATTTGCAGAAAAATCGAGAAGGTCTTTCTTGACGCCGATACACGCATCAAGGATTTTTTCCAGGTGGAGGTTTTTGCCGGTGAGGTTGAAGGCTTCGTGGAGCCGGCCATCCTGATTTTTGCCACCCACCCCGCCAAACCCGTGCGCTAGGAGCCTGTCGAACTCAGGTAAAAATTTACTGCAAAGGATTATCGACCCCGTTTTCCCTTTCTCTCGTTGCGAGCCCCCAAAGCCGACAGAATCCTAGTTTTCCAGTACTTCTCTGATTTTCGTAGCCAGGGTATTCACTGAAAAAGGTTTCTGGATAAAATTCACCCCTTCATCCACAACACCGCGGTGAACGATCACGTCTTCCGTGTAACCGGACATATAAAGAACCTTCATATCCGGGAAACGTCGAGACAACCTCTCAAACAGGTCCTTGCCGCTCATGCCGGGCATGACAACATCCGTCAAAAGCAGATGAACGGGGCCATGGTAGTTTTCCAGCTTGGCAAGCGCCGCCTCCCCATTTTCAGCAACAATTACTGCATACCCTTTGCGTTTGAGAATATTGCCGGCGAGATATCTCACCGGTTCGCTGTCTTCAACCAGCAGAACCGTCTCGTCGCCCTGGAGATTCCGGCTGGCAATAACAGTTTCCTTGTGCTGACTGACTGATTCCTTGGAAACCGGCAGGTAAATTTTAAAAGTCGTACCCTTAGCGAGTTCACTGTAAAGCCAGATATAACCTTCGTGCTGCTTGACAATACCGTAAACCATGGCCAGTCCAAGGCCGGTCCCCTCATCCCGCCCCTTGGTGGTGAAAAACGGCTCGAAAATATGTTTGCATATTTCAGGGTCGATCCCCTGGCCGGTATCACTGATGCTCAAACATACATAAGCGCCCGGCTTCGCCCCCTGGTGGACAGAAGCATAATCCTCGTCCAACTCAGTGGTGGCAATTTCTATAGTCAATTCGCCCCCGTCGGGCATGGCGTCCTGGGCATTGATGGCCAGATTCATCAAAACCTGCTCCAGTTGGCCGACATCCCCCCTGACCAATGGTAAGGCGGGTTCGCTTGCGACCTGGATCTCGATATCCTCCCGGATGGTTTTTCGCAGCAGAGTCCGGAAGCGGCCGACGACCTCTGCCAGGTTGAGAGATTTGAACTCCATCGCCTGCTTGCGACTGAAAGCCAGAAGCTGGCGCACAATGTCACGTGCCCGATTTCCAGCCTGGACGATTTCCTGAACGGATTCCCGGCGGGGGTCCTCATGGGCGAAATCGTCGAGAAGAATCTCGCTGAAACCGATTATAGGAGAGAGCAGGTTATTGAGATCGTGGGCCACGCCCCCGGCCAGACGACCAACGGACTCGAGTTTCTGAACCTGCTGAAATTGAACCTGAAGCTTCTCTTTCTCTTCTTCCATCCGTTTCTGCCTGGTAACATCCCAGACCAGGGAGACCATCAGGTCCTTTCCCGGCAAAAGAATATTCCTGGCAGAAACAAAAGTGGTCTCTTGCCCTTTGCGGGCAATCGGCACATTCTCCCATTGCATCTTCTCAGAATCGCCACTTGCACAATCATTCCAGACCCTTTTCTTCATTTCCCGCCGGAATTCCGGGTCCTCGTAAACAGCCTCCCAGAAGAAATCCGGATTTTCAAGCATCTCCCGGGTGGTCCGATAAAATCTGGGGAAATTGTCATTCATATAAACGAATGTATCCTTCGAGTTCACGGCCAGTCCGATGGGGAGATTATCCATGACCAGCTTGTTGAACGCTTCACTCTCCTGCAAAGCCTCTTCCGTGCGTTTGCGGCGGGTAATGTCATGGGCCACGGCAAAGGTAACGCCGCGTTCAGGCAGGGGCCGCGACACCCATTCCAGCCAGCGATAGCTCCCATCGGCACAACGATAACGATTCAGAAATTCAACAACCTCTTCCCCGGCCTTCAGTTTCTCGCTAACCACGGCAATAGTGGACTCGACATCATCGGGATGGATAAAGTCGAGAAAAGGGCGGCCAAGAAGTTCCTCTTCGGGGAAACCGAGGGTTTTTGTGAAGGCGGGGTTTACCTTCAGGAAAGTCGCCGTGTTGATGTCGGCGACACAAATCATATCCGGAGACATGGAAAATATTTCCGCCATCTCCTCGCGGCTCTCCCGTAAGGCCTGTTCGGCCAGCTTACGCTCGGTGATATCGTTCCAGATGCAATGATAAAACTTCTGTCCCTCGACATTCACTAACTGGGCAAAAACGTGGACATACCTGATTTCGCCCTGTTTGGTGCGCTGAAGGGTTTCGAATTCGCCATACCCTCTTTCCATCACCCCCTGAATAGTCTTCCTGGTATCCTCTTCGGTTTCGAGGACATCAATGTCTTTAATACTCAAGCGGGAAAATTCATCCGCTGTATAACCCAGCTGGCGGCAAACCTGCGTGTTGAATTCGATGGGCCGAGCGGTTTCCGGATCGAGAATTACGATACCAACAGCTCCCTGCTCGAAAAATGCCTGATAGTAGGCTTTGGTCTCCCTCAGGGCCATCCTTTCGCTACGGCACCCGTCAAGCGCCCTCTCCAAATCATTGAGCTTTCGCTCCAGTTCTTCATAGGTCGGCTTTTCGTTCATGGAAAACCTCACAATTCAAAACCGCCAAACGAATTGAAAAATTTGATCATAATGGCCCATCTTACACTGGACACCCGAATAATTTCATCATTAATGACAAAGATTTTTTAAGGAATTTTCAACCATATAGCTTCACTCAAAGATTTTTAACAACTCTTTCCAATTTCACAACTAAAATCACCATTTATGATAATGCCTTCCCGCTAACGGATAAAACCCTCCTCAGAAAACAACTCACCAAAAACCAGAGACCCGAGCTTCGGCATTGAAGAGCCTTAATTAAAAGGATAACAAAATAAGAGGGGATGTTTTGAAACTTGCCGTATTTGGAAACTTCAAATCATTTCAAATAACAAGAAAAAATCTGCAAGGCTGATATTTCCCTGTTATTTTTTCTGTGCTGTGCTAATATGCCTAAAATTTATGCAATCATTCTATGAATCTCGGTAATCTGAACCTCGACGGCAATATATTTCTGGCCCCTATGGCGGGCATAACCGATATCCCCTACCGGCGCATCATGAAGCGCTACGGCGCCGCCCTGGTCTATTCGGAAATGATCAGTGCCAACGGCCTGATCCGGGCGGGGCACAAAACCCGCCAGCTAATGTTGTCGTCAACCGAGGAGCAACCCCTGGGCATCCAGCTTTTCGGCAACGATCCGGATACAATGGCCGAAGCGACGAGAGAAGCCACCCCCCATGCCCAGCTTATCGACCTCAACTTCGGCTGTCCGGCAAAGAAGGTCATCCGCACCGGCGCCGGCAGCGCCCTGATGCGTGAGCCGGAAAGAATCGGTCAAATCGTTGCCGCCGTCCGTAAAGCCACACCTCTGCCCCTGACAGTCAAAATCCGGGCCGGTTGGGACAGCACCTCCATCAACTATCTGGAAATCGCCCGGCTGGCCGAAAACGAAGGGGCGGATGCCGTCACCCTTCATCCCCGCACCCGCAGCCAGGGGTTCGGAGGGAAAGCCGACTGGACCCTGATCCGGGGCTTGAAAGAAGCCATAGACATCCCGGTCATCGGCAGCGGTGATATCTTTACTCCTGAAGACGGGCTGGAAATGATGAAAACGACCGGCTGTGATGCCATCATGGTCGGCCGGGGAAGTTTCGGCAACCCCTGGCTGCTGAAGAATATCCACCAGCTTCAGATGCAACTTCCCGTCAAGAAACCTTCGCAACTCGAGCGCTATTGCACCCTGCGGGAACATTACCAGATGTTCATCGATTGCTATGGCCCGCGCCGGGCCGTCGGCCACATGCGCAAGCATCTCGCCTGGTATGCCCGGGGCATGAACGGGGCCGCCGAGTTCCGCCACAAAATCAACCGGGTTCTGACTCCGGAAGGCGTGTCGGACGCCATTGACGATTTTTTCGGCACAGCCGGACAAAAGGGACTACCAGAATGAAGCCGGAAAACGGTCTTGAACAGGAAAGACTTTACACCCGGGTGCTCGAAAACATCGAAGAGGGAATTATTGCCGTCAACCAGGACGGCCGTATCAACCTTTTCAACCCGGCAGCCCAGCTTTTTACCGGTCTCTCCGAACGTCAGGCCTTCGGCAACCCTATCGAGGACGTGTTCAAGGGGCAGGACACCATTCTCTATCTCATCCACGCCGGACTGCGCAGCGGCCGCCCCATTTCGGACCACGAAGACATTCACCTGCAGCGCGCCCATGCGCCCCCCCTGCCGGTCAGCATCTCCGTTTCTCCAATTTACCAGGAGAACGGCCAGCAGGACGGCCTGGTTCTCATCATTCATAATTTATCGCGGGTCAAGGAACTGGAAAAAGCCATGCGCCAGGCCGATCGCCTTTCGGTCCTGGGCTCCCTGGCCGCAGGACTGGCCCATGAAATCAAAAACCCCCTGGGGGGAATCAAGGGGGCGGCACAGCTTCTTGCCATGGAGCTGGAAGGTTCTGAAAATCTTAAAGAATTTACCCAAGTCATGATCCGTGAGGTGGAGAGGGTCAACGGCATTATCGAAGAGCTCATGGACCTGACCCGGCCCCGTTCGGCCCAGTGGGAGGAGGTCGACCTGTCCAGGATTCTCAACGATGTGGTTCTCCTTCAGAAAGAGGCTCATCGCAAAAAAGAGGTGAAATTTGCCCTTCACCTCGACCCGAGCATCCCCCCGATCCAGGGCGACCTCAGCCATCTCACCCAGCTTTTTGTCAATCTGGTCAAGAACGCGGCAGAGGCCGTTGACGCCGCAGGCCGCGTGGAAATCACCACCAAGGTCTCCCATGATTACAATTACCGCAAGCCCGGGGATGCGCCGGCGCCGGTTATCGTTGTCGAGGTAAAGGACAATGGTCCGGGGATCCCCGGCGAGGAAATCGACCGCATTTTCACCCCCTTTTACACGACCAAATCAAAGGGCAGCGGGTTGGGACTCCCAACCTGTCAGAAAATTGCCGATGAACACGGCGCCCTGCTCAAATTTAACAGTGAGCCTGGAAACGGAACGGTCTTCTCCGTGTCCATCCCGTTCCATCCCTTTGCTAAAAAAGACGTAAAAAAAGGACCGAAAGGAAAAACCTAGGAGGCTTTTCACATGGTTGACAAAAGAGCTGAAGTAAAACTATCCGCCAGCGAGTTGAGCAACACAAAAAATCAGTCTCATGAAAGGCTTTCAGTATGAAATCCAACCGCATTCTTGTCGCCGATGATGAAGACAGCATTCGCTGGGTTCTGTCCAAGGCTCTGACAAAAAAAGGGTTTGCCATCGACCTCGCGGCTTCAGGGGGGGAGGCCCTCGACCTGCTCGGAAAACACTCCTACGGACTGGCGGTTCTCGATATCAAGATGCCCGACATTTCCGGCCTCGATCTCCTCAGTCATATCCACAAGGAGTGTCCCGAAACCCTGGTCATCATCATTACGGCGGAAACGACCATGAAAAACGCCGTCGAGGCCATGAAAAGGGGGGCCTTTGACTACATTACCAAGCCTTTCGATCTCGACGTCCTCGATGCCACCATTCTCAAGGCCCAAAAGGCCGGCGAGGTCACTGGCGAAGTCCACCGCCTCAAAGAAGAACTGAAGGAACATTATCAGCTCGAACGCACCCTCATCGGCCAGAGTCAACCCATGCAGGAGGTCTACAAAACCCTTGGTAAGGTAGCCCCGTCGGAGGTGACCATCCTGCTGACCGGCGAAAGCGGCACCGGCAAGGAGCTGGTAGCACGGGCCATCCATTACAACAGCCTGCGCCTCGGGAAACCGTTTATCGCCTTGAACTGCGCCGCCATTCCCAGGGAACTGCTGGAAAGCGAGCTGTTCGGCTTCGAAAAAGGTGCTTTCACCGGCGCCGTCGAGCGCAAGATCGGAAAGTTCGAGGCGGCCAGCGGCGGAACCCTGTTCCTCGATGAAATCGGCGATATGCCCCTCGACCTCCAGGTCAAACTGCTGAGGGTCCTGCAGGAAAAAGAGATCACCCGCATGGGAGGCAACAACCCCATTCCGGTGGATGTCCGTATCGTCGCAGCCACCAACCAGAACCTGCAGGAAAAGGTCAGGGAGAGAACCTTCCGGGAGGACCTCTACTACCGCCTCAACGTTGTCCCTATTTCCTTGCCACCGCTACGCAAACGCCCCAAGGATATTCCCCTGCTGGTCGATTTTTTCCTCGAAAAGGCGAGGGAAAACCTCGGCACCAACACCCAGGGTTGCATCCCCGAAGCCATGCGCCTGCTCCTCAATTACAACTGGCCCGGCAATGTCCGTGAGCTGGAAAACGCCATCCAGAGGGCATCGTTACTTTCTTCCGGACCACTCCTGACCCCCTCTGACTTCCCCTCCCTGCAACCGGAAGGCAACTCCGGCCCTCAGCAGGACTCCCTGGAAGGGTTGATTGCGAGAAAACTGGAAAATTCCCTGGGCACCATGGACATCGGCGAGATCGACAACCTGTACGACATGGTGCTGGTGCAATTGGAACGCCCCCTGATCCGCATCGTTCTTGAAAAAACCCGCTACAACCAGGTGCGCGCAGCAGAAGTTCTCGGCATCAACCGCAACACCCTGCGCAAGAAAATCCAAAACCTCAAAATTGAAATCAGTAAATCCTGAGAGCTAGGAAACAATCATGATCCACTTTGAAAACGTACATAAATGGTTCTCCCACCTCCATGTCCTGAATGACATCAACCTGCACATCAAATCCGGGGAAGTGGTCGTTGTTTGCGGCCCGAGCGGCTCGGGCAAAAGCACTCTGATCAGGGTTATCAACCGCCTCGAACCGATCCAGAAAGGACGTCTGGTGGTCGATAGCATCGACCTCGACGATCCGAAGATCAACCTGACCCAACTGCGCGCCGAGATCGGCTTCGTGTTCCAGCAGTTCAACCTCTATCCCCACATGACGGTACTGGAAAATATCACCCTGGCACCCTGCCTGGTGCGCAAGATGAAAGCCGGCGACGCTGAGGACCTGGCCCGTGATCTGCTCGTCAAGGTCAATATTCCGGACAAGGCCGACTCCTACCCGGCTCAGCTTTCCGGAGGCCAGCAGCAGCGGGTTGCCATTGCCCGTGGCCTCGCCATGCGGCCGAAGATCATGCTCTTCGACGAACCGACCTCGGCCCTTGACCCGGAAATGATAAACGAAGTCCTGGATGTCATGAAAGGCCTGGCCCGGGAAGGCATGACCATGGTCTGCGTCACCCACGAGATGGGATTCGCCCGGGAAGTCGCCGACCGCGTTATTTTTATGGACGAAGGCTGCCTCATCGAGGAAAATGAACCCAACGCATTTTTTACCAACCCAAAAAATGAAAGAACCCAAGCTTTTCTTAGTAAAATTCTTTCACACTAGTGGTATAGTGCCGCTTGACTGTTTTTCGGAAAATTCATTTCCGAATTTTAAAATTTTTCTAACACAGGAGGTAGGAATATGCGTATCTGGAAAGTACAGGCAATTGCGGCGGTGCTCGTTCTCGTCTGGCTGCAGGCGGCCATGGCCGGACCAACCTACGACAAGGTCATGCAGGAGAAAGTCGTTCGCGCGGGTATTATGACCGACTCCATCCCCGGAGCTTTTTACAATGATAAAAAGGAATGGGTCGGTATGGATGTCGATATCGCTGAAGAAATCGCCAAAAGGATCGGCGCCAAGCTTGAGCGTGTCCCGGTCACCAACAAGACCCGTATCGCCTTTGTTCAGCAGGGCCGCATCGACATGTCCATCGCTAACATGACTCACAAGCGCGAGCGGGACAAGTCCATCGACTTCTCCATCACCTATTTCTTCGACGGGCAGAAAATCCTGGCCCCCAAAGGAAAATATAAGGAACTGAAGGACTTCGTCGGCAAGAGAATCGCCACCATGCAGGGAACCACCAGTGAGATCAACGTCAAAAACCTGCTGAAGGAGTTGGGCGATCCCAACTATGAGAAGAACGTTATCTCCTATCAGAAGGAATCGGAATGTTTCTCAGCCCTGCGCATGGGGCGGGTCGCCGGCTGGTCGACGGACAGCACGATCCTTCTCGGCTATGCAGCCCAGACGCCCGGAGAGTTTGAACTGGTGGGTGATTTCTTCAGCGACGAGCCTTACGGCATCGGTCTCCCTGAAAACGATTCCGCCTGGCGCGATCTGGTCAACTTCACCCTTCAGGACATTTGGAAAGACGGCACCTACAAAAAAATCTACGACAAATGGTACGGTCCAGACACTCCCTACTACTTCCCCCTGACCGAAAAAATCGAGATGTGGCCCTGATGTATAGGGATTAGAACCAACAAAGCGAGCCTCTGCGAGGCTCGCTTTGTTTTGTAAAATGCCATAATAATTTATCTGTTATTGAATTTTTTGGTTAAGTGATTAATGAAAAATGCTGCGCAGATGGTTTGAAAATACGAGAGTTCAATATGCCACTCTCATAATAATCGCTGCCCTGGCGGTCTACTACTGGGGCTGGGTCTTCAAGTTCGGTTATAAATTCGACTGGTCGGTCCTCTACCAAGTCAATGAAACCTACGGTGTCAACCTCGGCCACAACCTCCTTAAGGGGCTCAAAGTCACCGTTGAAATCTCCCTCATCAGTTCCGGCATAGCCCTTTTTTTGGGCACTATTTTCGGTCTTGGCCGTCTGTCCCATTTCAAACCTTTCTACTGGCTTTCAACAGCCTACGTCGAATTTTTCCGCAACACGCCCCTGCTGGTCCAGCTTTTTTTCTGGTACTTTGCTCTGCCCATGGGCCTGCCCATGGAAATCCGGCAGATCCTCTTCGAACACAACTTCGAATTCTGGAGCGCCACCATCGGCCTCTCCATCTATACCAGCTCGTTCATGGCCGAGGTCATCCGTGCCGGCCTCCAGTCCATCCCCAAAGGACTTCTGGAAGCCGCATACTCCGCAGGGCTGAACTATTTTCAGGCCCTTCGCACCATTATCCTGCCCCTGGCCTTCCGAGCTATTATCCCGCCGCTGGGAAGCGAGTTTCTCAACAACATGAAAAACTCGACTCTGGCCATGGTCGTGGGGGTGGCGGAACTCTGCTGGCAGTCTCAACAGATCGAGTCCCTGACCTTTAAAGGCTTTGAAGCCACCACGGCCGCCACTATAATCTACCTGTTTCTGTCCCTCGGCATCTCGGCCATCCTTAACATGGTCAACCTGCGCCTGCAGATCATTCCACCGCGCCACCGCACTCTGGGCTACCGCATCAGCGACGTTTTCTTCTATCCCTTCGAAATGTTCTGGAAAGGCCTGGCCTATCCGGTTCACTGGGCTCTTTCCGGCCGGACGGGATCTTTGCAATACACCCCCTTGCAGGCCGCTCTGCACCACTTCCTGCATGCCCTGCGTAAGATCATGGGCCTTTTGATCCGCGTCTCTTTCGTCGGCCTGCTGTTGTACATCCTCTATGAGATCGGCCTGGGGCTGGTAAACCTGAAATGGTCTGTGGCCTGGGAAAATCTGCCGACCCTTCTCATCTGGCGTTTTCCCAGCAGCGACAACCCCAACGAAATCCTCTGGGGTCTGGGCGGCCTGAGTTTCTCCATTCTCATGTCCCTGATTGCCATCAGCGTCAGCTTCGGCATCGGCCTGGTGGTAGGGCTGGGGCGCATGGCCAAAAACAAAATTTTCCGCATTCCCTGCACGCTTTATATTGAGATAATCCGCGGCACCCCGTTGATCATGGTCATCTTCTGGGTTTACTTCTTCCTCCCCATCTTCATCAAGACCTATCTCAACGTCTTCTGGAGCGCCACCATCGCCCTGACCCTGTTTACCGGGGCCTACCTCGCCGAAATCGTCCGCGGCGGCATTCAGAACATCCCGCCCGGCCAGGTCGAGGCGGCAGTGAGCACGGGGCTGAGCTATGTCCAGACCATGCGGCGCATCATCCTGCCCCAGGCTTTGAAGCAGATGATTCCTGCCATCGTCGGCCAGTTCATTGCCATTTTCAAGGACACCTCCCTGGCTTTTGTCATCGGCGTTCTTGAACTGACCTTCGTCGCCCAAGGTCTCAATAACAGGCTCATGGTCCATCCTTTTGAGATTTACACGACTGTCGCTCTCCTCTATTTTGTCTGCTGCTATTCCATGAGCATCTACGCAGGGAGACTCGAAGCTCGACTGTCACCGGAAAAAGTCAACCTGCACCTATAAAAAGTTGATCCGTCTGCCCAAAGGCAAAAGGATGTTATTCGAGGGATCAGCCCTGCGAGATGAGAGAAAATCAGGCCGATCTCGCGAACTTCTTCAGTCATCTACCTGTTTTTAAAAGGCAACCTTTTTCGTAATTATTCAGCTTATCGGGGCAATGCCTCGCATCGCCCATTCCAAGGACCGCGTAAACCCATCCATGGGGCTTAGCGGCCGCCATCCGGGCGGCAGATGCCCTTTCCATAGGCGACACGAGTCCTTGTGCTGAATAGTGTCCATTTTTCAACAAATAACCTGTCAACCCGATCTTATTATGTGAGAGAATTAACATTTGTTGAACAAAGCCAACTTTTATGGCAAAAAAAGACATTACAAACTTAGGCGCCTATTTAAAAAAAGTCGATTTTCCCAATTGATTATTAAAAAAAGGCCTTTTGGATGATGGGTGCCCTGCACCCATGTCAAATGCCTCATGAACCCGTTCATGGAGGACCTGAAAAGGAGGGAGACGTGAAATATTGTACATGGATTGCTGTTTTTCTCTGCTTGATGTTCGTTTCACCGCCGGCGCAGGGGGCAAAAGAAACTTCCCCAGTGATGAAACCGATAATTCTATCACCCCAGAAACCTGCTACAGTAAAAAACAACACCAGCAAGCCGACCTTCTCGCATCCTGCCAACTCAGCCAAAATCAACGCTTTTCTCGCCAAGATCAACAACGCCAAGTCCCTTAAGGATCTCGAGAATGCTTTTAAAAATGCACGCTTCACCGATTCCGAGTTGAGACAGATGGAAAAGGAGTTTAACAAAGGGCACTACAAATCCAAAATGAACAGCCTGAAACAAAAAGCCAACCGACAGTCGAAAACGGACCCCCGCCTCAAAGCAAAACCTAAAAAAATTGATGTAAGAAAGCTGAAGGGCGACCTGAAAAAGAATCAGGATATGAAAATTACCCGTCTCAACAAGAGTGCTAAAAGCATGACTGCCCGCCTGTCGCGAACCACTCGAGTTGCAACATCGAGCCGCGCTGCCTCCTTACACTCCGCTTCCGCAGCCAGGGTTCCTGTTCCAACCGTGATAGCCAGCGGCATTCCCGTGCCCACATCATCGGTTCACATCACCGAACTGAATCCAGAGGTGGGAATTATCGGCCAACGCATGACAATCAGCGGCAGCGGTTTCGGCACAACCCGTGGGGAGGTGAGCGTAACTGTAGGCCCAAGGGGAAGTTCAAACCGCCAGGCCTTTTCCTGCCCGATTCAATCCTGGAACGATCGCCGGATTGTCATCACCATCCCCCTCGATTGCGAATCCATGGTGGAGCTGCGTGAACAACGGTTCGGCATCGGTTCCGAATTCGCCTGGATTTACATCAACCCGGCGGGCGATGACCCGGGCGCGTTTGAAAATACGGAAGTCTTCATCGACCGGGAGCGCTTTGCCCCTGAGATTGATGCGCTGTCCAGCTATAACATCTCTCCAGGCCAGCTTCTGGTCATCGAGGGACGCAATTTCAACCTCGCCGGCACCAGGCCCCAAGTCAGGTTCGAGTTCGGCCACGAGCGCATCGATGTCGACGCGGACCGCTTTGCCGACAACTACATCGAGGTCAGGCTGCCCGACAACATCGAGGGACTGTACGAAACCCCCGGCCGCCTGGAAGTCACCAACCTCACCAGTTTAAAAGCGACCCGGAATATCACCTTCGTGCCCGCCGAGGAGATTGTCGAGATGGTTTCGGAGACGATGCGCGCCACCTGCGTTACCCGCCGGCCGTGGATCTTCTGTCTGGCCGGCCAGACCTACCGCCATACGCTCCACGAGAGTACCCTGCGCAATGACTGGGTGGTGGAAGACTCCTGGCTCGAAACCCATCCTGACGGCATCAACGCCGGCGCTTATTACCTCCATGAGCCGACCCGGGGAAGTGCCGTGGCCACTTCGAGAATCGAGGTCTGGGCCGATGCCTACTCAAGCGCGAACTGCAAGGAGCATCTCTTCCTCAAAGGTCCCAAAGGAACCTTCAGACAGAGTAATTTCACCCCGTAGGGATAGACATGGTTTCAAAAATCGCACTTATACTGGCTCTTTTCGCTTTTTTGCCCCCCTCCCCTCAGGCTTATTGCCAAACCGGGCCAACTCAAGCACCGCCATCCTTTTATCAACTGGTGGGAGAGACCGGCTGGCAGGTGTTCCTGAAGAATTTCACCGTCAGCACGGAAAAAAACGGGGAAATTTTCACCCTGCGCGCTGACGAGGCAAGGTATCTCTCTTTCAGCGCCTACCGAAAAAACGGCGGAAAGAACGAATTTTTCGGACCACTTCTTACCACCTGCTCACCAACCCTGGTGGAGCTTTTGAACTACGCATTGACGTTTGGAGAGATAGAGAAAAAAGGCGAATTTTCCATGAATGTGGATTGGGAACTGTACCCCGAAAGTATCCGGGGCTGGGCCCTCGTCTGGAAAGATTCCAAACTGCGGGAAAAATGGAAAGATATCGGGCGTCAGAAAGGATATCCCCAGCTCGTGGACATGATCACCCGGCAGTTGAAAAAAGACATGCAGCCCCTGGGCCGCGCCCTGGGTTTCAAGCTTGTCGGTGCCTCTATGGAAAAAATGACCTTCCAGGAAGTCAGCAAGCTTTCCTATTTCCAAGAGATACTGAAACCAGCAGGGATTCCCGCCAATCTGAAACTGCCCATGCCCCTGATCCTGTCGGTCCGGATGAGAGCAGTCGATGACACACCGGTTCCGCTATCCGGGAACTTCAATGCGGTAACAGTGGACAGTCTTTTCGCTACGGTTCAATCCTCATCAACAAACATTTACTCAACCTTCAAGCGGGAACTGGGCGAGTATGAGATCAGCGGCGACCGCTTGAATCCGGACGGAACTTTCGTCTACCACCGCCCTCTGAGCCAAAAGGAGTACCAGCCCATTGGAACTCAGCTTCTTAAAGCAGTTCTGCGGGCAACAGGTGGGGATGAAAATACATCTTTTGCCCTGCGCCTGTCCACGGGCCTCTATCCAAAATTACTTGAAGAGGTGGTCAAAAAATTTACCTTTTCACCCGAACTGGCCAGAAAAACACCGGCGCCGAGGCCACAGCTACCGCGACTGCAGTTTTACACCTTTGATCCTTCCCATGCATCGGGGTTCGCAGCAACCGTCAATCCCTTCTTGAAGGCCAACGGCTATGTCTTCCGCCATCTTCTGGTCAGCGTCGAGTCAGGCCGCAAAGCGGCGGGTTATCCCCGTTATGCCGAAAACTTCAAAGCGCTGGGCATCGCTCCGGAAGACCATCCGGCAGTACCGAATATCGTTTACCTGATAGCGGAAAAAAAACCGGAATGACCGCCTGCGGCATTCTCCTAGCCGAAGGGCGGGGAAAGTTGCAGAAGGACAATATCGCCGCAACCTCATGGCGGCAGCCGGGGCAGCGTATCCGGGCGAAACCCTCGCGCAGGTCGCCGCATTTGAAATACGCTTATTGTGTATTTTTCAGCCATGCCCATTAAGAAGCCATAAGTTTTTGCCATGGCCTCAAAATCTTTGCCAAAAAGTTTCATTTTATCAGGCACGGATTCATTGAATCTGGCTAATGAATTTGGATCCATCGCCACCAAGGGCAAAAAATCTAATAAAGCATTATCTAATGTTGTATGATAATGAAGATTAAAACCTTTTTGTACTGCTCTTTCGATTACTTGCTGGGGATCAGTGTAAACAGTAATATCTTCCTCTCCAAATCTATAGTGCTTAAAATGGTTTATCCCCCCATTATAATTCTGGACTCCTTGATTTGAAGAAAAATAATCAACTAAAATCATGACTCCTTGTGCAAAGGAATTTTTTACATTCTCAAAAATCTTATCAAGCCCGATGTGTAAAGGATAAATGCCTCCAAAATTATCTTTTGTTATATTTCTTGTTGAAAATATTTTATTTATTTCGGAATTCACAAATTCATCATATTCAACAGGAATAAAAACCGGCATGAATCTAATATCTTCTGTTTTTCCATTTTCAACAAGTCTGTTTATTTCTTCCTTTTCAATGAATTTTTCAACTTCTTTTACGTCTGCGGTCCAGCCTTCCTTTTCAGAACCGGTTACATGGCTTTTGTCAGTATTAAAGCCTATTATTTTCAAGGAATACAATCTTCCATGATAAAGAGCTACTAATTCATTCGTGATGCAGTCAGTTAGCTCATTAGCATAAACTATCCCGCAAGGCTTTTGGTCCAATCTGAAACTTAATGCATCAAGTTCTTTTATTTGGATTCTGTCAGACAAATCAGGCCTCACTTTAAGCGGTGCCAGTTGTTTCTCAAGTAAAATGAGAGAATTTTGTCCATGATCTGTTACAAGAAAATTAGAATTTTCTTGAATTGCTTTTGCATGCCTAAAAAATTTTTGGGATGAACAAGTAAACAGGTCGCTTGCTATATGATTTATCAGATCATAATCCAGAAAACCTTGACCTGCTCCCAAGCTCAAAAATGTCGCATCAGGTGCGATAGGGAGTGTGGCATTGACATAACCCTCAAGTGCGTATTCGGCCATCATCTTGCCAAACAAAGGAGAAAACATTTGAGGTAGCATAGGCATGCTCTCTTTATACTCTCCCATGTTCTCAAAATATCCATTTTTGTGGAATAATCCTAATTGCTGGAATTCGCTAAAATCAAAAGACTTTTTTAAGACTCGCTCAATAGATTCCCTGTCAGTTACCCTGTTGTTCTCTAAAGCCTCCTGAGCGCTTTCTCTACCACGCCTGTACTCCCTATGGGGAAAACGAAATTCAGCTTTTTCTTTTAATAATTCAGCTATCTCGGGAGGCATATCACTAAAATCAATATTTTTACGCATGTCTTGGCTATCATTTTCCAAAATGGTTACGTAAGTTTTATTTTCTCTTATTTAAAAAGTTTGCCAGATTGTTTTAGTGGTTCAATAAGGGGGGATGATTGAGTTATTAAAAACCCTGCCTTATAAGAATTTTGATCAACGACCGTCCGGTTCAAAACTCCAAAAATGACAAATGGCCCCCCCCCATTTTTGGACGGGCCATTTTTATATCTTTTATTTGGTGAATTTAAAGACGAGGTTTTCCTGCAGCATCAGCGTCTCGGATCACGCGCGGCCACAAGCCGTCACGTGCATCCGGATGGTTAGTCTTCGTTTATTGCAAAATCTGGCCGCCTCCCT
The DNA here is from genome assembly GCA_016934985.1 of Deltaproteobacteria bacterium. Taxonomy (GTDB): domain Bacteria; phylum Desulfobacterota; class Desulfuromonadia; order Desulfuromonadales; family JAAYDE01; genus JAFGRU01. The sequence continues at coordinate 41,200 of JAFGRU010000049.1, forward strand.
ACATCTGTTGAATCATCCGCCAAAGCTGGAGATCGACCGGAATGCCCTTTTCGAGATTCTCCCTCCGTGAAGTGAGCATGCCTTGCCCGGGATAACGGACCTTCGGGAAGCCTTTGAGCGTAGGGGCGTCAAGCAAATCTTGAATGACAGCATTCACCTTTTCTTCAACATTGGTGGTACCCATCTGCGATACAATGTCAATGGCCATGAAGACCTGTGAGACGCCGGTTTCCTTATCGCGCTGGCTGATCTCCCTGGTTGAATCGCCGGCCGCAATGAAGGTGGCAATCAGATCAAGAACAAGGGCCAATCCAGAACCTTTCCAGTAACCGATCGGGAGGGCACGACCTGATTTCAGGATGGCATTGGGGTTGGTAGTAAGCTCACCGTTTTCGTCATAACCCCCTGCCAGGGGCAGGCCTTCGCCTCGCCGGGAAAGGACTTCGAGTTTGCCCATTGAGAATTGGCTCATGGCCATATCCAAGAGGACAGGGCCTTCTGAACGAGGGATACAGACAGCCATGGGGTTATTCCCGATCTTCCTCTCTGCCGATCCCCATGGCGGCATGAGCGCGATGGTATTGGTCCAGCAAATCCCGATGCATCCAGCCTCCGCAGCCAGTAACCCGTAGGTTCCCGCTCGCATCCAGTGGTTTGTGTTGCGCAGTCCAACACAACCGATGCCATGCCCACGTGACAGCTCAATGGCGCGCTTCATTGCTTTCTCGGCGTTGAGGATGCCAACCCCGCGCTTGCCTTCCCACTGCTCGAGGGCGCCAAAAGAATTCACAAGTTCAGGTTCGACCCGTGTCCTGACGAGGCCTGTCCTAATATCTGTAACAAAGGCGGGGAAGCGGTTCAGGCCGTGTGAGGCAACACCATCGCATGTGTTCTCGGTAAAAACTTTCGCACACCTTTTTGCTGTGGAGTCCTCAAAACCCACGGTGAGCAAAACTCGGGTGAGTTCCTGGCAGATCTCGTCAAAGGGTATTCGCTTCATATCTCTCATACTATTCCGGCCTCTACAGGGTATAGACGCGACATGCACTGTTTGTCCAAAAGCTTATGTCGGATCATTTGGGCAGGTTGAATTAGAGCAGGATGACAGTTCCAACAAACCCTCACTTGAAGAAAAGGGCCTCTGATCGCGTGATCAAAATGGTCCTTTTCATCCCTCAAAAATACGTCTCCACCGAAAGGGTGAAATTGATGTCTGAACAAACTTGACTTACCCTTTTTGTGAACCGTTAGCGGGCAAGCCAACCGCCGTCGACCGCCAGGGTATAGCCGTTAACATAGGCGGAAGCATCGGATGCCAGAAAAATGACCGGTCCGGCAAGATCGGACGGTTTTCCCCAGCGTTTCGCCGGAATGCGGCCGAGAATCTCGGCGCTACGTTCTTTGTCAGCACGTAATGCGGCTGTGTTGTTGGTTGCCATGTAACCGGGAGCGATCGCGTTCACGTTGATGTTATGAGCTGCCCATTCATTGGCCAGCAACCGGGTTATTCCCATTACGGCACTTTTGCTGGCCGTGTAGGAAGGCACCCTGATCCCGCCCTGAAACGACAACATTGATGCGATATTGATGATCTTTCCTCCCTGCCCTTGTTGGAGAAAACGCCTGGCGGCCGCCTGGCAGAAAAAGAAAACGGTTTTTATGTTGATGTTCATCACATCGTCCCAATCCTTTTCGCTGAAATTGATGGAATCTTCCCGGCGAATGATCCCGGCATTGTTGACCAGGATATCGACCCGGCCAAAAGTTTTGACCGCTTCATCCAGAATCGCTTCTATCGGCTCACAACTGGAAAGATCCGCCTTGATTCCGTGAAAACGACCATTGATCGATGCAATCATTTCGGAAGTTTCAGGTGCATCAACATAATCGACTCCGACTACATTTGCCCCTGCTTCCGCCAGTCCCAGGCACATCCCTTGCCCCAGGCCGGTGGAACAACCTGTGACGATGGCTGTTTTCCCTTTGAGGTTGAACAGGTCAGGTGTCATGGTTTTTCTCCTTTGGACTATTTTAAGGCCTGCATCGGAACACCATCCATGTCGGTGAATGTCTGGTTTTCACCAACCATTCCCCAGATGAAGGTGTAATTTTTGGTCCCCACCCCGCTGTGGATCGACCAGCTCGGCGAGATGACGGCTTCCTCGTTGCGAACGACAAGGTGGCGCGTCTCGTCAGGCTGACCCATAAGATGCATCACCACGGTATCCGGATCCATGTCGAAGTAAAGATAAACCTCCATCCGCCTTTCGTGGGTATGTGTCGGCATCGTGTTCCAGACGCAGTTTGGTTCCAGCAAGGTCATCCCCATGCACAGTTGACAGCTTTCCAGAACGTCCGGGTGGAGATATTGATAAATCGTGCGCTCATTTGATTCAGCCAGGCTACCCAGATGAACCCTTTTGGCGTTTGCCTGCGTCACTCTTTGGTGGGGATAACTCTTATGAGCGGGGCCGGAAAGCATATAAAATTTGGCAGGGTCGGTTTTCTGGTCGCTTGCAAAAGAGACATCGGTGGCTCCCATGCCGATGTAAAGGCCATCACGAGTTCCCAGGTGAAATCCTTCGCCGTCCACCGTCACCGTTCCGGGTGACCCGATATTGATTACTCCTCCTTCACGACGTTCGAAAAACGAAGCTGCCCCCAGCGTTTTCCCACCTTCGAGTGCCAGGGCTTTATCGGTTGGGACCGAACCGCCGACAATGATTCGGTCAAAATAGCTGTAGGTCAGGTTCAATTGGCCGGCTTGGAAAAGTTCTTCGATAAGGAATTCCTCTCTCAAACTTTGGGTATCCATATGTTTAACATGTTCCGGATGTGAAGGATGTCTGATTTCCATAATTAAAACTCCTTGTTGATCAGTTTATGGCATGAGCAGTGACGGTAGCCACTGGGTAAATGCCGGGAAAAAGGCGATTATCACCAGGGTGATCAGGTTAGCCATCAGAAATGGCAGCGCCGCTTTAAAAATAGTCCCGATTTCCAGTTTGGAGATGGCTGAAGCGACATTGAGGCACATTCCCACTGGGGGAGTGACCAGGCCCACCGCCAATCCCGAAATCAGGAGGACTCCGAATTGGATAGCGTCCATTCCCAGGACACAAACCATGGGTAGAAAAACCGGGGTCAGAAGCAGAATCGCGGGGGAAACGTCGATAAATGTACCACAGATCAGGATAATAAAAATCACGGCCAGAAAAACGGCATATGGGGGCAACCCCAGTTCTACGACGCTGGCAGCCATCGCCTGAGGAATTCTTTCCAAAGCCAAAATCCAGATATAGAGTTTGGACAGGGCGATGATGATCATCACATTGGCACTGGTGAGAATCGCTTTGGTTACAAGCCCCGGGACATCTTTGATTTTCAATGTCTTGAAGATGAAAAAACCGACGATAACGGTGTAGAGTACTCCGATACCTGCCGCTTCGGTCGCAGTCGCAATGCCCATGACAACTGCACCGATCACGAAAAGCGGCATAATCAGAGCCAACACTGCGCGCTGAAGGTACTGCAGGCATTCAAAAACCGTGAATGTTTTCTCTTCCCGAGGCAGGTTCTTCCGGTGAGAAATAATCAACGTAATGACCAGCATGATGATTCCGATCATCACCCCCGGTATTGCGCTTGCCAAAAAGAGGCGACCGACCGATTGTTCCGCTGCGAGAGCATAGATAATCATCGGTACGCTGGGAGGGATAATCATACCCATGGTAGATGACGCAACCGTGATGCCGCTGGAATATTCCGCTGTGTAGCCCTTTTTTTGCATCTCGGGGATCAGAACAGCTCCGACGGAGGCTGTATCTGATACGGAAGATCCTGATATCCCGCCAAAAATCATGCTCGCCAGGACGTTTACCAGGCCCAGTCCACCTCTAAGTTTGCCGACGAAGAGAAGAGAGAAATCGAGCAGCCGGGACGTAATCCCGCCTGCATTCATCAGGGATCCCATCAGGCAGAACAGCGGCAGGGCGATCATGGCATAGGATTCCATGCCGGCATACAGCCGTTGAGGCAGAATCAAAATCAGCATCGGCTGGTAAATAATAAAATAAAGGAAACCGGAAATTCCCAGGGAGTAGGCGATAGGAACTCCGATAAGCAGCAGGATGACTAATGAAACCAGGAGCAGTGTCATTGCCGCCTCTCCGTTCTGTCCCAATAGACATTCAGAATTCCTGTCAAACAGAAAAGAACGACAAACAGGCAACCCAGGGGAACGGAAACTTCGATCATCCACATAGGAATGCGCATCACCGGTGATTCGGCGTTGCCCACCGTCTGTATCCATGAAAAGCTCAGGTAGGCTATCACCAGATTGATCCCGGCAACCAGCAGGTAATTGACCACATCGATGAACTGTCTTAATGCTTGAGGAAGCTTGTCGACAAAGAAGGCAATACGGATATGTTCTTTTTTACAGACAGAAACAGCGGCTCCCAGAGATGTCGTATAGATAAACAGATAGTCCATCATTTCATTCCCTCCCATTATGGAGGAATTGAACAGATAGCGGAGAGTCACTAGTAGAATCGTCAACAGCAGAATCACCGAGAAAAAGAACGTAACGGCTCTTTCCAGAAACTTGACAAGGAAGGATTCTCCCTGGTTTATAATCGATTTGCGAGTTGACATGGAAACCTCAAAGAATCGCCGGGGAGCAAATGTCTCCCCGGCGAAGCGTCGATTCACCGTCGGTCATTTAACAGCCGCGTTTTGAACCTGTTTAATTTCATCCCAGGTAAAAAATTCATCGTCAACATACCCCTGCCACACCGGCTTGACAGCCTCAAGGAATTCGGCTCTCGCTTTATCGCTGAGAGAATTCACCTTCAGTTCTTTTTCGAGAACCTTAAGATAGCCATCCTCGGACCCCAGCCAGATTTTGTTCGACTCCTGAATCGTTGCTTGGGCCACACTGTTGAAAGCCTTCTTTAGATCTTCAGGCAGCGCATTGTACCAGGCCGGATTGACATATAAAGGATCGGGATGGACCTGCCAGTTGACAATGGACAGGTACTTTTGAGCTTCGTAGAATTTCATGTCAACAGTGTTGGAAAAAGGATTTTCCTGGCCATCCACAACCCCCGTTTTCAGTGCCATGTAGGTTTCGGTATAAGGAATCTGTTGGGGATTGGCGCCCAGGGCGGAAAACGTTTTGATTGTCATGTCGATCGGGGGAGTCCTCATCTTAAGTCCTTTGATGCTCTTAAGGGTCGTTATCGGCCTCTTGCTGTTCGTGATGTTACGGAAGCCGCCGGCAACCCCTGTCGCCGGGATGTAATAACCGTTTGCGAGGGCGCCTTTGTTGATCTTGTCGCCGACCGGGCTGGCCATCGCTTTTAGCACCTGATCAACGTTTTCAAACATGAAGGGAAGGGTGTAAATCAAAAACTGTTTGTTGGCTCTTTCGAAAAGTCCACCCCGGCAGCCTTGAACAGCACCCATTTTGACCATGTCCAGAACATCCGCCTCTTTCCCCAGGACCCCTCCAAAATAGAGCTCAACCTGAATGCGTCCACCCGAGGCTTTTTCCAGTTCCTCCTTAAAAAAATCCATGGATTTGCTGCGAGGATGATTGGCTGACTGCGTATGGGCATACTTGAAAACATAGGTCCCATCCGCAGCAACAGCTTCATCTGTACTTACCGCGCCCATAGAAAATCCTACTGCTAGAAAAAACATTGCGACGATGATGGCGATTTTCTTCATAAGACCCCCTTTGGTTTTAAATAAGAAACCTGGTTTAATATTTAAAAATATGTTATCTAACAAGGAGATATTGTCAATATCTATTTGGAAAATCCTGGGATTTTTAAAGATGGCTGGTATGAACAACACCTCTCAGGTTCTCCAGCCATCTGGAGTGTTGTTGAAACCTCTGCATCAAGTCAGGCATGGCAAAGGAGGGGACAGGCTGATTTCCATGTGAAGAAAAAGGCTTGGATTTAAGGAAAGGGGTAGGACTTTAAGGGGAAGAGAAAAAATCAGCTTTAAGGCCCAGTGTTTAGAGACAGAACCGCACCACTGCTTATACCGACAATTTGCCCATATCTCTTGAGATTAGCGTTGCGGCTTTTTTAACCTTGGAAGAGACTTCGTCAATGATATTGGACGAAAAACGCACCCGGGTCGCTGTAATGCCAACAGCGCCAATACAGTGGTTTTTGCCATCAAATACTGGGGCCGCACAGCAACGGACATCATCAAAATACTCCAGATCATCCAGTGCGTAACCCTGTTGTTTGATTCTGGTGATCTCCTCTTTCAGGCCGGTGATCGTCGTAATCGAATGACTGGTTTTTCCAACCAGTTCTACACCTGAAAGAAATGTTTCCAGCGGTTCATCAATAGCCCAGGTCAGCAAAACTTTTCCGTGGCTGGTGCAGTTCAATGGAAGTAAAGTGCCTACGGGGGAAGAAAGTTTGATATGGCTAGTACTTTCACAAACGGTCATGAGCATGCTTTGTTTACCGGAGAGTACTGCCAGATGAGCTGTTTCACCGATATCTTCCATCAGGTTCTGGAGATGAGGTTTCGCCACCTTGGCCAGGTCTCGTCTCGCGAGGGTTAGCATGCCGTAATGGATAAACATGTAGCTCAGGATATATTTGTCCCCCTTTTTTTCTATCCAGGCGCTGCCCTCCAGCGTATGCAATATACGATAAATCGACGCCTTTGGCGCATCAAGATGACTCACGATTTCACTAAACGTGACTCCCTGGGGAAAATTTGAAATATAATTAATGACATCAAATGTTCGCGCCAGCACGGGGATAATATATGAAGGGGCCACTATTTTCTCCGGGATTATTGTCTGGAAAAACCAAACTGTTAATCGACATGGTTTCTTATTTGAAAATTAGTATAACATATTAAAATTTTGATTCGTCCAATTAAATGGTGGCTGGAGCGTATCTTGTGTCATTTACTCCGTGATTTTCCCAAGGGTTTTCTGATGCTTTTGCTCCATATTCCATGGGGAGGGAAGATTGCCAATTTTTCACAAAGTGATAATGTTTGAGGTGTCCGCCAGGACCGAATGGTGAAACCTTAAGGATAATGTTGCTGCTGAAAAACCGGTGGCTAAAAAAAGTTTGGCAATATTGAACAAGCTTTCGGCCATGGCGGTCTCAAAGTAGTCACTTCAAGTTAATTTATGGAATTGAGGGAGATAGAGATGTCTATCCTTAAGAGCAAACCTGCAGATAAGTGCCGCTACGACATTCTTTCGCTCGGTGAAATCATGCTGCGCCTGGACCCCGGTGAAGGACGCATCCGTTCTGCACGACAGTTCCGTGCCTGGGAAGGCGGCGGCGAATATAATGTCGCGCGAGGATTGCGTCGCTGTTTTGGTCAACGGGCGGCAGTGGTCACGGCTTTTACCAGAAATGAAGTCGGCTTGTTGATGGAAGACCTGATCCTGCAAGGTGGTGTCGACACCGCCCTGATCAAATGGGTGGATTATGACGGTATCGGACGGACGGTGCGCAACGGACTCAATTTTACTGAACGCGGTTTCGGAATTCGCGGGGCGGTTGGTTGCTCGGATCGGGGACACACGGCAGCATCCCAACTAAAACCAGGGGATATCGACTGGGACTATGTTTTCGGAACGCTGGGCGTTCGCTGGTTTCACACCGGTGGGATTTTTGCCGCCCTTTCGGAAACAACAGGAGAGGTTGTGATAGAGGCGGCCCGGACAGCAAAGAACTATGGAACCATCATTTCGTACGATTTGAATTACCGGCCATCCCTCTGGAAAGGTTTCGGTGGCCTGGACAAGTGTCGAGACATCAATCGTAAAATTGCCCCGTACATCGATGTCATGATCGGCAACGAGGAAGATTTCACCGCGTGTCTGGGTTTTGAGATTGAAGGGGTTGATGAAAACCTACAAAACCTCAACGTCGGGCTCTTCCAGAAAATGATGGCGTTAGCTGTTGCAGAATTTCCGAACTTTCAAGCAGCCGCAACCACCATGCGGGGAGTGAAAACGGCCACAGTGAACGACTGGGGGGCTATCTGCTGGGTCGGCGGAAAGTTTTATACATCGATACATCGGCCCAACCTGGAGATTCTGGATCGTGTCGGTGGCGGAGACAGTTTTGCTTCTGGATTCATATACGGTTTGATGTTGCTTGACGACCCCCAACTTGCGGTCGAATACGGCGCGGCCCACGGCGCCTTGGCGATGACGACTCCCGGGGATACCACCATGGCGTCTTTGCCAGAAGTTGAAAAGATCGTTGGCGGGGGTGGGGCCCGGGTTGACCGTTAACTGCAAGGAGGACAGGATGTTCGAAAAATTGCTGCAACGGCCTATCATCCCTGTCATCGTGATTGATGATGCCTCATCGGCGGAGCCTTTGGCCGAAGCCCTGCTTGAAGGGGGGCTCGATATTATCGAAATCACGTTTCGCACGGCAGCTGCGAGTGAAGCAATTGAACGCATCCGCAAGGCTTTTCCGGAAATGCTGGTTGGCGCCGGGACCATCATTGATGAACAGCAGGCTCAACAAGCACTGAATGCTGGGATTAGTTTTGCCGTGGCGCCGGGCCTCAATCCGAAGATTGTAAAATTTTTCCAGGGCAGAGGGGTTTTGTTCATTCCGGGGGTCATGACTCCATCTGAAATCGAGCAGGGTTTGGAACTCGGTTGCCAGTTGCAAAAGTTTTTCCCGGCAGAAGCCGCAGGCGGGGTCAGGATGCTGAAAGCGCTGGCCGGACCCTATAAGAGTCGGGGTGTTCAGTTCGTTCCCACCGGTGGAATCAACGTCGATAACATGAACGATTATCTGGCTCTACCCAATGTCGCCAATGTCGGTGGGTCCTGGCTTGCAACCAAACAGCAGATTGCCTCACAGGACTGGAAAAAGATTGCGGACCAAGCAAAAACAACTTTATCCATAGCCGCAAATATCAATCCTAAGAAGAACAATCAACTCGCAAATGGTTTCCATAAATAAAATCGTTTCAGAAATTGTGTCGATCTATTTGGGGTCTCTGCAACAGGTTTTTGAGTTGGTTGTCCCAAATATCCTGGGTCATAAGAAATTTGCCCCAGAGGGCATATTTTCAAAGCTCAAAAAGAACATTTATGGTTCAAAACCATTCAGACGCCAGTCGTACTCATAGCGAATAGAACCATCAAAATTTTGCAATTGCATATCCAGGCCAGGTTCCGCATAGCGCCGCAGATGGTTCAGAATCTCTTTTTCGTTTTTCCCGAAATCCCCCTGAAACCAATCGTAAATCGAGGAGAGTACCAATTCCCCCTTTTCAAAATGAGCTCCGCGCGGATGATTGACATACTGACGGGCCGCTTTGTCCAGAAGCTCCTCCGTGTTCAGGGCGATAAAAGCGACCGGCTGCAGGTTGGGGCAGCCGAGGCTGGCGCAGTTGACGGCATAATGGACGCGGGGGTCTTTCCAGATCGGGCGCAGGATGCGGTGCTCGATATCGTTGAGGGTGATTTCATGGCCCTCGATACGGGCCAGCTTCGCGTCCCAGGGGCCGTTCCTGAACCAGCCGGGAGAGATGTCGATATCGCGGATCGATCTGATGGGGTAGTGGGTCAGGATGACCCGGACGGTCAGGGCGTTGTAGAGATTGATCCAGAAGGCTTTCTGCTCAGTTCGGTTGAGAGAGGTGACAACCGTCTTCTGCAGATTTGAAAGGTAACCATCGAGGGCTTTTCGATCCGTTTCCGCGACCGCGCCATAGCGCACCAGATTGATGCCTGAAGGGTCGCCTGCAGCCACATAGGTTTTCAGAAAACGGTCCCATGCCGAATGGTCTATACGGACCGCACTTGATTCCTCATGCTTGTCCCAATAAGGCCAAAGATCAGCCTTGGGCGCCGCCTGGGCAAAACTCGTCCAAAACATAATGACTAAAAAAAACCTTGCCGCGCAACCCATGCTTCTTTCCCTCCGTTTCCCTTGAAAGTGTATCAGAAGTTGAAAAGAATAACTGAAGGCCGGACTTCTCCAGAGACAACCTCTCTCTCTTAAGAACTGCGACAACAACCTACCTGGCGTAGTCAGATGCAACCCTCTCTCCCTGTGGAAAAACGGTCAGACCGCCTGATCCCTTATTAAGGCAGCTCAGCCCTGCCCATAAAACATCCTGATGCTGAAAAAGGCGTAACTCAGCAAACCCCGCAAACCGGGACGCACAACTGAAAACTGAGAAGATTCAAAGCAGCGTCCCGGCAGGCGAAAGTACAATCAGGACCTGCCCGCCTCGGACATCACTTCCCAAATTTCCATCTTGAAATAGATTTTCTTTTTTGCCCCCTATTCCTGACCAAAAAAGTCATGATAAACTTCAGATAAGACCTTTGTGGAGGATCAATCCTATGAGAAAAAGTTTTCCCATACAGCTGAAACGTCTGGTTACTGCCGCCCTTGACTCCGGGGGCGAGGTTAAAAACAACCTGCCGTCTTTTGCGCAGTTGAAAGAAGAAGCCTTAAGCGATACGGAAACGATTATTGGAGGGGAGAGTTTTCGTTCTCCGGTGATAGAAAAAGCAGGCGGCAATGGTACCCGGCAATTGCTCTTCAACCGTCTAACCAGGGATAAGGGCCAGTTTCTCATTGAGGAGGCAGTAGTTAATTTTCTCAGTGCGCAGACCTCTCTGCCTTTTGCCCGAATGATCATCAGAGACTGCAAAAGCGGGCGGCACCTCGATCCGGACCGGCTCCTGCCTCCGGACTGTGCCTTCACTCCTTCCCGCCTGCTCAAGGTCAGGGTTGAATTTGATCGTCATCACAAACGCATGAAATCGGAATTTTTCCCCGTCAACCTGAAAACCTATCGCGGTGCCGGAAGCGAGGGGGAGTTCTACTTTAATCGTGAAGCGGGCAGGCTGGCCTACGGCAACCTCACTGGTCGGGGGGCCCTCCTCTCCCTCTTTCATGAAATTGCCCACGCCTGGCAGTACGCTGACTCGGGAAGATCCGCCAAAAAGGATTTCAGCAGCCTTTTTTCCTTCCTTTCTTTGCGCCTGCACAACCTCGGCGTCCGCATGGAAGCCTACAAAAACGGCGCTATTTCAGAGGAAAAATTTCACCACTTCATTGATCTGGCCAGGGAAAAGCTGGCGGAAAAAGGCATCAAACTGGACACGGAAAGCATCATCACCGAAAATCCCGAACCTCCGGAGAACAGCATTATCTTCACCGCCCACAGCGGCAAGCGTTTCTTCTTCCACAGCCAGGCATTTACAAACGCCCTGAAAGCCTATATCCAGACGGAAAGAGATGCCTGGGCTCAAGCAATATTGGCACTCCGTATGGTGCGGAACCGGGGTTTTAATCTGGAACCAGGTTTTCGAAAACTGAAAGATTTCAGAAATTATATTCATCCCCACCTCGAAAACTATTGCGCCAGTATCAACAGCCAGCTCGAAATGGATATCCAAAGACTTCGACCGAAGAATAAAAAAAACGCGGGCCGCAACCCGCGTCTGACATCTCAGCTTTCATAATAATGCAACTTGAAACTGTTCAGCACAATGAGGTCGTGCCGCCCATCCATGGTGCCCCTGGAATGGGTGGAACGACCCCATTCGGAAGTGAACTGAATAATTACATCCCTTTTAAATGCCGAGATAGGCTTCCCTGACTTCGTCCGAATTTTTGATTTCCTCAGGATTGCCCTCAGCCTTGATAACCCCTTCGTGCATGATGTAGACGTAATCGGCCGCATCCAGGGCGGCTGCATTCTGCTCAACGAGAAGGATGGTCAGGCCGATCTCTTTTTTGAGCTTTTCAATGGTTTCAAAAATTTCCATAACGATTTTGGGCGCCAGCCCCTGGCTCGGCTCGTCCATCATGATGAGCTTCGGTTTGGTCATGAGCGCCCGGCCGATGGTCACCATTTGCTGCTGGCCCCCCGACATGGTCCCGGATTTCTGGTCCTTGCGTTCGAAAAGAATGGGGAAGAGAGAGTAAATCAGCTCCAGCGATTCATCCCGGTGGACCCTGGCCTCCTTGCGATAAGCTCCCATGATCAGGTTTTCGTAGACGGTCATCTCCTTGAAAAGATGCTTCCCTTCAGGGACCAGGGTGATGCCGAGATCAACCTTTTTATGGGTCGGCAAACTGGTGACATCCCGACCTTCAAAAAGGACGCTTCCTCCCATGACCGGAACGGAACCGAGAACTGTCTTCAGGAGAGTCGACTTCCCCGCGCCGTTGGGACCGAGAAGGGAAGTGATGGTTCCTGGCTTGACCTCCAGGTCAGGCCCCCAGAGAATCTGCATGGGACCGTAGCCCGATTCGAGTTTTTCGACCTTAAGCATGGAATTCCTCCGCGGGCTTGCCCAGGTAGACCTCGATGACCTTGGGATCGCTGAGAGCTTCCTGGGTCGGCTCATCGACCAATTTGGCGCCCTGATGCATGACCAGAACCCTCTCGGCCAGACCAGCAACCGCCCTCATGATGTGCTCCACCATGGCAACAATGGCTATGCCCTCTTTATCCCGAATATCCTTGAGAAACTCCACCATTTTGTCGATATCCGTGGGGTTCATGCCGGCCATGGCTTCGTCCATGAGAAGCAGCCTCGGTTTCATGGCCAGGGCGCGGGCAATCTCCACCATCTTTTTTTCAATGGGAGTCAATCCCCCGGCTGGCTTGTCCCGGTGCGGGGTCAGTCCTATCAGTTCGATATAATGATCGGCCATCTCCAGAGCCTCGTCGACATTGACCTCACTTCCGGCGGCGCCGAACATGCCGCCAATAGCGATATTCTCACGCACCGTGGCCGAAGCAAAAGGCCGGGGAATCTGGAAGGTCCGGCCGATACCGAGATGAGCGCGGCGATAAGAAGGGAAATGGGTGACATCGACATCCTCGAAAATCATCTGACCTTCATCAGCCAGAAAAACACCGTTGATGAGGTTGAACATGGTGGTTTTCCCGGCCCCGTTGGGACCGACAATGGCCATGGTTTCACCGTGGCGGATTTCAAAAGAGATGTCATCAACCGCCACCAGGCCGCCAAAGCGTTTTGTTACATTTCTGACTTTCAACAGGGGCATGAGCGCACCTCAGATAATAAATTTTTCCAGGGCCGTACCCCGAATTTTCTTCTTGAGAATCCCCACCGTTCCCTCCGGGAAGAGAACAATAATGACAATGATGATGGGGGCGAATATCAGAAGCTGGAAGCCGGGGAGGACGATGGCCAGAAAATATTTGGAAGCTCCGTAAATCAAGGCCCCGACAATAGGGCCAAGCAGCGTTCCCGCCCCACCGAGGAGTACGATGATGATGGCCTCGACCGTGTAATGAATCTCGAAAACATCCTCGGGGTAGACATAGGTCAGCTTCAACGCCCAGGCGCTGGCCCCCAGCAGACCAGCCAGAACAGCACTGGTGATAAAAGCGATGATCTTGAATTTGGTTACGTTGATGCCCATAACCTTGGCGGCATCCTCGTCCTCGCGCAGGGCGGTCAGGGCATAGCCCACCTTGTTGCGCATATAGACCAAGGTCAGGATCGCAGCCAGAACCGCAACACCGAAAACCAGGATATCAGCCCATTGGGTGGAAAGAGTCATGGCCGTTTCCCGCCCAACGGCTTTGCGCAGATGGCGGGAAAAAATCATTCCGTCAGCGCCGTTCCATATCCGTGCACCCTCGACAAAATAGCGGAAGCCCTCGTTGACGCCAATGGTGGCAATAGCGAAATAGGCCCCTCGAAGCCTCAAGGCCACGGCACCCACCGCCAGGGAAAGACCGGTGGAGAAAACCGCAGCCAGAGCCAGACCGATGAAAATCAGCCCTATGCCAAGGCCCTTGTCATAGAGAAAATAGATTGAAACGGCCATCCCGTAGGTGCCGACACCGAGAAAGGCGACGTAACCGAAATCAACATACCCGGTCATGCCCATGAAAAGGTTGAAAGCCTGGCCAAGAGCGCAATAAAAGGCAAGTTGAGCAATCAACTGCCACTTCCCGGGGTAGGCCAGCCCTATACCCAGGAGGACGCCGTAGGCAAGGAGAACAGGGAGAATGGGAGAATATTTCTGCAGATGTCTCATCATTTGGTCCTCAGAAGCCCGGTAGGACGGATCAGGAGAATGACCAGCAGCATGACAAAAGAAAAGAAACGGGTCATGGCAAAGGGCTCCAGCCCGGGAATCTGGGCGAAGAGAGTATAAGAGCCGTTTTCAATGAGACCGAAAACCAGGCCGCCGAAAAACGCCCCGTAAGGCGAGGCCAGACCACCAAGAACGGCAATAACAAAGGCTTTCAGGGTGTAGCTGCCCCCCATGTAGGGGTTAATGCCCACCGGGATAAACATGGTCAGGAGAACGCCGCTGACCACGGTGAGGCCAATGCCGATGGAAAAACTGAGAGCGTATTCCCAATCGACGTTGATACCGCAGACACCGGCCCCCTCGTCGTCCTCGACGACGCTGCGCATGGCCATGCCGGCCCGGGTTTTGTGAAACCACAGATAGAGAAGCAAACCGACCAGGATGCTGCCACCGAAAGCGATGAGCTTACTGTAGGGCAGAACGGTAAAACCAAGGTCGAGCTTGTCCAGACCCCAGTGATAGCCTCTGGCCTCGGAAGTGAAAAGCTGCTTGCAGACCTCTTCGAGAATAACTCCAATGGAGAAGGTTGCTAAAAGGGAAGCCAGTTCGGGGCCTTTCAGCAATTTTTTGATGGCCGTGTAATAGAAGAGCATTCCCAGGGCCATCCCCAGAATCAGGGCGACAGGAACGGCCAGGGGCGGAGCAATACCAAGAGTCTGAAAAAGAATCAGAGCGACGTAGGCACCAACCATGATGAAAGCGCCATGCCCCACATTGACCACCTTGAGGACACCGAAGATCAGCGACAGTCCCATGGTGGCCATGCCGTAAACGCCCCCCAGGATAACCCCCTGCAGGAGATTGCCCGATAGTTGTTCGAAAATCACTTCCCGCTCCTTAAAATGGAATTTTTACCGGAAGGAAACCACAAAGGCCCCCCGCACAAGGCAGGGGGACCTTTTATGACCTGAGGTTTTTATTTGAAGTCCGGTTTGGGATAGACGACGTCAGCGGTCTTGGCAGATTCAGGCCAGACGATCTTCCTCTCACCCTTCTGCCACTGGACATCTACCATCGCATGACCGACCTGCTTGCCGGTCTTGTCAATATCCCAGTTACCGTAAAAGGACATGAATTTGAGTTCGCCCAGCGCATCCCGCACTACATCAGGGTCTACGCTGTTGACCTTTTCTACGGCCAGAACCAGGGCCAGGACGGCGGCACTGGCTTCGGCAGCATGGTAATCAGGCAACGTATCGCTGCCGACGGCCTTTTTGAACAGCTTGACATACTCGTCCTGGCTGGGTCCGATCCAGGTTAAGCCTTCTTTTGCGGCACCTTCCTTGGAAAAAGTCACGCCGTACTCCCAGTGGGAAGGCCCCATGACACCCTCGGCAAATTCGCCCAAGGCCTCGCCAAAGGCAGGCAGGGTCGCAGCAGCAATGAGGGAAAGAAGGCGGGTGTTGATACCAAGATCCGCCATCTGCTTGTTGAGAAGCTGGCCGTCCTGGAAATGACCACCACCAATGACAACATCAGGTGCCGCTGCTTTGAGGTCGGAGAGCAAAGGGGTCAGGTCCGTAACCCCTTTGGGATAGGTGCGTTTAAAAACAATGTCAAAGCCAAGCTCTTTAGCTTTTTCCTCGGCACCGTCCATAACCGAGCGGGCAAATTCACTGTCCTCGTAAGCCAGGGCAATTTTCTTGGGATGGGGGTTGGTCGTGGGATCGATCTTTTTGATCATTTCCAGAGTTCCGGCATGATAGCGGGAACCGGGACCGATGGTCTGCACCACATACTCAAAGCCTTGACGGAAAATCTTGTCCGAGGCACCGCCGTGGTCCATGTAAACCATGCCGTATTTTTCAGCAATCGGCGCCCCCGCCAGGGTGAGGCCGGAACTGTAGGGCGCAAAGGTAAAGTGGACCTTATCCGAGGTGATCAGGCGTTCCAGCAAACTGGTTACCGACTCCTTCCTCGATTCACAGTCATAATATTTGTAATCGAGAGGAACCTTCTTGCCATCGACAGCAATCCCGCCATGAACCGAGTTGACCCAATCCACTGCGGCCTGGATGCCGGCCACGGCCTGCTCACCCGCTTTGGCATATTTTCCTGACAGAGCAGCCGGATGCCCGATAATAACCTTCTCCAATTTGGCTGCAAAAACAGATTGAGCATTAAAAATAGCCATCATCAGGAAAACCATCAACAAAATGATTACATTATTATTCTTCATCTTTCCTCCTATTTGAAGGTTAATTAACAACTCGCCAGATCAGGTTTCAAACAATGTTTTTCTATATTTATTTAATCCATCAAAAGGGTTTTGTAAATCGGATTTTGCCTCGCAGAATAGCTTAAAATTGTTAATGTCTAAATTTCCTTTTAAAAACAACATTTTATATTCTTTGACAAAATAAAAACAAACAAGCCCTCCACAAATACATAATTCTTTATTCAAACATCAAACCTCTGAGGACAAATTTTAGCATTATCTTAAAATTTTTTTTTCGAGAAACTAACACAATTTTAGAATAAATGGCAAAACAATTTCCATAAGCATTTCCTATTCATCAGGAGAATGACAGGAGAAAGAGGACCGTATTTGTCCACAAATGAAGGCCGGGCGGGGAAAAACCTTTATACTATTCTTTAGATAATTTTTTGATCACTGAAGCGTTACGGGATGTCTTCAAAATAAAAAAAGCCCGGGGATTAATTCCCGGGCCCTATGTTTCGACTTGATATGCGAATCACCTTTCTTTGCGCCGTTCCTGATTCTCAAAGCGGGTATACTCGCCGAGAAAAGTCAGATGGACGGTTCCCGTTGGACCATTACGCTGTTTGCCGACAATGATTTCAGCATCCTTTTGGTGGTTCTTTTCACAAATTTTGTCGTTGTCCCGACAATCATCGCAATAGACGGCATCGCGATAGACAAACATGATGACATCCGCATCCTGCTCGATGGCGCCGGATTCCCTGAGGTCAGCGAGCATGGGACGTTTGTCATTGCGACTTTCCAGGGAGCGGTTCAGCTGCGACAGGGCCACGACAGGAAGGTCCAGTTCCTTGGCCAAGGCCTTGAGGGAACGGGATATCTCCGAAATTTCCTGCTGACGGCTCTCGGCGTTGCGGCCCTGCATAAGCTGGAGATAATCGACAATGATAAGGCCGATCTTTTTATCGGCTTTAAGCCTGCGGGCTTTGGCCCGTAACTCCAGGGCCGTAATGGCCGGGGTATCGTCGATATAGATGGGCGCGCTATCCAATTTGCCGGCGGCATTTTTAATCCGTTCGATATCCTGCTCTTCGAGGTGACCGGTCCGCAGACGACTGGCATTTATGCGGGACAAAGAACAGAGCATACGCATGACCAGCTGTTCTTTACTCATTTCGAGAGAAAAAATCACCGCCGGGACGTTACTGCCGATAGCCACATTTTCAACGATATTGGTTACCAAAGCGGTCTTCCCCATGGAAGGCCGGCCGGCGACAACAATCAGGTCGGAGGGTTGAAAACCGGCGGTAATCTGGTCGAGGTCCTTGTAGCCCGTCGCCACGCCGGTGACATGCTCCTTGCGAACATACAGCTCCTCGATTTTTTTGATAGTGGTTTTAACGATTTCCTTGGTGGAAAAAACGGTCGGGCGCCCTTTATTGGAGGTGATTTCGAAAATGGACTTTTCAGCCCAATCGAGGGTGGTCTCAAAATCCTCGCCATTGAAACCCCGTCGGGCGATTTCCGTAGAAACGCTTATGAGATTGCGCTGCAGCGCCTTTTCTTTGACCAGACGGCTGTAATAGGAGATGTTGGCCGCGGTGGGTACAAAATCGACCAGGCTCGCCAGATATCCGGCACCGCCGGCAAAATCGAGTGTGCCTTTCTTTTCCAGGGCAGCGGTCAGGGTAATGAGGTCGACGGGCTCTCCCTTATTGGAAAGATCAATCATGCCGTCAAAAATACGCCCGTGCCCTTCCCGGTAAAAGTCTTCGGGAAGCAAAAACTCCAACGCCCGGTTGAGAGCCTGATTCTCCAAAAGGATGCCGCCCAGAACCGACATTTCAGCGTCGAGATTCTGAGGAGGAACCCGATGATCGAAAGTGGAATCGCTCACGAAAAGCCCTGATTACAAAAATGGCCGGGCATGCACGGAAACACGCCCGGCCATGAAAGACATAAGCACATTATTCAGACGCGACAACGGATACTTTTATGTCGGCTGAAACGTTGCCTTGCAGCTTGACGGGCACTTCAAATTCACCAAGCGCCTTGATAGGCTCTGCAAGCTGAATTTTCTTGCGGTCGATCTCAATCCCTGCTTCAATCAATTTTTCAGCGATGTCGGCTGTGGTCACGGAGCCGAAAAGCTTGCCTTCCTCACCTGCACGGTGCTCAAAAAGACACTTTACCGCTTCGATCTTTTGTTTCAGCACTTCCGCCTGCTGGGTCACCAACTGCAACTTTCTTTCAAGCTGCCGCTTCTGATGCTCCAGCTCCTTGATATTGCGAGTATTTGCGAGCAGAGCGAGGGAGCGCGGAAGCAGAAAGTTGCGGGCATAGCCCGGCTTGACATTGACCAGATCACCGATCTGACCTAAACCATCCACATTTTCCTTCAGGATCACCTTCATTATTTTCCTCCCAAAAAGGCTAATCTTCCTTTTTTATTCTTGGTTTTCTGAAATCAACCCACAAATCGAAAACCCCCAGACCAGTAACCAGCACGGGGAGCGGATTAATTGTCAGGATTAAAACATAGCCCAAAGTTCGAAACCAGGGCGCAAACTTTTTTTTCCAAAAGAAGAAGGCCACAAGGGCCAATCCCTGGACAAAATAAATTGGCAGAAGAACGACCAGAATATTCAATGCCAATATTTTTACAAGGCCGGTGCCAAAAGCGAGACCGAAACCACCGGCAATGAGAACCCATATCAGCCAGGGTGTAACCGACCAGGCGCGGAACGCGCAACCATGAATGTCTCCAGCGGTTGCGGGGAAGCTGTTTAAAAGAAGCAGCATGAACAACAGGGCACCGGCAGTGGTAACCAATGCCAAAGCCGGATAGGTATCGCGGATAAATTCTCCGGCTTTCTCCAGAACCAGAGTCAGTTCTTCTCTCTGCTCGGGAGTGAAATTGCTGCCCTTGGCAATTTGGCGGGCCTGCTCCAGTTGCCCCCCAACATATTCCTCCACCAGATGACCCATGTTCTGGTCGTGATAGAGCGCATAACCTGTCAGGCTTATAAAAGTGCCGAGCATGACGACGGCCACGGTAGTGGCTACGGCCCGGTCCCAGGCCCACTTTCTTTTCAATAGAAAAGGCAGGACAAAAGAGCCGACCCCGAACTGCAAGAGATAGCCCCCGGCCTCACCCATGCCGCCAAGCGCTGCCAAAATTCCAAAACAGAGGACGATTATGCCGCCGCCGGGCCATACCCCCCCAACCATGTGGACATAAACGGCAGGAAAGGGCACCAGGAGGCTAAGAGGCAGGGAAAACCACGGCAACCTTTCCGCCGCCATAACCAGCAGCAGGGTGGCAGCCACTCCCACAGCTATAAATAATAGTCCCCGCTGATTCATAGCCAGCGTTCCCAAAAAAGCAAATTCTAAAAATCAGTAGTGCCGGCCGGCAAAAGGAAGCAGGGCGATGTTGCGCGCCCTTTTGATTTCAGCACAGAGCTTCCGCTGATGTTTTGCGCAATTTCCGGTAATACGCCGCGGGATAATTTTGCCACGCTCGGTCAGGAAATGACGCAGACCTTCCACTTCCTTGTAATCGATATTAATGGTCGCATCGGCGCAAAAACGGCAGCCTTTCCTCCGGCTCATGCGTCTCCGGGGCATGTCGCTTCCGCCACTTCTTTTAACAAAAGGTTTTCTCTCAAAAGCCATGATTCATCTCCTCTCCGGATCCCCGGTTATCAGTCTTCGCTTTCCTCGGATTTTTCTTCACCCTTTTCTTCCTCAGAGGAAGATGCACTTTCTTCAGCCGGAGAAGCAGTTTCCGCTTCCGCTGCCGGTTTGGGAGCTTCTAAAGTGCTGGGATCGAATTTTTCCAGGAGCACGGATTGGAATTTGATGACGGATTCATCCAACCGGAAACGCCGTTCCAACTCGGCGAGGCCTTCCGGCGCTGCGTCAAAAACAAACAGAACAAAGGTTCCCTTGCTCTGTTTCTGGATGGGATAGGCGAGGGTCCTGTTTCCCCACTCGTCGATTTTGTGAAGGGTGGCATTCTGCTGGTTGAGGACTTCCTTGTACTTGTCCAGCAGACCCTGGTAGGTGTCCCCGGCGACTTCCGGATGGACAATAATGATGGATTCATAGGTGCGCATGTGACACAACCTCCTCTCGGATTATAGCCCCGGTCTCTCCCGGAGCAAGGAGTTCAAACAACCCTCTGCTTTTCCAATAAAAGCATGGTTGTTTAACACAGTTCTGAATATTTTTCAAGGAACGCTCGCACCTGCAGGCGATACCTGTATGGTGCAAAAGCGATAGCCGGATCAACTCCGGCTATCGCTCAAAATTCAGGTGCAATCATAGCAGCTTAGAGCAACGGTGCAATTACCAGGGAAATAACGCTCATCAGCTTGACAAGAATGTTCATGGCCGGACCGGAGGTATCCTTGAAAGGATCGCCGACGGTATCGCCGACAACTGCAGCCTTGTGAGCTTCAGTACCTTTCTTCTCGCCCGCCAGTTCACCCTTTTCAATAAATTTTTTGGCGTTGTCCCAGGCACCGCCGCCATTGGCCATCATCAAGGCCAGAAGAACACCGGTCAAAAGGGCTCCGGCCAGCATACCGCCGAGGGCTTCCTTGCCAAGAACAAATCCCACCAGCACCGGGCTGATTACTGCCACCATGCCAGGGAGAATCATTTCTTTGAGGGCGGCCTTAGCGGAAATATCGATACATTTCTCAGGTTCGGGCTTAACCCCTTCCTTGCCTTCCAAAAGACCAGGGATTTCACGGAACTGGCGACGAATCTCCTCGACCATCTTGCCGGCAGCCCGACCGACGCTTGTCATGGTCAGGGCACCGATGAAGAATGGCAGAACCCCTCCGATGAGAAGACCGACAACGGTCAGGGGGTTGATGAGGTTGATGCTATCCAGACCGACCGTGGTGGCGTAGGCCGAAAACAGGGCCAATGCAGTCAGGGCCGCTGAACCGATGGCGAAACCTTTGCCCATGGCCGCAGTGGTATTACCGATGGCATCCAGACCGTCTGTAATCTCCCGGACTTCAGGGCCGAGGCTGGCCATTTCCGAGATACCACCAGCATTATCGGCCACCGGGCCGTAGGCATCGACGGTCATGGTGACGCCAACGGTAGCAAGCATACCGACGGCGGCAATGCCGATACCGTAAAGGCCCGCGCAGTAATCAGCGACCAGAATGGCCACACAGATAACCAGAACCGGGCCCGCAGTACTTTCCAGACCAACGGCCAGACCGTGAATGATATTGGTGGCCGGGCCGGTTTTACTGGCCACGGCAATGCGGCGAATTGGTGAGGACGCTGTGTAGTATTCGGTGATCAGGCCGATAACGATCCCCGCCAGGGTGCCGGCAACAATGGCGAGAAAGACCCCGGTGTTGATCCCCATGGCGATAATGATCAGAAATGCTGCCACCAAAAAGAGACCGGCCGCGATAAAGGTGGTATAGCGCAGTGCTTCTGCCGGGTCCTTGTCCTTGAGGATTTTCATGGAGAAAATGCCGCAAACGGAGAAGACCAAACCGAACATGGCCAGAACCAAGGGCAGAATCATGGACGCCGACTGGATGTTCTCACCGCTGCCAAGCTTGGCCAACAGGGTCGGGCTGGCTGCTGAAGCGATGGCGATGGTGGCGATGATGGAACCGACATAGGACTCGAAAATATCCGCGCCCATTCCTGCGGTATCACCGACGCAGTCACCGACGTTATCGGCGATGACGCCGGGATTGCGGGGATCGTCCTCGGGAATTCCGGCCTCAACCTTGCCGACCAGGTCAGCGCCGACATCGGCGGCTTTGGTGTAAATACCGCCGCCGACACGGGCAAAAAGGGCAATTGAGGAAGCACCCATGGCAAAACCGTTAATGTAGCGAGCGGTACCAGGGTCCCCACCGAAGAAATAATAAGCCAGACCGACACCAACCAGGCCGAGGGACGCCACGGAAAGCCCCATGACTGCTCCGCCATTATAGGAAACCATCAGGGCCTTGGCCTGACCGCCGGTACGGGCAGCTTCAGAGGTGCGAACATTGGCACGGGTCGCAGCTTTCATCCCGATAAACCCGCAGACCATGGAACAGGCGGCGCCACCCAGGAATGCCATGGCGGTCTGATAATCCATACCGATAAGGATAAGGATAAAGACAACGGCGATAAAAACGGCCAACATCCGGTATTCCCGGTTGAGAAACGCCATGGCCCCATCATGGATGGCAACGGAAATCTCCTCCATGACGGCATTACCGACGGGTTCTGCCTTAATTTTGGAATACAACACGATCGCGATACCAAAACCAACCAAACCTAAAATCAGGGCCAAGATCTCCATAACAATTCCTTCCCCTCTCTATTTAATTGACAAGATTTAATATATCGCAATTATTGAATTCATTCATGGCCGTCTCGGCTCCTTTGCGGAGAATACACTCCACAGCTTCAACGGCAACCTCCAGGACCTTGCCCAACACCTTGCGCTCCTGGGGAGAGAAATTTCTCAATACGAAATCCGCGGTTTCTTCCTCGGGATGGGGCCGCCCGATACCCAGCTTGACCCGAGTAAAATCACCGTGTCCCAAGACCTGACAGATATTGCGGATACCGTTGTGGCCACCATGGCCGCCGCCAGTACGGACGCGCAACCTGCCGAAAGGCAAATCGACATCGTCATGAACGACAATGACGTCTTCCTCTCCTTCAAGCTTTAGAACCCGGACTGCAGAAGCAACGCTGGCGCCGCTGAGATTCATGTAGGTCTGAGGCAACAAAAGGGTTGTTTCCTCACCGGTCACCCGGCCAACCCCATAGCAGCCCTGGTAGCCCTTTTTCTTTATCCTGACCGCATTTTTTTCAGCAAGGTTCCCGACAACCATAAAGCCGATGTTATGGCGCGTTCCGGCATACCTGTCACCCGGATTCCCAAGCCCGACAATCAGCTTCAATATGCCCCCGGCTATTCTTGAGATTCAGCTTCTTCAGCAGCCTCTTCAGCAGCTTCAGCTTCTTCGCCCTCAGCAGCCTCTTCGCCTGCAGCAGCTTCCTCTTCTTCCTCAACCATAGCCTTGATTTCGCTGACGTTCACGACCACATAGTTTTCTTCATGGGTCTTCTCGACGCCGTCAGGGAAAACCAGATCGTCGATGTTGATGGAGTCTCCGACATTCAGCTCGTTGACGTCCACTTCCAGGAACGGCGGTATGGCCGTAGGCAGGCAGGAAACTTCCACTTCCTTGTAAATAATCTGAAGTACGCCGCCGGATTTTTCCCCTATGGCCTTGCCGACAATTTTCAGAGGCACCATAACCTGGGTCTTCTTGGTCAGGTCAATGGCCTGAAAATCGACATGCAAAGGCCGTCTCGACAGGGGCTCGATCTGCAAATCCTTGACGATAACTACCTTGCCGCTAAAAGGGCCCTCGCCCTGAATCTTGATCAGGGCGTTGAGTCCGGCTTCCGTGGAAAGGACTTTTTTCAGAGCCCTGATGTTGACCGCCACAGGGCAACTATCCAAGCCTTTTCCGTAACAAACTGCGGGGATCTCTCCCTGGCGCCGCAGGCTCCGTGAAATACTTTTGCCCGAGGCTTCCCGAAGGGATACATTAAGCACGGTTTCTGACATTATTCTAATTTTCCTCCATTTTCCGAGTATTGTTTTTTATATTAACGCAATCGGCCGCGATTAAACAAAAAGCGAGCTAACCGATTCATTATCGTGAATTCTCTGAATTGCTTCGGCAAGCAGAGGCGCAACCGAAAGGCACCTGAGCTTGGGGCACTCCTTTTCCTTGCCATTCAGTGGAATGGTATTGGTCACCACCAGCTCTTTCAGGCTGCTGCGATTGATTCTGTCGAGGGCGGGTCCGGAAAGAACGGGATGAGTGGCGCATCCATATACCACCGCTGCACCTTTTTCCATAAGGGCATCAGCTGCCTGGCAAATAGTGCCGGCGGTATCGATCATGTCATCAATCAGGACGCAGACCTTGCCTTTTACCTCACCAATGACATGCATTATTTCCGAAACATTGGCCTCGCTGCGACGTTTGTCCAGAACCGCCAGCCCCGCTTTCAGGCGTTTTGCATAAGCCCGGGCGCGCTCCGTCCCCCCTGCATCCGGGGAAACCACAACCACATCATCACCATAGCTCTCCTTGACCTCCTTAATGATAAGAGGTGCGGCGTAAAGATGATCCACCGGAATATTGAAAAATCCCTGGATCTGACCCGCATGCAGATCAACGGTGAGGATGCGGTTGGCACCTGCGACTGACAACAGATCAGCCACCAATTTGCTGCTGATAGGGGTGCGCGGAGCCACTTTGCGGTCCTGGCGGGCATAGCCGAAATAAGGAATGACTGCATCGATGCGCGCCGCAGAAGCCCTCTTCAGGGCATCCATCATGATCAAAAGTTCCATCAGGTTGTCGTTGGACGGAAAGCAGGTCGACTGAATGATATGAACATCCATGCCCCGTACATTTTCCTGAAGTTCGACCTGAATCTCTCCGTCGGAAAAAGTTTTTACCTTGGCCTTCCCCACTGGCATACCGAGAATATCACAAATTTCCTGGACCAGTTGAGGGTTGGAATTGCCGGTAAAAACCTGAAGGTTTCCCATAATAAAAAAAACTTTCGCCTGACGATTAAAAAAAACGCAGGTCACGGTACCAGCCCGTGACCCAAACCCATTACAATTGCAAACTCAGCATCTTTAATATAAACGGTTTTGCCATCTCCGGTGGCTGGGGCGCCAGGGTTCGAACCTGGGAATGCCGGAATCAAAATCCGGTGCCTTACCACTTGGCTACGCCCCAGCATCAAAAAATGATGTTGAGATTCTATGAAACCCGCTCTTTGATTTTACCCAAAATTTCCGGTTTCAAAAGACCAGAAAAATGCCGCTTTTTGATAGCACCTCAGGAAAAGCATACCCGAACCTTTTCCCGAAAAGGCCGGGCCTGAAAAACCTGCCAGGATGATTTGGCGGCTATCTCAACCGCAGCCCTGCTGGCCGCGCGCCGGTTCTGAAAAACCCCGAATACCGTGGGCCCGCTTCCGCACATCAGGACTCCATCCGCACCAAACCCCAACAACTCTCGTTTGACATCATCGAGAATGGGGTAATTTCCAACCGTTACGGCCTCCAAATCGTTGCGGAGCAGGCGGAGAAGGTCGCTATAGGTGCGTAAAGACGGGCCTAGATTAGCTTCATCCCCTTTTGATGTCAATACCAAATTTTGGTAGACCCAGGCCGTTGAAACCGGGAAACCGGGATTGACAAGCACATAATGTGCCTCAGTCCCAATTGGGTAGTCGGTAAGGATATCACCGATCCCTTCAGCCAGGGCCGGACCACCAAAAATGAAAAAGGGGACATCAGCCCCCAGCGCCCTTCCCTGTCCCCGCAACGCGTTGAAATCCAACCTTAAATCGAGCATTTCATTGAGAGCCATAAGCACCGTCGCAGCATCCGAAGAACCGCCACCCAGCCCGGCAGCGACAGGAATGCGCTTTTCGATGTCAATGGCCACGCCCCATTTTTCGCCGGCCAGATCGAGAAGCTGCTTGGCGGCTCGCCCGGCCAGATTAGCGGTCCCTTCCGGCAGCTCTGCTCCCCGGCTGACAACCCTGACCTCCTTTTCCTTGAGTAGACAAATGCGAAGACGGTCACACAGGGAGATGCGCTGCATAACCATGCGCAGGTCATGGTAGCCGTCGGGTCTTTTGCCGACAACATGAAGGCAAAGATTCAGTTTGGCCGGAGCCCAGCAGATTTTTTCCATGGTAATTTCTTTATTTCCAGTGCCCGTCACGGCCCTTCTGCATGGTGATATATTCGACCTGGCCGCGGTCGTTGATAAAGGAGGAGAGCAGCCAGCTTACCAAGCTGATGACAAGGGAGCCGAGAAGTCCCGCCCCGAAGCTTTCGACGTAAAAACCATCAATGACCCCGGAGACCATCATCAGCAAAAAAGCATTAATAGCAAAAGTAAAAAGCCCCAGGGAAAGCAGATTGATGGGCAGAGTCAGAATGAGCAGAATGGGCCGGAAAAAGGCGTTGAGAAAAGCCAGCAGAGCCGCTGCAATCAGGGCCGAGAGAAAACCGTCAACCCTGATGCCGCTAATCAGGTAGGAAGCCAGCATCACCGCCAGTGCAAGTATCAGCCAACGAATCATTAATCCTTTCATATCATTTATCCTCCCGCCCGGCGGCGCCCTGAACACTCCAGCCGAAACCATTAATTGTCAGATCATCCACCATAATACCCTAAACAGTTCATCTTTACAGGCGAGGCCTCCATCCTATACAATGATGGGCATTGAAAACCGTCCTGCCATTCTCGCGCAGGTCTCTTCAGTGTAAAAGAAGAAGATAAAAATTCAAATGTTTTCTTACCATTACAAGCCAGGAAACCCGGCAAAACTATAACAGAAACAGTTTCCCAGGTAAGTTTAATTTTTGAGCGCAAAAAATCTGGCGTTGCCGACATGAAATTAATAATTGTCCGCCATGGTGAAACCCTGGCTAATATCAATAAAATAATTCAGGGCCAACTCCCCGGCGAGCTGAGCCCCAACGGCAGGCTGCAGGCCGGCCTTCTGGCCGAACGCCTGAAGACTGAGCCAATTTCACATATCTGGTCGAGCCCCCTGGCGAGGGCCTATGAAACCGCCAGGGAAATAGCCGCTTTTCACAAGATTGTGGTCGATACACTGCCGGAGTTGAAGGAAAGACGTTTCGGCACCCTGGAGGGGGAGAGCTTCGAGGCCTATTTTCATGCTTTAGAGGAAAGTGGCCAGCCTTTTTTCAGTTTCCATCCACCCGGCGGGGAATCACTGCAGGGATTGGAGGAACGTATTCGGCCCCTTATAAATAAATTGAAGGTCTTGCCCCCGGGTGCGACCATACTTATTATTGCCCACGGCATTATCAATAAAATTATCCTTAAGGTGCTTCTCGAAAAAAGCTTTGACGATTGGCAGCAAATCAGGCAGGACAACACCTGCGTCAACATTCTTAATACCAACCGGCAGACCGGAAAGTTGGAAAGTGCTCTCCTTAACTGCACCAGCCACCTGAGCGAACCCGAGGGTCCGGGCAGCCAACCTCTTAAAAACCAAAACGGAATCCATTATGCAAACCTATCTGGACTGTCTCCCGTGCCTGGTCCGCCAGACCATTGAAGCGGTACGCATGGCCTCTGATGACGCGGCCCTTCAGGAAAATATCTGCCGCCTGGCCATGGAAGAGATGAGCCGTATCGACTTCAGCTCTCCGCCTCCCCTCCTCGCCCAGCAGATTCACCGCCTCCTGCGCCGCGAAACCGGCGGCGACCCCTACCGGGAAGCCAAGGAGCAGGCCAACCACCTGGCCCTCTCCCTGTTGCCCCGCCTGGAGGAAAAAGTCCGAAAATCCGCCGCACCGCTGGAGACAGCACTTCGCCTGGCCATTGCCGGGAACATCATCGATATGGGAGTGGGGTTCAGTCCACAGTTCGAGGAAAAACTGCTTTACGACACCATAGATCACGCCCTCGGTACCCCCTTTAAAGCAGATATAGAAGCCCTTTCTGCCGCGGTTGAAAAGGCAGAAACCATCCTCTATCTCATTGACAATGCCGGCGAGATCGTTTTTGACCGTCTCCTAATCGCTCTTTTGCCCATGAAAAAAATCACGGCTGTGGTTAAAAGCACTCCCATTATCAACGATGCCACCATGACCGATGCCGAAACGGCCGGTTTGCCAAAGATGGTCAGGGTCCGGGACAACGGCTCCGACGCCCCGGGGACGGTCCTGGCTTCCTGCAGTCCGGAATTCCTCGATCTCTACCAGGGAGCGGAACTCATTATTGCCAAAGGGCAGGCCCACTATGAAACCCTTAACGAAGAGAACAAGGATATCTTCTTTCTGCTCAAGGCCAAATGCCCGGTCGTGGCTGAGGACCTCCAATGCCACGTCGGCGATATGGTCCTGCGCCGCTCCCGCTCATACGGCGGCTGAGGATTTTTCCAGCGGGTTGGCTTCAGGCGGGCGCACTTCTTGAAAAAGGGTTAAAAACTGTTAGTTTTCTATCCATAGAGTCAATATTCCATTCAACCTGAATCCGTGGGTTGGGGACGGAAAAAGAGAGTAAGTGCTTGGCCTGAATAAATGTTTCAAAAATCAGAGGTGCGCCCTTCAGTTCGCCGCTAATTTTTGAAAGGCTTAGGCAGATCAATGACTTGCGCTATTGTCCGGTCGCAATTCACGGCTGCAGGTTCAAGTGAGGGAAAAAATGAAAAAAACACTCGCATGTTCCAGCCTCATGGCCATTTTCTTCTTCCTGCTTGTCGGCACAACTCCGGCCCTGGCCGAGCACCGTGCCGAAGCCCTGTATCTTTCACCCTCAGTCGGGGGCTACCTTTTTGACGATAATCAGGACTATGAAGAGGCCATTGCTTATGGGCTGACCCTGGGCTTCAACTACACGAAAAAATGGGGAACGGAATTCACCCTCAATTACATCAGGACAGAGGATGAGCAAAATGTGATAGGGGACATCGATGTCGGCATTTTCCGCTGGGACGTCCTTTATCACTTTTTTCCTGAAAGCCCGGTCATCCCCTACCTGGCCGTCGGCATGGGCGGCCTGCACACCGACCCGGGGGAAGGAGATCGCGACCTCAATTTCATGGCTGAATGGGGTGGCGGCCTCAAATACTATTTCACCGACAATGTGGCTTTACGGGCCGATGCACGGCATATCTACGAGGTGGAAGATGAAGCCAACAACTTCCTCTTCAGCGGCGGGTTGATCATGCAGTTCGGTGGCTCAAACACCGACCGGCCTCTTGACCGAAAATAAACCATGGCCTTTTATTAGTCGTTTTCTCAACATTGGAAGCGAGAGATATTCTTGCTGACGGCTGTCCCTGAAATGACATTGTTCTGAGGAGAAAAACCTGATGACAGAAAAAATACTTGTAACCGGCGCAGCCGGCTTTATTGGTTTTCATCTCTGCAAGCGCCTGCTGGCCGACGGCCACCTGGTGGTAGGCATCGATAATCTCAACAACTATTATGACGTCACTTTAAAAGAAAGCCGCCTCGCTCAACTAAAAGGGACAACAGGCTTCAAATTCCATAAGATCGATCTGGCGGACTGCGACGGCATAAATCGCCTGTTTGCGGAAGAAAAGTTTACTCTTGTCGCCAATCTCGCGGCCCAGGCCGGGGTCCGCTACTCTCTCACCAACCCCCACAGCTACATCGACAGCAACCTGGTCGGCTTTACCAATATCCTCGAAGCCTGCCGCCATAATCAAGTGCGCCATCTGACCTACGCCTCTTCTTCATCGGTCTACGGCGCCAACACCCGGATGCCCTTTTCCATTCATCATAACGTCGACCACCCGGTTTCCCTCTACGCCGCCACCAAAAAAGCCAACGAACTCATGGCCCACACCTATGCCCACCTCTACGGCCTGCCCTGTACGGGCCTGCGCTTCTTCACCGTCTACGGTCCCTGGGGACGTCCGGACATGGCATTGTTCCTGTTCACCAAAGCCATTCTCAATGACGAACCCATCGATGTATACAACTTCGGCAAAATGCAGCGCGACTTCACCTATATCGATGACATCATTGAAGGCGTGGTCCGCACCTTGTTTCATACCGCCGCCCCTAATCCCAACTGGGACGGTGCCGATCCCGATCCGGGAACCAGCAAAGCCCCCTACCGCCTGTACAATATCGGCAACAACAACCCCGTCGAGCTCATGGACCTCATCACTACCCTGGAGAGCACCCTGGGCAAGACGGCACAGAAAAACCTCATGCCGATCCAGCCCGGCGATGTCCCCGCCACCTATGCAGACGTGGACGATCTCACTGCAGACGTCGGCTTCAAGCCCGACACCTCCATCAAGAAAGGGATCGAAAAGTTTGTCGCCTGGTACCGCTCCTACTACAGGGTTTAATCCCCTGTCTGCACCATGCTTCCGCTTGATTTAAGCAATCACACACGGGGGGGGGGGAAATGAGTCCGTGTCACAAACTCCGCTTATCCGTTTGAGGACAACCTGAGAAGGAAGGGATTTGGCAAAACCCCAAAAAGGGCTGGAGAAAAAATGCCGCTTTCTTTTTCCAGGGGGGAAAAATAATTTTCCCTTTTCGAGAGACATCTTCATGCACTTCAAGCCCGATGGCTTTGGCAGTACCTGAAGTCAACGTTTTGAGGGTAAATTTATTCAGGGCGGCGGGAACCGTCAACACGGCAAAAAGCTGGTCTTGACCACATTATTCAGAAATGCAAGACACCGTCTTTCACGCTACAGCTGGCTCCGGTGTAAGCACAAATAATAGCAGCCCATTTTTCCGCGATGCGGTGGAAAGTCCCGTCTTCCTTAAGCTGGAAGGCCGTATCACGCCATTTTTTGACCGCTGCCGGCTTTGTCCCCACCTTGGACATCATGATATAGCCTTCAGAAGGTTCCGTCTTATATACCACCTCAAACTCCGACATCGGGATACCCAGTTTCCTGCATGCAGAGGCCATTCCTTGCGGTTCGTAAAAAATCGCCTCAATGCGATTGCGCCGCAACTTTCTCACATTCTGCTCATGAGTTGACACGCCGTGAAGATTTGTAAAGCCCATTCGTTGAAGATGAAGAGCCCTGATATCCCCATTAACCACGCCGATGCTTTTAAACTTTTTCGCATCTTCCAAATTTTCTATTTGAATATTGGCCCCTTTTTTTGCGTACAACACCCACGGCTTGCGTAAAAGGAGCGTTATCCAGTGGAACTTTTCCTCACGCTCGGGAGTTCTGGAAAAACTGAACAACACGACGTTGGACTTTTGCGACGCAATTTTCAAGGCACGTGATTCAGGGACAATTTTTATAGGATCACTATTGTTTATACGGCGCTGAATCTCACGGACAACCTCGATTGAAAAACCGGCGAGCTCCCCTTTTTCATTCAAAAAGCTGCTCGGCGGTTCCTCAACCGTTAAAATGGTGAACTCCTCTGCAAATACAAATGAAATTTGCAGCAACGAAACAATAAAAAACAATAATATTTTTTTCATTATTCAATCAGGCAAAAGATCTAAAAGAGGACTCTTCTTTGTTGAAATTTTAGCCGCCCTCGACCAGCTGTCAATTAATTGAATTGCCATTACGAATCCGCATCAGAAAATTCACAGCGGATGTTTCAATACTTTAGAAACGGAGCAGACCGTTCAAATCAGGGCCAACCCTTCAAACCGACAATGGCCCGTCCGGGTTTCCGGACCGGCCATTGGTAGCTGGAAAAGACTTCCATGCTGAGTAAGCTTTTCTCTCGGGATGTCTTCCAAAACAGATGGGAGAAAAAGCTATTTCGATTTTTTCAGGCCCGGCTGCCACGCCTCCGAAGGGAATCGCACACCCCATTTTTCATAGATCTTTTTCAAAGCGCCTGTATTGAAAAGTTTCTGGATTTCAGTGTCATAGACGTCCATCAGCACCTTTGATTTTTCAGTTGGGGAAAATGCCACATAGGCATTTTCCCCCCATAATGTTTCCAGTTGGTAAAGCGTCATGTCCACATGCTTTGAGGCAATGAAATGATCCAGATCAATGAGAGCATCTATGTAAACGTCGTAACGGTCATTTGACAAAAGCAGCCAGGCCCGGTCGTAGTCATCCACTTCCGTCCATTTCCTAAAGTGGATACCGGCAAAGTGATCGAAGGTATGATAATCGTAACCGCGAAGCCAGACAGCACTTTTGCCATCAAGACTCTTGATCCCCTGCCATGGCACGATACTCCCCTTTTTGAATACCACACCGGTATATTCCACAAACATGGGAAAGTGGGGAATGAGCTGGCCTTCCTCCCTGGCATGTTCACGCCAGACGCAAAGCATGGCATCCGCCTTACTGGAGCCGACCATTTGCTGAGCCCGCTTCCACGGCACGAAATGATAGGTCAGTTTAATACCATGTGGTTCGTAAACCCGCCGGACTATTTCAAAAAAAAGGCCCGTTCCGTCAGCATTGGTCTGCCCATCCCATTGGGGAGTAACAACGTTAATGCTTTCAATCTTTTCACCTTCTGCTCCCCAAGCATTTCCGCAATTCACCGGCAAAATAACGGTCAGGAGCAAAAGGAGAAACAAAACAGCCATCTTTTCCACTCGGTGCAAACCCTGCTGAAAAAAATAATTTTTCACGAAGCCAGTCGCCCGCCCGTGGGCCCGAAGCTCAATTTGTTTGTTCAAAGATTCCCCCTCCCAGTTGAAACCATTGTGGTGTCGAGGCCATTTGGTTCCGGGAAGTATTATTTCCATCCAAAAGGCGTCCAAGACTTAAGTGCCAGCGATCGACCTTAGCGATTATTTTAAAAACTTGAGGTCTTTCCAAAAGTTCATCAGAAATTTTCCAAATTGTTTAGCAAATTATAAAGAAAAAATATTGAGATATGCAACATTTAACCAGGATGGAAATCTTGGCTAAATGTTGCATAACGGGAAAAGCAGAATTGATTTAATTCCTGGGAGAAGCTACAGTTACATGCAGAAAAAACGTTTTTAAACATTAAGGGAACAACTTTTACATGGTCCGACTTTCATGGAAAATTTATATCGGCCTGCTTCTCATCGTTTTGACTCTATTTTTAGGTGTGCTGCACTACCTTACTTTCCACAACCTTAAGGATCTTCTTTTTTATCTCGCTCTCGATATCGTGTTTGTTCCTGTTCAGGTTCTTCTGGTCACCCTGATCATCGAAAAACTGCTCACGGAGCGAGAAAGACAGGCATTCCTGAAAAAACTGAATATGGTGATCGGCGCTTTCATGAGCGAATTCGGCGCGGCCTTCCTGCGCCAGGTGGACTCTTTTTGCGGACCGGCGCCGGAACTCGCACAGCACCTGGCCGTTACTCCATCCTGGGGCAAAAAAAACTATCAGGCCGCCATACAGTTCGCCGCCCAGTATCAGTCAAATCTGGACCCAAGCGTCGAGCAACTGCATGAACTGCGCGAATTTCTTCTTGCCAAGCGCCCCTTTATCCTCGCCCTCCTCCAAAACCCCAGCCTCCTGGAACACGATACCTTCACCGATCTTCTCTGGGCAGTCTGTCATCTGACGGAAGAGCTTGAGTGCCGTTCCGACATCCGGAACCTGCCCGATTCCGATCTCCAGCATTTAAACGGGGACATCCGGCGCGCCAACAGCATCCTGATCCGCGAATGGCTCAGCTATCTTCGGCATCTTCAGACAGAGTATCCTTATATGTTCTCTCTGGCCGTGCGCATAAACCCCTTCAACCCGAATGCTTCTCCCATCGTCAATTGAAAGACAAAACGGCAGGCCAGCACCATGGGATCAGCTCACCCCTCCGTTCCTGATCATTCAGAATGTCCGGCGAAGTGCGAAATGAAAAACGACGTCTGGAGCGGAGTCAACAACAATATCCTCACTGACCGCAACGTCCAGGACCAGGCTTTGCGTCAAGGCCAGGCTGCCACCCATACTCAACTGCAGGGATTGCGAAAGTCCCCGCAAATCACTGCCCCGATAAAACGGGGTATGTCCATCAATCTGGACTTTTAAAGCCAGATCCGACAGAGGCTTCCAACCGGCACCCAGGGTACCAAAAGCAACGGCATGCTGCTGTTGATCGGGGAGGACGTCACCTTCGCTCATGAACAAGCCGCCCGCAGCCCCGAACAACGCCAGGGAACCCTGCCGAAAGGTTTGGGAACCGCTCAGCCGGAAAGCGATGTCGGTACTGCCACTGCCGAGAAGGCGCTCATCGTTGCCAGTGGGAAGCTTGATGCTGGTTCGCAGGGCCAGAGCATGGGGATTATCACCCTGCGGTCTTAATAATTGCCACCCCAGGCTGAGGCGCAGATCTCCCAGTCCCTCTGTTTCGTCATCGAGATCAACGGCTAATTCGCCGTTTCTTTCATAGGCATAAGCCAGTCGCCGTCGCGGCATTTCATCCCGGCCCCCCTGAGGAAGATTGAAGAAGTCGTGCCAGCCGATAATGAAATTGTCGAGAAGTCCCTCTCGATGCATGACATAAGGGACTTCCAGGCCTGCCTCGAAACGCCGCCCGATACCATGCTTCAAAACCAGGGTGAAGCGATAGGTTTCTCCGTCGAGAAGCAATGTTTCACTATTCCGCTCTTCCCGGCTGCAGAGGCTGGCGACATCCGCACGCAGTTCTATCCCGGTCATTCCGGGGGCAAGGACGGTTGCCGAAGCCGCGGGAGGAAGGCCATAGATGCTGACCAAGGGGTTTTGGTTGCTGGTGGCGAAGGGGGTTGCGACTTCAAGGGCCGCTGCCTGGGCGGGAGCTATGGAACCGAGGACAACAAAAAGAAAGAACACAAACAAAGACATAAAAAACGAAATTCCTTTTACTTGACCATGGTTCAGGGGTTCTCCTCCAAAGCATCATTGATCCAGACCTGGCGTATTATGATAGGGAGATATTTTCCCATGAACCAACTCTTTCCAAAAGGGAATCAGCAAGCATCTCCAAATTAAAAGCTCCCCATTTGAAAACTGATTGATGGCAAGAAATCTCAATTTCGCCAGTTGAGCATGGGATCAGCGTCGGCCGCCGAAGAGGGACCCCATGATGCCCCGAATGATCTGCCGGCCCACCTGGCTGCCGATGGAACGTGCCGCGCTTTTTACGAAAGCCTCGCCCATGCTCTGGCGTTTCCTGCCGGCGCCAGGGGTGGGCTTGGCAACCTTCCGGCTCTCTTCCTCCATTTGAGCCTGTCTTTCCTGCGCCCTGTTTTTTAATACTTCATAGGCGGACTCACGGTCGAAAACATCATCGTAACGGCCTTTAAAAGGTGAACGCCCGATACGCTCTCTTCGCTCTTCCTCTGAAAGAGGGCCGATACGCGTTTCAGGTGGGCTGATGAGGGTGCGCTGAACCGGAAGGGGCCTGCCCTTGTCGTCCAATACTGAAATCAAGGCTTCGCCAATGCCCAGTTCCGTAAGAATGGCTTCGGTATCGAAGGCCGGGTTGGCAGGAAAGGATTGGGCCACGCTTTTGATGACCTTGCGGTCTTTGGGCGTGAAAGCTCTGAGGGCATGTTGAATTTTGAGCCCCAACTGGCCGAGAATGTCCTCAGGAATATCGAGGGGACTCTGGGTAATGAAATAAACGCCTACCCCTTTGGAGCGAATCAGGCGCACGACCTGCTCGATCTTGTCAACCAGCATTTTGGGCGCCTGATCAAAGAGCAGATGGGCTTCGTCGATGAAAAATACGAATTTCGGCTTTTCCGGATCTCCGATTTCTGGGAGCTCCTCAAAGAGTTCAGAGAGCAGCCAGAGAAGGAAGGAAGAATAGACCTTGGGGGCCTGGGCCATCAGTTTGGTGGCGTCGAAGATGCTGATCACGCCGTTGCCGGAAAAATCAGCCTGCATGAGGTCGGACAGCTTTACGGCCGGTTCTCCGAAGAAGTTTTCGCCCCCCTGTTCCTCCAGCACCAGCAGCTGCCGCTGGATGGCGCCGATGCTGGAGCTGGAAATATTGCCGTAGTCCCCCCGGAGCTCGTTGGCGTTGTCGCCCATCCAGGTCAGCATGGCCCGCAGATCCTTCAGGTCGAGCAGCAGGAGGCCCTGATCATCGGCCACCTTGAAGCAGCTGTACAAAACGCCGGATTGGGTATCGTTGAGTTCCAGCAGATTGGACAGCAACAAGGGGCCCAGATCGGAAATGGTCGTCCGGATGGGATGACCGTTATTCCCCAGGATATCCCAGAACACTACGGGGTAAGGACGCTGCTGATAGCCGGGGAGGGGGATCTTCGCCAAACGCTCGTCGATTTTGGGATGGGGAGACCCCGCATTGGCCAGGCCTGAAAGATCACCTTTGATATCGGCAGCAAAAACCGGAACACCCAGGCGCGAGAAACTTTCCGCCAGAACCTGCAAAGTGATGGTTTTACCCGTCCCCGTCGCTCCTGCAATCAGGCCGTGGCGATTGCTCATCCTGCTCAGCTGCTCGACCAGCACTCCGTCCGCCCCGCCGATACAAAACTTGTTATCCGTGCTCATGGCTATCCTCGTCATGGATTGTTGAAAAGATTTTTTATGGATGATGGGGATGTCTTTTCCGGGCGCATGCCGTTTGGATGAGCCTGTCGGTGCGGTATCAGATCCATCCCAACAAACGGCATCTTTCTAACCGATATCATCAAATGGAGTCTTGTCAAGAAAGCCCCCGGACTGAGGACATAGGGGTTCGAATGCACAACCTGGGGAGTGGCTCCGGAAGGAAGCAACAATCAGCCCCAATTTTTCGCGAAAGCGATGGAGGGGCCTTGGCCATGGCAGCTATTTTATCGCCGGCGCCGATACAGGATCTTTTTTCATCAGCCCGTTTCTGATGATGTCATAAACCTCGAAAGCATCTTTGCCGCTTCCCTCGGCAATCTCCCGGATACTCATCTCGGCAGTGGCATTAATTTTTTCCCGGGCGAGAAGACCAATAACTTTCTCGCTATCCAAGGAAAATTCCCGGCACAGATCAGCCAGAGGCTTTTTCCCCATACCGGCAGGGGGCTCCTTGGGCAAAACGCCCTTGGGACGCTCGCTTTCCGGCTGCATGATCAGAAAAAGTTCCTTGGGAGATAGGCCGCTGTTTTTGGCAATGTCGAGCAGGGTCTGATTTTCCCCGCTAAAAGTTATTTTTGCCGCCCGCAGGCGCTCCATGGCTTTTTCCATATCGATGCCCGTTTTTTGGGTAAAACTTTTAAGCGAAGAGAGTTCCGCGTGACCATAGGGCGGCTCGCCATAATACCTGCCGGCGTTTTCCTTGATTGTCTCGCTTATATCGATAAGCGTCGAAAAAGGCGGGATTTGCGCATAGGTGCCAATAGTGAAGGCGATGACGAGGATCAGGGAGATGTTGAAGGCCGGGGTGAAAATTCGGATTTCCCTGGCTTTGTTTTTCAGGTAGGCAAGAATACTGCCCCAGTTAAACCAGGTGTGAAACAGGATGGCGACCAGGAACAGGATACCAAGATTGACATGAAGGCCGGTCCACTGGGTTTTGCTCAATCCCCAGAGCTTCCAGTCCGCCCAGTAGGCCACCCGACCGGCAGGAACGATGTAGAGAATGACACTGGTCAAGAGGAGAAGGATGAAACTCAATAAAGCCGTGAGAGAAGATA
The DNA here is from genome assembly GCA_016934985.1 of Deltaproteobacteria bacterium. GTDB lineage: Bacteria > Desulfobacterota > Desulfuromonadia > Desulfuromonadales > JAAYDE01 > JAFGRU01. The sequence continues at coordinate 78,688 of JAFGRU010000049.1, forward strand.
CTTTGCGCAGCATGCTGTTCCTCCGGGCAGAAGATATAAATGTTAATTCTCAAAAAGGTAACTGCACTCGTGTCGCCCATGGAAAGGGCATCTGCCGCCCGGATGGCGGCAGCTAAGCCCCATGGATGGGTTCACGCGGCCCTTGGAATGAGCGATGCGAGGCAT
>JAFGRU010000050.1 GCA_016934985.1 Deltaproteobacteria bacterium
CTTGGATTTGGGCAGCAGCTTGCCGGCCAAGAGGCGCTCTTCGACCATTTTCGTCAGGTCAACCAGGATCGGTTTTTCCTTCTCCTGACGGATGCGCAACCGTTCTTCCGGCAAACGTTTCCAGGCTACGCGCTCCAGCAAAAACAGATGACGGATCTTTCTTAATATGTGACGACGCAGCTCAGGATCGCCGCTTTCCGCCTCCACGAACTTGCGGCGTACGTGGGCCATGCAGGGGCACCAGACGATATCTTCCCGATCCGCCAGTTTTTCATAGGCGCCGTATTTGTCGGAGTGCAGCAATCCCTGAAAATCCTTCAAGGTTTCCTCGGGATGAACATGACTGCGGTTGGGGCGGAACTCGAAGAACCGGTAGGGCGGATCGCCACCCCCGCCGCCGGTATAGACCCACATATACGCCTGCCGGCAACGGCCCAGCCCCTGGATCTGCATGCGGATGGGGCTTTCGTCGGCGAAGATGACACCGCTCTTCAGGATGTGATCCTTCATGGTGTCGTAGAGGGGGATGAGCGCCGCGCCCAGGGTTAAAACCCATTTGCACAGGGTCTGGCGGCTGATGCGCACATCCGAGCGTCCCAGAATCTCCACCAAACGGTAGAGGGGCAGATGATCGGCGAACTTGGCGGTCAGGATAAAGGCGAGAAGGCTTTCATCCGCCGGACAGCGGTTGATGACGGCATCGGGCAAGGAAGCGGTCCTGACGCCCAGATCAGGGTTCTTTGGGGCGGCATACTTGGGACGAACATATTCGATGATATAAAACTGCTCGGCCTTGCGGGCCAGCTTGCGGCTGATCTCCTCGCCGATACAAACCAGAGGCTTTCCGGTCTCGGGGCAGACTTTATCTTCAGGAGAAAGATCCAGCACAATCCGGGTCACCGGTAAGTCGTCAGGATAGGTGATCGTATCAGCGCCCCGGTTTTTAGAGGGCTTGCGGCGGGTATAGTGAATTTCTTCTGTTTTTTCTTCAGGGGGATCGCTAGAAAGCAGATCGCCGAAATCCAGAGAGGGCTGGCCGTCCAGATCAGCGACAATCCGTTCGCTTTTGGAGCCGAAAATCTGTTTTGTCAGCCAGGCGAGTTGTTCCTTCAGAAGGGTGTTTTGCACCTCCAGGGCGGCAATGCAGTCGTCCTTTTTGCGCAGAAGTTCTTCGATCTGGCGAATATCTAACGATGTGTCGACTGCGTTGGACATGGCGTCACTATAGCACAAATTGGGTTTTTCTGAAACCAATAACATCTTGTTTTTATAAGGAAAAACGTCTATTCAAGCGCTTTGGAACAACCCCTTCCAGAAACATGAGGAATTGCTGCCGCGTCAGTTCGCAACAACCGTCAAAGCAGTTGGAGAAAGTCCCCTGCTCCAGGCGTTTATACCAGATAACGAAGCCGTCGCCTTCCCAGTAAAGGATTTTGAGCAGGTTGCGGCGACGGTTGACAAACAGAAAAAGAGAGCCGGAAAGCAACTGCCCCGGGAAAGCTTGTTCGATGAGGGCGCTCAATCCTTCAAAGCTTTTGCGCATATCCACGGCCCGGTCATACAAGTGGATACGATGGATTCCCGTGGGCCGCACGGGTCATACCCTTTTTAGCAGAGCCAGGATGTCGGCCAGCAGGTTCATATCGAAATCGGAAGAAACGTGGACATAGAGAAGTAAGGGGTCAAGTCTCCGTTTGACTCTTGCTGTGGCAAACTGCGAGGTTGGGTCGGACCAAGCTAACCTTTTAATCTCATTGTATTTTCCCCATTCACAGACCCGTTTCATTCGCCTACAAGGCCCTTATGCCTCTCCGGTTGTTAGCTTTCTTCCTTTATTTCTGTGCCACCACAGTAAATGCAGTACGATACATTTGGAGCGAGTTGGTGGCCGCACTTGACACAAAAAACATTTTTTCCGTTTTCTTTAGCGGGTATTTTCACTTCCTTTAGGACGCCAAAACGTGTTTCTGTTATTTCAGCAACCAACTTTGCAAAATTGATTGAGGCATCTTCTTGTCCACCGTGAATATCAATTACACTATCTCCGAATATGACGCCGAACCAACCAGTTTGTTCTGACCCTTCACCCCAAAATTCAAATAGAGGAATTTTTTCTTTTCTTTTTATTGTGACAACACAAACAATAAAACTTTGCAATGAGTCGTGACGGCCATACCCGCCGGGAACAAAACCAAAAGACGTTGGAATCTCAAGTTGTTCTCGGTCGATGTACTCAATTTCCAAAAAGGGAATGCTATTGTGCTTTACAATGAACCACCATTTTCGAGTTTTGATTCTTATTTCTCTTTTTATTCGATCACATTCAACTTTTTTGCTGACCGAGAAAAGCATAAACGCTTGCTTTATAAATGATGTTTTTGCAAGGGCACCCCATTCTTTACGGCGGACCTTTGGGCCAGAGTAAAAAAATGGGACAGTGTAGGTTTCAACGCTCACGAAAGTGCCCTTTTAAATTTTTTAAGCTAACGAATTTGATATTAAGGTTAAAAAGTGGAAAATTTCCCCTTTGATTTTCCAGTATTAAAAACCTGCTAGGCGAGCCTCAAAGAACACGGACCCTTTTTTCCAAAAAACATTTTAGAGTCTCCCATTGCCATTTTGTCAATCTAGCAAAATTAGCTCTTTTTCACAAAGAAAATCCCAATGTTTGGAATTGGTTCCGGCCCAATATTCCCTGAACCGAACGGGCGAAATACCGTCAACCAGCTAAAAAACCTCTATGGCGCAAAAACTTGACGGAATAAAAAAAATTTACCCTATCCGGAAAAAAGAGTTGATTTTCGCCAATACATCGCTATATTCTTTTTTAGCGATGTATTAATTCTCAAAGCATATACGAGGTGAGCTTGAAAGAATTTATCAAAGTAATGAAAGCCCTTTCCGATCCGACCCGCGTCAAAATCATGAAGATGCTGCAGCGACGCGTCATGTGCGTGTGCGAAATCCAGGAGGCGCTCCACGTAGCCCAGTCCACCGCCAGCAAGCACCTGAAAATTTTGGAAGATGCCGGTCTTATCCAGTATCGGAAGGAAGGGCTGTGGGTCAATTACATGCTGGCCGACGGCAGCCAGAACCCCTATGTGGCGACTATTCTCGGCAACCTTCGGCACTGGCTGGAGGACAACTGGGAAGTCGTGGAACTTCGGGAAAAACTGAGTGGCATCCGCCGGGAAAATTTGTGCAGAAAACTCTAGGAGCCTATCGGACTCAGGAATGAATCTATTGCGAAATCAGCAAATCGGACCATATTTCCCCAAATTTTCGGCAAATAGTCCCGCTATTCGCTCTCAACTTTGCGAAAATCTGGTCTCAATTTTCCATTTTCTCGTGACGATTCCCCAAATCCGACAGGCTCCCAGGCGCGGGCAAGTATATTTTTTTATCTTAAAAATTCCTATAGCGGAATGTAAGACTTTAATAATTACTGAGGTGCAACATGGAAACAATGAAAAAAGGTTCTGACGACAATCCTATGGAGCAGGCCGAAGCTCTGCCGGAAAAAAAGGAAAATTTCTGGCTTTATTCCGTGACCGGTCTGTTCGGCATAGCCGTTTGGTGGCTGATTTATACCAATCTCCCACAGGTGTCTTCGTTCCTGACCTATTCCCTGCTGAAAATCGAGGAAAACACCCACCTGGGTTCAGCGCTGGAATTTTTCTTTTACGATGTGCCCAAGGTCATGATGCTGCTGGTCCTGGTTATTTTCGGGGTCGGCATCATCCGCACTTTTTTTACCCCCGAACGCACCCGCGAGATGCTGTCAGGGAAAAGCGAATTCGCAGGGAATATCCTGGCTGCCCTGCTAGGCATTGTCACGCCGTTCTGTTCCTGCTCAGCGGTGCCCCTGTTTATCGGCTTCGTCACAGCGGGCGTGCCTTTGGGCGTCACTTTTTCCTTCCTGATTGCCGCCCCCCTGGTCAATGAAATCGCCGTCGTCCTTCTTTACGGCCTGCTGGGATGGAAAATCGCCGCCATTTACATGGGGACCGGCCTCTCGATCGCCATTCTTGCCGGCTGGGTCCTGGGGCGCATGCGCCTTGAAGGACACATTGAAGACTGGGTCACCCAGATGAACGCCACGCCGGCGGGGCAGGAAGACGAGCGCCTGAGCTGGAAAGACCGAATCGAAGCCGGGGCCACAGCGGTAAAGGAAATCCTCGGCAAAGTCTGGATTTACCTGGTTATCGGAATTGCCGTCGGTGCCGGTATTCACGGTTATGTCCCCGAGGGGTTCATGGCCTCCATCATGGGCAAAGGCGCCTGGTGGTCGGTGCCCCTGGCCGTCGGCATGGGGGTTCCCATGTACTCCAACGCGGCCGGCATCGTGCCTATCGTTGAGGCTCTGCTGGGCAAAGGGGCGGCGCTCGGGACCGTGCTGGCTTTCATGATGTCGGTCATCGCCCTGTCCCTCCCGGAAATGATCATCCTCCGCAAGGTTCTCAAACCCCGGCTGATTGCGACCTTTATCGGCGTGGTGGCAGCAGGCATACTTGTCGTGGGATATCTGTTCAATCTGCTCATTTAAGGCAAGGAAGCGTCCCATGCCAACAAAAAAAATCAAGCTGCTGTTTCTGTGCACGGGAAATTCCTGCCGCAGCCAGATGGCCGAAGGCTGGACGCGCCACCTCAAAGAGGATGTCATCGAAGTCTGGTCGGCGGGTATTGAAACCCATGGCCTCAACCTGCACGCCGTCAGGGTGATGGCGGAAGCCGGGGTGGACATCTCAGGGCATAAATCAAAAAACGTCTCCGACGTCGTCTTCATTCCTTTCGACTGGGTTGTGACCGTCTGCGATCATGCCCGGGAGACCTGCCCTCTTTTCCCCGGAAAAGCGCGGCTGGCGCATGTGGGTTTCGATGATCCGCCGAGGCTTGCCCAAGATGCCAGGAGCGAGGAGGAGGCCCTCCAGTATTATCGCCGGGTTCGCGATGAGATCAGGGCCTTTGTCAAGACCTTGCCGGAATCTCTGACCACGGATGCATAACGAACCAAAGAGAGTGATTATGAATGAAACCATCAAGGAATTGACAGCGATTGGAGCCTCGGTTGGAGCCCACTGCCAGCCCTGCCTCGAGTATCATCTGCGTAAAGCCCGGGAAATGGGGATCGAGCCGGAAGACATCCGCCAGGCAGTGGAGATCGGCCACCGGGTGGAAAAAGGCTCCATGACCGCCATGAAAAATTACAGTTCGAGTGTTTTGGAAAAATATGCCATGCCGGGTGACTCATCCGGTAAAGAATAATTCCCCATGAACCACTGCCCTGCCACCAGGGTCATTTCCTTGCCCCTGATTCCAACTCACAGGCCAGGCGGCCGAGAGTCGCCACGGCCCCTTCCATTTTTTCCGAGTAGAAACCGGCGTTGAGCCTGACAAAATTGCGGTACTTGCCGGTGGTCGAAAACAGAGGCCCCGGCGCGAGGCTGATCCCCTGTTCGTGGGCAAGACCGTAAAGCTGTAAGGAATCGACCTTCTCGGGCATCTCCAGCCAGAGCACGAACCCCCCCTTGGGGCGGGTCACCCGCGTCCCTTCGGGGAAATGGCGGCCGATGGCGTCGGCCATGCTCGCCAGCTTCTGGGCATAGACCCGGCGAATGCTGCGCAGGTGATGATCGTAACCGCCGTTGGCGAGAAACTCGGCAATGGCCAGCTGCGGCGGCATGGAAGTGGCGACGTTGGTGAGCATCTTGCCCCGCTCGATCCGTTCCTGAAAGCGGCCGGGGGCGATCCAGCCGACCCGGTAGCCGGGGGCCAGGGTTTTGGAAAAGGAAGAGCAAAGCAGGACGCTGCCGTTTTTGTCGAAGGCCTTGGCGACCGACGGCCGCCGGTCGTTGAAGGAGAGGTCGCCGTAGACGTCGTCCTCGATGAGAGGGATATCGTGGCGATCAAGGAGTTCCACCAGGCGGCGCTTGTCGGCATCGCTCATCAAGCCGCCGTCGGGATTGTTGAAATTGGTCAGAACCAGGCACGCTTTGACTTCGCCACGATGGTTGTCGAGGGCGTATTCGAGAGCCTCCAGACTGAGACCGCTGACGGGCGAGGTGGGAATTTCCAGGGTTTTGAGGCCCAGGTCTTCGATCATCTGCAGGAAATTGAAATAGACCGGACTCTGGATGGCCACTGTATCGCCGGGGCGGCACAGGGCACGAAGGGACAGGACAACTGCTTCAACGCAACCGGAAGTAACGACAATCTCGTCGGGTCGCAGGGTACAGCCATGGACAAGCTGGCGTCGGGCAATCTGCATGCGCAGGCGCTCATATCCCGGCGGGATATCGTAGGAGATGGAGGGGATGCGAAAACGCCGCGTCTCCGTAGCCAGCATGCGGTTGAGCTTATCAATGGGCAGAAGATCAGGGTTGGGAAAGGCGATGCCGAACTGCACCAGCCGGGGATCGAGAAGGTCGTTCATCACCATGCGGTAGATGCGGCTGATGCTGACCTCGGTCGGATTGAGAGCCGGCGGGTCTACCAGCGGCGCGTCCGGCACCTGCGGCAGGCGGGCACAGACATAATAACCCGACTGCGGACGCGCCTCAAGAACGCGCCGGTCTTCGAGAAGGGCGTAGGCCTCCTTGACGGTGTTGAGACTGACCTGCAGCTGGCGGCTCAAGCCGCGGATCGATGGCACCCGGTCGCCGGAGCGGAATGTTCCCTTATCCACCAGTTCGGCGATCTTTCCGGCCACCTGCTCGTAAAGTGGGATATCGTTTGATTTACGCTCGGTTACGGTACGCATGACCCTATCATAGGTTCCTTCAGGTAACTTCGACAGATACAGTTTCCTGTTATGCCGATGGTTACAGTTTTAGAGAAACTAAACTGTATTGGTTACAAAAGCAAGAACCTGTATCTGTTTTTAAACCTTTTTTAAAGTTAGACTCCTCCCGACAGGTAAGACAACAAAGGGGGAGATCATGGAAATTCTGTTACAAAAAGGGGAGATGCTGATCCTCAAAGGCGAACGGCGAGGACTCATGATCCAGTGTGGCGAAGGCATGTTGTGGATCACCCAGGAAGGCGATTACCGTGATCACCTGCTTAAACGCTGTAAAAATTTCACGTCCTCTCTGCCCGGGCGCGTCGTCGTAACAGCTCTTTGCGACAGCCGCCTTGCGACAGGGGAGATCTCCCGGGTTATTGGTCGCAACGCCTGTTTCTCTCCCTTAAGCATCGCTCGCTGAAACCGCAATCCGCTGTTGCCGTGTGAGGCCGACCTGGCTCCAAGTTCGGTTCGCGGTTGTCTCCAAATCCAAACCCAGTCAGATGGACATCCATTTCGAGCCCCTGGAAAACGCCAAAAATGCCGATTGGGCTCGTCGTTACTACCTGAAACGGGCCATCGTCCAGCCCTGCCCTACCGCTCCATTGCGGAACTCCACATCTGCGTTAACCTTTCCATGATGTTTACCACCGACAAAGGCGAGCGAACTTTCTGCTGCGATCTGAAAACAAAACATTAATTCTTTTTTGCTTTTTTTCGTATGCTTTTTGCAAATAAAAAAGATCCGCTATTTATTACATCGGGTCATTTGTCTCAGATGTAAAGACAAGTCCAGCCCTTTCCGGCCCGGAACTTGCCGTCTTTTTCCAAACATCCACAACAGGAAAATGGCGGGAAGCCCCCCGATTCAAAAGGATACGGGCATAAAAACCTGGAGATTTCACATTGAAAAAATGGTTAAGTTTGACCATTGTCAGCTGCCTTCTGGTCGCCCTCCAGGTGACATTTTGTTTCGCAAAAGTGGCAAAACTAAACCCGGAAATCCTGATCCTGAACTCCTACCATCTCGGCTACCTGTGGTCTGACGGTGAAGTCAACGGCATTCAAAGTGCTATTTTCCGGACGCTCCCCGAAGCCAGTATCACCCTCGAATACATGGATACCAAAAGGATTCCTCCCGACAAGAGTTTCAAAAATCTTTTTGCCCTTTATAAAACCAAATACCAGGATCGCAAGTTCGACCTGATCCTCCCTGTAGACGATAACGCCCTCAGTTTTTTGAAAAAATACCGAAAGGATCTGTTTGGAGATGTCCCCATTGTTTTTTGCGGCGTCAACAATTTCAAACCGGCAAAAATCCAAGGCGTCGAAAAGGTAACAGGGGTCACCGAAATTCATCGCATCGGTGAAAATTTTGAGCTTTTGCTGAGCCTCCACCCCCGGCTAAAAAAGGTGGTCGTCGTTACGGATGTGACTCCAAGCGGCCAGATCAGCCTTCATGAGGTGAAAGCTGCGACCCCAGCTTTTGCAGGCCGTCTTGACTTTGAATATCTGGAAGGTCTGCCGCTACCGCAGTTGCAGGAACGCCTGTCAGGGCTCGATGGGGATTCGGTCGTTTTTCTGCTTAATTATTTCCGCGACCGCGAAGGCAATTACTACAAACCGGAAACGGTCATGCCGGTCATCTCACAGGCCAGTTCCGCCCCCGTTTATTGCTTCAGCGAATTTTACATGAATTATGGCGCCACCGGAGGGCTCATCAACGAAGGATATCCCCATGGTGCCTTGGCCGGCCAGATTGCCCTCAAAGTGCTGGCCGGAGAAAACATCTCAAAAATGGTCGTTCATGAAGGACCGATGCGACCGGTGTTCGATTACCGCCAACTGACGCGATTCAATCTGGATGTCTCCCGTCTGCCACCAGAGGCCCAGGTGTTGAACCGCAAAGAAAAAGACCGGAAGGAGGTTTTGATTCTTCATTCCTATGAACCTGAATACAGCTGGTCGGCCAACATTTACAAGGGTATGAAAGAGATTCTGGACCAGCGTAACGACATTGGCGAAATTTTTGTCGAGTTCATGGACACCAAACGGTATACCAACCCAGCCTATTACTACCAGCTTTACGAGCTTTACAAAAA
>JAFGRU010000051.1 GCA_016934985.1 Deltaproteobacteria bacterium
AGGAGTCTGGACCGTGTCTCAGTTCCAGTGTGGCTGATCATCCTCTCAGACCAGCTACCCATCGTAGCCTTGGTAGGCCATTACCCTGCCAACAAGCTAATGGGCCGCGGACTCATCCGATGACGGTAGGCCCGAAGGTCCCCACCTTTTCCCGCATAACCCGAAGGAAATGTGGGCTTATCCGGTATTAGCACCCCTTTCGGAATGTTATCCCAGATCATCGGGTAGATTATCCACGTGTTACTCACCCGTGCGCCACTCTACTTACTTCCCGAAGGAAGCTTTCTCGTTCGACTTGCATGTGTTAAGCACGCCGCCAGCGTTCGTTCTGAGCCAGGATCAAACTCTCCAGTTTGTATTCTGAAGACTTTAATCTTTAATCAAAAAAATCGACTTGGATCCCACAAACGTTCTGCTGCTTGCTATTTAGTTTTCAAAGATCAAATTTTTCGAGAACAGTTGCTAACTATATTCCAGAGAAAAAACTTTGTCAATCTTTTTTTTCTCGTCCGTGCGTCAAAGCGAGGCATGTTTTACTTAATATCGCGAAAGTTGTCAAGGTCAATTTTAAACTTTTTTCCTGTTTTTTTTTCGGTCAGCGGGGAACGTTGAAAAACAGGTTCCTAACATCTCATTTAATAACAATTTTCCACTTTCAAGGAGCAAAAATTATTTTTGCAAATTTGCGCTTCCCGACTTGAAGAATGATATCACCTTCCGGCTGGACTTCAAGATTATCATCCTCGATTTTTGTCCCAGCGAGCTTGACGCCTCCCTGTTTCACCATACGGCGGCCCTCACCATTGGACTTGACCAGTCCGGCATCGGTCAGAAGACGACAGATCCATATGGGAGACAAACTCGAAATGCGAACCTCGGGAATATCATCGGGGACTTCCTTGCGCTTAAATTGCACAACGAACTCCGCCTCCGCTTTTTCCGCCTCTCCAGCATCGTGATAGCGGGCGACCAGTTCACGAGCCAAGCGCTTTTTACTCTCCATGGGGTGGTGTCCACCAGCCCCCCCCTCGACTCCCGTCTTGACCTTCTCCAACTCCGCCAGATCAATATCGGACAATAATTCATAATAACGAATCATCAACTCGTCGGATATGCTCATGGCCTTACCGTATATTTCCTTAGCAGGCTCGGTGATGCCGATATAGTTATTTAGAGACTTGCTCATCTTGTTGACTCCGTCGAGACCTTCCAGAAGCGGCATCATAAGAACACTCTGGGGCCTCTGGCCATAGTGCTTCTGCAGCTCGCGGCCGACCAGCAGGTTGAATTTCTGGTCGGTGCCGCCCAGTTCCACATCCGCTTCAAGAGCCACGGAGTCGTATCCCTGCACCAGGGGATAAAGAAATTCATGGATGGAGATGGGCTGCTGGCTGGTGAAGCGCTTATGGAAGTCCTCGCGTTCCAGCATGCGGGCCACGGTATGCTGAGCCGCCAACCCGATCAAATCGGAAGCGCTCATTTTGCCCATCCACTCGCTGTTGAATACTACCCTGGTGCGAGCGGGGTCTAGAATCTTGAAAATCTGCTTTTCATAGGTTTTGGCATTGTTCAGAATCTGCTCCCGGGTCAACGGCTTGCGGGTCTCGTTTTTCCCCGTCGGGTCGCCGATCATAGCGGTAAAGTCACCGATGAGAAAACACACCTCATGGCCCAGATCCTGAAACTGCTTCATCTTCTGGATCAGCACTGTATGCCCCAGATGGAGGTCGGGCGCGGTCGGGTCAAAACCGGTTTTGATTCTCAACGGCTTGCCGGTTTCCAGAGATTTCTTTAGTTTTTCCTCCAGCTCCTCTTCCACCAGAATTTCCACAGCGCCCCGGTGTATGACCGCCATCTGCTCATCAACGGATTTCATCTTTCCTCACTGTCATTCAGTCATCAATCAACTTAATTTTTAATTATTCAGCTTCGATTTTTTCAAACACCCGCTCAATATGACGCGTCTCGCCGCTGTCGGCGTCTATCTCTGCAATTACCCCATTGAGAACCAGGCTGCCCTTCGCCACCTCCAGACGCAAAGGCCGCTGAGTCAGAAAGCGCTCAATGGCCTCCTCGGGACGAAAGCCGATGACACTATCGAAGCCGCCGGTCATGCCAAGGTCGGTAATGTACCCGGTACCGCCGGCAAGAATTCGCTCGTCCGCCGTCTGCACATGGGTATGGGTCCCGGCCACAAGAGAAACCCGGCCCGCCAGATAATAACCCAATGCCATTTTTTCGCTGGTCGTCTCAGCATGGAAATCTACAAGAACCACCGGCGTTTTTCTCTTTAAATCTTCAACCAGCTTGTCTGCCTTGGCAAAGGGACAGTCGAGGTTGTGCATGAAAGTCCTGCCTTCCAGATTGACAACCCCGAGCTTAAAACCATTGGTAGATATATAGATACCCGACCCCCTGCCAGCAGCCCCCGCCGGATAATTGGCAGGCCGCAGCAAGCGGGGCTCTTCATCCAGGAAACCAGTGATTTCCTTTTTGCTCCAGATATGGTTGCCGGTTGTAATAACATCGACACCGAGACCGAGAATCTCTCGGGCTATCTCGACGGTCAGGCCCAGACCTGCAGCAGCATTTTCACCGTTGACAACAACAAAATCAAGATCGACACGCCTTTTCAGCCTGGCCAGTCCCCGGCGCAATGCAGTCCGCCCCGGACGGCCGATGATATCGCCGACCAAAAGTACATTCATATATAATCTTTCTCAGCGAGCGTATTCTACAGAGCGCGTTTCACGGATGACGTTAACCTTGATCTGTCCCGGATAAGTCATTTCCTTCTCTATCTTACGGGCCATTTCCCGGGCCACCACAGAGGCCTGGGCATCTGAAACATCTTCACTGGCAACCATTACACGAATTTCCCGCCCTGCCTGAATGGCGTAACAACTGGTGACTTCCCGGAAAGAGGTGCCAATACGTTCCAGATCCTCGAGGCGTTTCACATAGGTTTCCAGCATTTCCCGCCGGGCTCCGGGGCGCGCGCCCGAAAGAGCGTCCGCAGCCTGTACCAGCACCGCCAGAACCGTCTGGGGCGGCTCGTCCTCATGATGAGCAGCCACGGCGTGAATAATCTGAGGATCTTCCCCGTACTTTTTCAGCAGATCGCCGCCGATGACGGCATGGGAGCCTTCCACCTCATGGTCCACAGCCTTGCCAATATCGTGGACCAGGCCCGCCCACTTGGCCTGTTTGGTATTTATGCCCAATTCGGCAGCCATAACTCCGCAGAGAAAAGCCACCTCAAGAGAGTGCTGAAGCATGTTCTGACCATAGGATGTCCGATATTTCAGCCGGCCGATAAGCTTGACGATTTCCGGGTGGGTACCGTGAACCCCAACATCGAATACGGCCCGTTCCCCGGCTTCGCGAATGGTGTTTTCCACCTCTTCGGCCGACTTGTTGACCATCTCTTCAATGCGGGCGGGATGAATCCTGCCGTCGTTGATCAAACGTTCGAGAGCGAGCCTTGCCACCTCCCGACGGACCGGGTTGAAACCCGAAAGGATCACCGCCTCAGGCGTATCGTCAATAATCAGATCAATGCCGGTAGCCGCTTCGATTGCACGGATATTCCTTCCTTCCCGTCCGATAATGCGCCCTTTCATCTCATCGGATGGAAGCGGTACCACGCTCACGGTTCTCTCCGCGACATAGTCACCCGCATACCTCTGGATGGCCAGGGCCATGATTTTCTTGGCTTTCTTGTCGGCCGTTTCTTTGGCTTCATCTTCGATTTGTTTGATGTGTTTAGCGCAATCGTGACGCGCAGCACTTTCCATCTCTTCCATAAGACGACTTTTAGCCTCTTCCGAACTGATCCCGGAAAGACTTTCCAGTTGTTCTCGCTGTTTCAGCAGAAGGCTGTCGATCTCTTTCTCTTTTTTGGCGTGCTGGGTCAACCTGTCGTTGAGGCTTTGCTCTTTTCTGGCAAGCTCCTCTTCCTTAGTGTCCAGATGCCCCAGTTTGCGCTCAAGGTTCTCCTCCTTCTGAAGAAGGCGCTTTTCAGAAGCCTGCAGTTCCCGGCGCTCCTCGCGGATCTCGTTTTCCCACTCGATCTTCGCCTGTAAAACCGTATCCTTGGCCTGGATCTGGGCTTCTTTACGGAGGGTATCCGCTTCTTTTTTTGCTGTTTCAATAATTTTATCGGCAGCCGCTTTGGCGTCAGCCATGCGCGACTGCATAAGTTTGTTGTGAAGGAAATAGCCTATGACACCACCTATGAGCAGGGCCAATGCGGCAAAAATAAGTTCCAGTTCTACTTTCAAAGCTTACTCCTCTCTAAAAGGTACGCTTTTTCATCCAAAGCATGCGTCGCTCGGTCACCAAAGCATCCATGAGGACATCGTGATTTTCTTTGGGAAGAAAAGTGACAAGTTGAATTTCGTAACAAAGCCCCACCAGGAACGGTTTAAGCTTCTTTTCATCCAGGCCCCTATCAAAAAAGCCTTTGCCATAACCCAGACGCCCTCCCTGGGCATCGAAAACAACCCCCGGAACGACCAGCACGTCCAGCTCGTTGAGGGGTGTAACCTGCTCTCCCACAGGCTCTTGGATTCCGAAAGCGCCTTTTCGCAAATCCTCCTGTCCACGCACTTCGATAAAATCCAAATGATGCTCACGAACCCGTGGGAAAACCACCTTTTTCCCTGCGCTCAAGGCTGCGGAAAAAATCTCGTCGGTCAAAACCTCGCTGTTGACCGGGCTGTAAAGCCCCAGGCTGCGGGCCTCCCGAAACAGCTCGGTAGCCACAAAGCGGGTCTGAATAGCCCTGCTTTTGGCCAACTGCTGTTCGAGGGGCAGGGCATGACGTCTGCTCAGTAATTTCCGACGAAGGCTATTTTTGGGCATGAAATCAGAGACGGAACCGGCCGAACGGCCAAATCTACTGAAGAAATTCAGGTAAGAGAAAGTAAGGAATGGAACTATTCCCGTGTCGGGAAGCAACGCTCGGGCCTAGGAAGCCTGAAATGAAGCCGTCCATATGATCTTTTCAGAACGAATGCTGTCCCCCGGAAAAACGGTTGGCAAGCTGGCCTGGAAAGTTCAATTGCGAACCGGCGCAACTCCCGACACATATATCTTAATTTTTAAACCGCAGAACCAGCCAAACCGAAAATCTCAGCGGCTGATACGTTTCCATTTCCAATCTATTACTTAACTAAATCCCTTGTCAGAGATTTTATTCTTTTGCCTCCGGCAGGCATTTGATTCATGCGCACCGTCGGCAAAGGCCGGATCGGAATCCGCCACTTCAAACTTTCCAGATTAAAAGGTCGGCTTCTCGCAGGACCGTGGCAACCGGCACCCGAACATCATAGCAGCCATCTTACAGAACGGGTTTAGAAGCGTTTCCCCATTCAATCATGCCGTCCCGCCCCGCGGGCTAGGCGACTTGCTCAAGACGCTCCAACAACTTCTTGAGTTTTTCTCCACACTTTCGATTCGCTTCCTGCTCCTGGAGATATTCTCCAGCGACATTCAGAAAAGCCAGCACGATCGCCTGATGGGAATCCACCGTCCTGCTGCCAGAAGACACTTCGCTGATTTTACCATTGACAAACGCTGCCGCTTTCTCAACGGCTTCCGGCTCGACGGTACTGCGAATGGCGTATTGCTGACCCAGAATGTTTACATGGACGACACTCTTCAATATGTCTCCTAATCCAGAAATTCAAACTTGGCTAAGATCCTGTCCAGTTCCGTTGTAACTCTCTCCCTTTCTTGGGTTAAAGCGTTTCTTTCCTCTAAAAGCAACCGGCATTTCTCTTCAAGCTGCCGATTTTTCTCAAGAACCTGATCAATTTTATTTTCGAGTTTCTCAAAAACCGTGTCGTCCATCATCAAAACCTCAAAGTTCCTAAATTTTAGGAAGCAAAGCGTGTAAAGTCAACATTTTTCAAGCAATTTCGAACAATGCTTCAACAAAAATCTCAGGATCGAATGGGCGCAGGTCCTCGACTTTCTCTCCGATGCCCACGAATCGAACCGGCAGATTGAGTTCATTACCGATGGCGACGATCATCCCGCCCCGCGCAGTGCCGTCCAGCTTGGTCAGAGCCAAACCGGAAACCTCCACAGCCTCCTGGAACAGGCGAGCCTGAATGAGGGAATTCTGCCCCAAAGTCGCATCCAAAACCAGGAGTGTTTCATGGGGTGCTCCGGGAAGCTCGCGATCCACAACGCGGCGGATCTTTTTGACCTCCTCCATCAGGTTGACTTTGGTGTGCAAACGGCCGGCGGTATCGAGAATTACCACATCCGCCTGGCGGGCAATGGCCGCTTTTATGGTATCGAAAGCCACGCCCGCCGGGTCGGCCCCCTCACCATGGCTGATAATATCGGCACCGGCCCTTTCAGCCCAAACACCCAATTGCTCAACGGCCGCTGCCCGAAAGGTATCACAAGCACCGAGAATGACCTTTTTCTTTTCCTGGTGAACAAGGCTGTGGGCCAGTTTTCCAATGGTCGTGGTCTTGCCCACGCCGTTAACTCCGATAACCATGAGGACAAAGGGGCTGCAAGCCGCAAAGTCTAATTTCTCCGCGCTGATATTGAGCCGCTCTTTGATCTCCTCCCTTAAGGCCGCACGCAAACCGGCAGAATCAGTCAGTTTTCCTTCCCGCTGCCTTTTTTCCAGGGACTCCCGCAGCTCCAGGGTGGTCTTCATGCCGACATCGGCAGTAATCAGGACCTCTTCGAGATCTTCCCACAAACGATCATCGAGGCCTCTGCCGCCGCGGACAAGCTCATCCAACCGCCCGACAAATGCGGCCTGCGTCTTGGCCAGCCCGGCCCGCATCCGCCCCATAATGCTGACGGGCTCGGCCGGTGGAACTTCAACCTCAGTTTCAGGCACTGCAACGGAGGGTTCCAGGCCCTGCGAAAGGACCTCGGCTTCCGCCTCAGAAGGGCCACCAACGTCCTCCCCTGCCGCTTCACCGGGCTCTTCCTCAACAGACGGCGTAATCTCCTCCGGGGGAGGCGCTTTTTTACCTGTTTTTTTCAGGACCAGAAGCAGAAGCCCGAAAACAAAAAACAGGACCACCACCGGCACGATGATAGTCAGGGTTTTGAGCACCTCCGGCCTTTGCGCTTCGGGAACACCAAGGGTGACGATAAGGTCGGAGAGAAGATCCTGGTAACGACTGAACCAATCAATTAAAAGATCAGAGATAAGCTTTTTGCCGGTATTTTCTCCATCCATCAATACATTTCCTTTTTCAGGGCCGGTATCGCATTTCTGGCGGCGCGCAAAAATTTACCCAGTTCGACATCACTTTTTTCAAACATGCACACCAGAGTGTAATCCCTGTCTACAGGGATCATATAGGTCAGCCAGTTATCCGTCACAATCTGGATTTCTTCGAGATCACCAGTCACCAGCCGGCGCAGACCGTCGCCGAGGTTTTTCGCCACAATCCCCTGATGGGCGCCGGCGGCACGCAAACGGTAAGGGCTGAAGGTCCCCGTCATGTCCACGGACTCACCCATGGAATCGATAAGAATAGCCCCACATTTCCCCGGATATTCCCAGGTTATCTTTCCCAGTATTTTTTTGAAAGGCATGAGCGGTTACTTAAAATCGGTCAATCGGACGGAAACCAACTTAGAAACACCTGATTCTTCCATAGTAACGCCGTAAAGAGTATCACAAACCTCCATGGTCCGCTTATTGTGAGTAATAATAATAAATTGAGATTTTTTTGCCAATTCTTTAATCAGACTGTTGAAGCGGTCGGTATTGGCGTCATCCAGCGGGGCATCAACCTCATCCATGAGGCAGAAAGGCGACGGCCGGACCATGAAGGTGGAAAAGATCAGAGCAATGGCGGTAAGGGCCTTTTCCCCTCCTGAAAGCAGGTCCAACCCCTGAAGCTTTTTTCCCGGCGGTTGGACGGTCACCTCGATGCCGGTTTCAAGCAGGTTCTTTTCATCGGTAAGGCACAACTCACCCTTGCCACCACAGAAAAGACGCGGAAGAACCTTCTTGAATTGTTCATTGATCTTCTCAAAGGCATCGGCAAAACGCCGGCAGGTGGTCTGGTTGATCTTTTGAATGGCAGTCTCAAGATCCGCTATGGATTTTTCCAGGTCCTCTTTCTGGCTACGGAGAAACTCCCAACGCTCTTCCAAGGCGCTATACTCTTCTAACGCAGTAAGATTAACCTCACCAATCCTGTCCAGATAACGCTGCAATTCCAACCGGCGGTTTTCCGACGCCTCAAGGTCAAAGTCATGACCTGCGCTTTCGGTCTCGTAACGAATATCATACTGATAACGTTCCTGAAAAGCGCGATGCAGATGTTCCATGGCCAGTTTTTTCTCCTGCAGCTGGAACTTGAGATTGGTAATCTCTTCGCTTTTTTCTCCGACCTGAGAGCGCAAAGATTTCAGGGCTTCTTCCTGGCTTCGAATAGACTCCCGGCCTTCAGCCTGCCTCGCTTTCAAAATATCGAGCTGTTCCTGCTCCTTTTCGCCCTGGGGAATTAAAATGTCCAGTTGTGTCCGAAGCTCTTCACGGCCTGCGCCCAGGCGGCTCCTTTCCACACCAATTTCCTGGCGGCGTTCCAACAGCTGCTCATGCCTGTCCTCGCTTTCCCGCAAGGCCTTGCGGTTTTCGTCGAGGCTTCGCTGCAAGCCGGTACGCCGCTCCCGCAGTTGGCCCAGCTCGACCTTGCGGCCGGTGACCCCTTCCCGGGCCTGCCCCAGGCGCCCTTCCAGCTCGGCGAGATCATCCTGCAGGATCTTAACCCGGGCTTCAACCCGGTTTTTCTCCTGTTCCTTCTCCTGTCGTCCTTTGACAGCCTCGGCAAGAGCGGCTTCTAAAGATTGCCTTTCATCCTGAAGCTGCTCCTGTTCTAAAGTCAGAACCTCCAGGCGATCCCGTACCTGCCTGAGTTCATTCTCCATTTGCGCCTCGGCCTGGCGAAGCCCCTGCTGTTCAAGAGCCGTTTTCTGAAGCAGTTCCTCTTTCTCTTTCAGCCCCTTTTCAGCCTCCGCAAACTCCGCATGCAGGGTTTGGCGGTTAAAGCGCAGTTGGGACAGGTCGGCATCCATATCCTTTGAGGCTTTCTCAAGACGCCGCATTTCTCTTTTGCGCCCCAGCACCCCGGCTTCATTCCTTTTTCCCGAGGAAACACTCAAAACGCCCCGATGAGACAAAACCTCCCCCTCGCCGGTCACCAGGGTTGTTCCCCAGGGCAATTTCCCGCCCAGAAAAGGATCGAGGGACTCAACCAGGTAAACGCCATGAAGCAGATTCACAAGATGGCTGGGGGTATCACGGCGGGAGGGAACCAGGTCAAGAAGAGGGATGCCTCCGCTGAAAAATGTGCCCGTTTCAAAGGAGGCAAAAGGGAGGACCAGCGTATAATTATCAGTACTTGTTTCCCTGGCGCTCTCAAAAATAGAGAGAAAATCCTGGTCTTTGCTGACCAGCAAACCCTGAAGGCGTTTCCCCAGGGCCGCTTCAAAGGCCTTGTCCAGCTCCGGCGGCACATCCAGAAAATCAGCCACCATGCCCTGCAACCCCCGCAAAAGGAGCTGACGGCCCGGGGACTCCTCACCAAATGCCTGATTGTCAAGTTCGGCAAGGGATTCAATACGGGAGCGAATGCCTGCAACCCTCTCACGGCCGACAGCCGACAACTCGTCGTTCTGTTCCAGGGCGCGGGACATGACATTTTTGCGAGTGTTAAGTGCTTCCCTGTCGACGTTGAGTTGCTGTTCCTTCTCCCGGGCATGGGCCAGGGCGGCTTCCCCCTCCCGCGCTTTTTTCTCCAGCTCAGCTATGAGGTCACGGTTACGAACCATATCCGCGGCACAACGATTGATCCGATTTTCGACCAGTTCCAGGCGCTGACGCGAATCCTCACTCTGATTGGACAAGCGGGACAGCTCATTGAGACAGCGGAAAAGTTCCTCCCGGTGACGAGTCAGGGCAGCGAGAATTTCCCGCTCGGAACCTTGAAGAACACGAAGCTTTTCCTCCTCTTCCTCAAGGCTTTGCCCGCTTTCCGCAAGCTGGCTTTCCAGCGCCACGAGCAATGCTTGCAGATTACTCTCATTTTTCCGGTTGTCGACATTGCGCGCCTGAAGAGTCTCGAGCTCCCGGATGATCCGTGTCTCTTCCTGCTCGATCCGCTCCTGATCCCGATTATTAAACTCAAGACGCTCGGAAAGCTTCTGCACCTCACCCGAGAGAGCGAAGCAACGTTGCCGGAGCTCCTCAAGGCTTTTTTCTTCCTCCAGCTGTCCGGCTTTCAGCTCATCCAACCAGCTCTCGGCCTGAGACGCCTGGCGGGACAGGCTTTCCAGGCGTTCCTCCTCATGTTTCTGCGTCTCTCCAACGCCCTCGACAAACCTTTCCAGCTCGCGGTATTTGCAGCGGCCGATGGCAATCTCTGTCCGTTTCATCTCCTCACGGACCTCGCGAAAACGCTTGGCTTTGGCAGCCTGGCGTTTCAGGCTGCCGAGCTGCCGTTGAATCTCCCCAATAACGTCTTCGAGACGCTTGAGGTTCTGGGATGTCGATTCTATCTTGCGCAGGGCCGCTTTGCGCCGCGCCTTGAATTTGCTGACGCCTGCCGCCTCTTCAATCAGGGCCCTCCGTTCTTCGGGCTTGGCATTAAGAACCGCTTCGATATTCCCCTGGCCGATAATGGCATAGGACTTGGCCCCCATGCCGCTGTCCATGAAAAGCTCCTGGATATCCAGACGCCGGCAGCGAATTTTATTTATATAGTATTCACTTTCGCCGTTGCGGAAGAGACGGCGTGTCACCATGATTTCACTACAGTTGCGGTAGGACTCGGGAGCCTGGCCCTCTTCAACAGCGAGAATTAGAGACACTTCCGCCATGCCGATGGGTTTGCGGGTGTCACTACCCTTGAAAATTACGTCCTCCATTGAACCGCCGCGCAGGCTTTTGGCGCTCGGCTCCCCCATAACCCAGCGGATAGCATCAAAAACATTGCTTTTCCCACATCCGTTGGGGCCGACAATGGTGTTCATCCCCTGAGGAAATTGCAGGGAAACTTTGTCGACAAAGGATTTGAATCCGACGATTTCGAGCTGTTTAATTATCATCCGGGAAGGGCCTGCATTCAGCAGCGTGAAAGGATTTAAAAAGGTTTTCTAGACTAGCAATTTAGGGCTGTGCTGTAAAGAGTAATCCCTGTCGGAAGCTATTGAAAAATACTCGGCGGCATAGTAGTCTGTTGAAGCGAAAGTGCCTGACATTTTTCTTTCCAACCGAACCCAAACCCGTTAAATAACATTTCATGGCTCGTCGTCGCCCTTTAGTTCTCAAACTATTTATCGGTTTTGCCGCCTTTCTGGCAGTTTCCATCTGGATGGTTGCCTCCATCGAGCCGACCCAGGTTTCCTCTTTCCTTCAGTCCAGACTCAGCCAAGCCCTCAATCGCCCCGTCACCCTGGGAGAGACGAAGTTTAATTTTTCCCAAGGGCTGGCCTTCGAAATCCGGGACGTCGCTGTCGGCACCCTGGAGGGCAGCGGGGAACAGCTGGAGATCCCCTCCCTGTTTGTCAAGCCGAGAATATTGCCCTTGTTCATCGGACGCCTCAAGTTTGCCGAACTTCTTTGCGAATCTCCCCGTCTCGTCTTCGACCTGAACCACCAAAGGGCCGGGAAGGACGGTAACAATTCCGAAAAGCCCCCAGCCCTGGATCTTCCCTTTCAAATTCTCAGTCTTTCCAACGGCTCCCTGAAAATCGTCGATAGCAGCGAGATTCGCCTGAAAGCCCCCCTGATCATAGAAAAGGTTCAGGGCTATTTTCGTTTGACCATAGATCCGTTCCGCGCCCGGCTTGCCATTACAGGCGAGCTTATTCAAGACGATCACATCTGCCCCTGGTCGATCCGGGGCCACGTCACCCAGCCGGAAGGCGCGACAAACTGGGCGGAGAGCATCCTCCACCTTGAAGCCAATCACGGCAAGTTCCTGCCCGGAGTACTGCTCAAGAACACACCTTTCATTACCGCCCTGAAAGACAGCGCTGGCAGTTTCCAGACCCAGATCAGAGTCAACGGCACTCCGGCCAAAAAAGTTGAAATGGAAGCCGTTCTGACGGGGGAAGATTTCAGCCTGGCGCCAAACGACACTCAAGGGAAACGTATTGCCATTGAGGGGGCTCATTGCAAAACCGAGTGGGCCCACACCTCCCGGGGAGAGGTTTTCGACAACATCGACATTGCAATCAATCAGGTGTCCCTGACCGGCAACGCCCTTCTGGAAAATACTGGAGAGGGCAGCCGCCTGAAGGCGCAATGGTCCTCTTCCCCTATGCCTCTCAGCGAGCTGATGGCCCTCTATCCCGGGCTGTCCCCCGCTCCGGAGCCAACGGCAACGCAACCAGAAGGCACTGTCCAGGTCCAATCCCTGGCATACGAGGGCCCCTTGACAGCGCAGTTTGCCGATCTTTTTCAAAACTTATCCGGCCGGTTGACGTTTGCCAATGGCCGCTTTCCCCTGCCCGCCACGACCGCTATCGAGGGTTGCCGTTTCGAAATAAACCTTGCCGCGAACCGGCTGTCTTTGGAGAAGGGTTATTTGTCTTACGTGGATATCCCCTGGGAATTTCACGGCAGTGCCGACAACCTCATCAGTACCGAAATGAAGCTGCGGTTTGAGGCGGAAAGCCCTCTGCCGGCGGAGAAGCTCATGAGCCTGCCGGCCTTGTCTTCCAAGGCAGGACTGATGCTGACCGGCACGGCTCCGGTGAAAGTCCTGGTCGAGGGCGGTCTCCACAACCTGAAAGCCCGAATTAAAAGCGACTTCTCAGGTTTTTCCGCCGCCCTCGGGGACCTGGTTTTCAAAGGTCCCGCTGTTCCAGGGGATGTCGAGGTAAGGGCAAGTACCGATTATCAGACCTGGAACCTGGAGCACGCCCATCTCGTCACAGACCTGATACAGTTGCAAAGCCGGGGGCATGGCCGACTGGGTGACAACCCCGAGTACCAGGTCGAAATGGTTTTACACGATCTGGACATGAAGAAGATTCCCCGCGACAGTAAGCTTCTGCAACGCCTCCAGCCGAAAGGAGCCGTTTCATATATCCACAACTGGCAGGGGGGAGGGGAACAAGCAGCTCAAAGCAAGGGTGTCCTGACCCTCAAGAACGCGGACTTTCACCTTACGAACATTATTGCTGACCTTAAAAGCATCAACGCCACGGTCAATTTTTTCGAAAACCGGGCCGAATTCCACAATGTCATGGCCAACCTGGGAAGCTCGCCGCTCATGATATCCGGCACCCTGGAGAGAAGTCCGGCGCCGGTACTGAACCTGAGAGTGGTAAGTCCCCGCATCCGGGCCGACGAATTGATCTTTCCCAACGACCAGTCCTTCCTCTACGACCTGGACGGAAACCTGACCATCGACAAGAACCAAATACGTTTCAACGAGGTCCATACCGCCCTTGGAAAAGGGACCGTCGCCACAGTTAAAGGTTATGTGACATTTTCTAAAAACCCGGAAACGCGGCTTCAGATATCTTCTAAAAATGCCGTTATCGATGAAGTCATCGACCTTTGGGGCAAAACACGCAAAGGGAAAAAACAACCCCAGGGAAAAGGCGGAAAAGGGACTTTGCTTATTGATGTGGAGGCTGAGAAAGGGGTTATTGACCGTTTTCACTTTCAGAACGCCAGCGGTCAAATTCGCCTCAAAGACAATATTCTGGTGATCCATCCGCTCGATTTTCACTCCGGCCCCGGCGACGGCAACGGCCAGGTCCTGGTTGTCAACCAGCCGGGGCGTCCATCCCTGTTGAAAATATCCGGTCATCTGGAAAACTTTGACGCCGAGGCCGTTTCCAAAGAGCTGCTCCGCTATGGCCACCTGGTTTCCGGCACCCTGCGAGGGGATTTCCACCTGGAGGGAAGAACCGGCAAAATCTTTCTGCCTACCTCCAAAGGGGAATTCAACATCGAAATCCGCAAAGGGGTGCTGAAAAAATTCAACGCCTTGTCCAAGGTTTTTTCCATTCTCAATGTTTCCCAACTCTTTTCCTTGAAGCTTCCGGATATGGCAACCGACGGCATGCCTTTCAAGCGCGCCACGGGAACCATCCACATGCACAACGGATTGCTGACATCGGAAAATATCTGGGTTGACAGCGAAGCCATGAACCTCTCCGTGGTTGGGAGCATGGATCTGGTGAAGAAAAAGACCGACACGGTCCTGGGCGTCAAACCCCTCGGTACGGTCGACAAGATCATCACCCATATTCCCATTGCCGGTTATATTCTGGCAGGTGAAGACAAGGCCCTGGTAACGGCTTACTTTGACATAAAGGGGGACATCCAGAACCCGGTGGTCGAAGCCGTGCCCATGGCTTCCATCTCAAATAAGGCCAAGGGGATTTTTAAGAGGATTTTCGGGCTGCCGGAAAAGGTGATGACCGAAACGAAAGAGCTTTTCAGGGAAAAGAAGCAGCCTGAGCAACCCTCATCCCAAGAGGCCGTCCCCTGAAATTTTGATTACCGGGGTTGCTTCAAAAAGGGAAACAATGCCCCAGCTCAACTCCCGATGCAGGACGGGGCCAAAGCCGGCCTCAGCAAGCATCTCGGCGAATCGGGTAGGTTCGGGGAATTCAGCCACTGATTGGGGAAGGTAAAGGTAAGCCGAGCGGCGGCTGAAAAGAGCGCCGATCCGGGGCAATATGCGATAAAAATAGAGGTTGAAAATTTTTTGGAATAGAGGGGAGCGGGGCCGGGAAAATTCCAGAACGATCAAACTTGCGTCAGGTTTGAGTACCCTCCGGAGTTCGTGAAGTCCTTTACGGCGATCACCAACGTTGCGAATGCCGAAAGCGATTACCGCGCCGTCGAAAACCCCATCCGAAGCGGGTATGGCCTCACAGGAACCATCCAGCAAGCGGATTCGTTCCGCTTCACCCGCCGCCTCTATCTTGCGCCGGGCGATGGCAAGCATGTGCGTGGAGATATCGACACCGACGATCTCTGCCGTCCGGGGGTATTGGCGGGCAATCTCCAGGGCCATGTCGGCAGTGCCGCAGGCCATATCGAGAACCCGGCCGTTTTCCGGTACCCGCAGTCGGGCCACAGCCTTTTTGCGCCAGCGCCGGTCGATCCCTAAAGAGAGAAGGCGGTTGAGAAAATCGTAGCGCGGCGCAATGGCGTCAAACATCGCCCCGATATCCGTATTCCCGGCCTCGGCGTTATGAGGTCTTTTCTCTTTCAATTGATAGAGACAACTTTTCAAGTTAGAGAAAAAACTATTCAGTACCTATCCAGCACAAGGACTCGGGTCGCCCATGAGAAGGGCATCTGCCGCCCGGATGGCGGCAGCTGAGCCCCATGGATGGGTTCATGCGACCCTTGGAATGGGCGGCGCGGGGCCTTGCGCCGGCAAACTGAATAATTACCACGATTCAATCGATTGGTTGAACTTCGGAGAAAGCATGCAACCGCTTATCGTCACCGCCGCGATCCTGCGCGACAACAACAGAATTCTCATCACTCGCCGCCCGGACGGCAAACCTCACGCCCATATGTGGGAGTTTCCGGGTGGCAAACTGGACAAAAACGAATCCCCGGAGCAATGCCTTTACCGGGAAATCGGGGAGGAGCTGGGAATTGCCATCGAAGTAAAATCCATCTTCGAGGTCGTTTACCACCGCTACGACTGGGGACCGGTCCTGATCCTCGCCTACGAATGCCTCTCGCTTGGAGGAGAAATCCGCAATATCGAGGTTGCCGAGCACCGATGGGTGCATCCCGCCGGACTCGCCGGCTTCCCCATTCTGCCCGCTGATCGCCCCATCATCGAAAAGTTGATGAAATAGCCTCTCAGCGGTCCTTTTTATCGATTTTTGCCCAGGTGTCCCGCAAGGTCACAGTGCGGTTGAAAACCGGCCGTTCAGGTTTGAAATCCTTTATATCGGCACAGAAATAGCCCAACCGTTCAAACTGGAAGCGGCTTTCCGGCGCTGCCCCCGCCAATGACGGCTCAAGTTGACAGTTCTCAAGGACCTGCAAGGAATCCGGATTAAGAAAAGTTTTGTAATCTACACTTTTGTCGCCGGTCGGGTCCTCCTTAACGAACAGACGGTCGTAAAGGCGCACCTCCCCCGCAACGGCATGGGCCGCTGAAACCCAATGAATGATCCCCTTGACCTTGCGCCCGTCCTGAGGAGCCGCGCCCAGGGTATCCGGATCATAAGTACAATGGACCTCTTTAATTTCGCCGGTCGTCTCATCCTTCACATAGTCGACGCACTTGACAATATAGCCATAACGCAGACGGACCTCGCGGCCGGGACCAAGGCGGAAGAATTTTTTGGGAGGGTCCTCCATGAAGTCATCCTGCTCGATGTACACCTCCCTGGAAAAAGGAATTTTCCGGGTTCCCATGGCGGGGTCCTGGGGATGGCAGGGAACCTCGAACTCCTCCACCTGCCCCTCTGGATAATTGTCGATAACCAGTTTCAGGGGCTGCAGTACACCCATGGCACGGGGCGCGCTTCTGTCGAGATCCTCACGAACACAGAATTCGAGCAGCCCCATGTCGACACAGCTGTCTTTTTTCGCCACCCCCACCCGATCGCAGAAGTTGCGGATGGAAGCCGGCGTGTAGCCGCGGCGGCGGAAACCGACAATGGTCGGCATACGTGGGTCGTCCCAGCCGCTGACGTGCCCCCCTTCAACCAGTTCGATGAGACGCCTCTTGCTCAGCACTGTGTAGTTGATATTGAGACGCGCGAACTCAATCTGCCGGGGGTGGCAGGGGACATCGAGCTGATCCAGAACCCAGTCGTAAAGCGGGCGGTGATCCTCGAACTCGAGAGTGCAAATTGAATGGGTGATACGTTCCAGTGCGTCGGAAATGCAATGGGTATAATCGTACATGGGATAGATAACCCACTGATTGCCGGTACGATGGTGCGCCTCTTTGCGGATACGATAGATGACCGGATCACGCATGTTGAGGTTGGGAGAGGCCATATCGATTTTGGCCCGCAGGACATGGCTGCCCTCCTCGAATTCACCGTTCTTCATGCGCTCGAAAAGATCCAGGTTTTCCTCGACACTGCGATCCCGGTAAGGACTGTTTTTGCCCGGTTCTTTAAGTGTGCCGCGGTACGCCCGCATCTCATCGGCACTCAAAGAACAAACGTAAGCCTTACCCTGTTTGATCAAATCAACAGCATATTCATAAAGCTGGAGGAAATAGTCGGAGGCATGGAAAAAGTTTTCTCCCCAGTCGAAGCCCAGCCATTTGACATCACCCTGAATTGAATCCTCGTATTCGACATCCTCTTTACAGGGGTTGGTGTCGTCAAAACGCAGGTGGCACTTGCCCTTGTAGTCCCGCGCCAGACCGAAATTGAGACAGATCGACTTGGCGTGGCCGATGTGCAGATAACCGTTCGGCTCCGGCGGAAAACGGGTCACCACCCGACCGTCGTTTTTCCCTTTTTTGAGATCTTCATCAATAATGGTGCGGATGAAGTTGGATGGTTTCGTTGCACCCTCAGCCACTTCCTGTGGTTTTTTTTCTTCCATGTTGCGGCTCTCCCTGTCATTCAATGTCAAGTTTTTCGACAACCTTACTGTGCCCTATCTCCCGACCGGTTGAAATTCTTATTTTCAACAAAAACCGGCCTTAGACCGGCCTTTGAGGCGACGCTGTTTTTATACAACTCCTTGAAAATATTTACCACAAATTCATTTACCCGCCCCGATTTTTTTGAAAAGCCCTTCATTCCCAATAAATTTTGTCGAAATTCTTTACAAAAAAACGGAAACCTTTCTCCCATAATTTCAGAAAAATCCTATCATTCCCATAACTGCCTGTTATTAAACAAAAAATTTCACAATAAAAGCACAACTCCCGTTGTCGGCGTCCTTTACACAGCCTGGAAAAGATTGTGATAATCTAGAATTGTGTTAATGATTTCAATAAGTTAAAACATGGAATACTAAGTGCAATATAAGGCATAATCTTAATCTAAAAAAATGAATTTAACTGATATAAAAAGAGGAGAGCCAAAATGAAAAAAATGATGTTTTTTCTGCTAGCAGGTTTGCTGGTTTGCCCCAGCTTTGTTGCGGCGTTACCATTTGACACTATTGAAATGACATTATCCCATGGAACTGATACACATTATGTGGCGTTCCCAAATGACATCTCCCGAAACTATTATATCGATTACCATGGCACCTACACGCTTGATGGAACCCTGCAGGAAAATGTTGAAATTTTTTGCGTTGAAAACGCAGATTGGGAGCCAAGTAGCACCGAGTATTCTTTACTGGAGATGACAGCTATCAACGACGATATCAGGCAAAAATATCTCCAGGCAACTTGGCTAGCGAACCAGTATGCAACAGGTGAAGCGACCAAAGAAGCTGCCCAGTTGGCTATATGGGAAACGATTATCGACATCGATATGCAAGAATCCGCTGGGGCTGATGCCTTATTGACCAAATTGGCTCAACTTACAGAGGAAGCATACTCTCAATATGCCGATAAATGGTTACTTGCAGTCGCCCCCACAATAGATGGTACATTTTCAGCATCCGACGAAGGTCTCGTTCCTCAGAACTATCTGGTGGCTAACCCTAACGCCCCCGTCCCCGAACCTTCCACGCTCCTGCTTCTCGGTGCCGGACTGATTGGCGTTGGCTTAACCAGAAAGCGTTTTAAAAAATAAGTTTTTATTATAATAAAATTGAATTCCAAAGGATGTGTCTCGGCACATCCTTTTTTTTGCTCGTTCGGTGACAGCATCTGCCCTAAAAATTGTGCCGACCACAGAAAAAATCCATGTTGCTTTCCGGGCAAGAGTTTTGCATTTCCGTGGGCAATACAAAAAACCGTAAACCTTTCTGACACAGGATGGATATAATGCTCAGTGCCGGCCAGGAAATTTCAGACCTCTTTTATTATCTCGCCGAAAACGACCTCGAAAACATGATTTCGTACTTCAAATTTAAAAACATCGCGCAGGGAGAAACCCTCTGGAAAGAAGGCGAAATGTCCGACCAGCTGGCATTTATTGTTGGAGGAAAGATAAAAATAACCAAGGAAACGGAGTTCAAGGGGCGTGAGGTGGTTGTGGGTGTCTTCGGCAAGGGCACTCTGGCCGGAGAACTCTGCATTCTGGACGGACAGCCCCGCGCCACATCAGCTTCCGCCATGGAAAACTCGACTCTTCTGCTCCTCAGCAAAGATAATTTTGACAAAATCCTGGCCGAAAACCCCGAAGCCGGCATGCGGCTCTTGAAGAGCCTGCTGCTGGCTGCCTCGACCCGGCTTCGGCAGGCCATCAACCGCACCGCCGCCATGTTTTAATGGAGAGTAATTGTTCAGCTTATTGGCACAATGCCTCGTACCGCCCATCCCAAGAGCCGCGTGAAAAGATTTTTAAGTTTCAGGTTTTAAGTGTCAGGTGTTAACCCCCTTGTACCGCAGCCGAAGCGGAAGAGAGGTTTTGAGAAAAAGACGGGCAGACTGTCTGAGCGGTTTGTGCGAGTTTCTGACCGTCCTCAAAGCATCTCTGGAGCGCAGGGAACCCGAAGGGCCAGGTACGGGGTGTCCTTTTTCTGCTTACTCTTTTTAGACAAGTAAAAAGAGTAAGGCGTCGACCGGGGACGCAACCCCGGTTCTTGTTTGATCTAGCGTACACCTATCGGTTTCGCAACAAAGCATCATGAATAAGCCGGGTTAATTGACGAAGAAAATAGTTTCTATAAAAAAGCCCCCGCTGCCTAAGGCACCGGGGGCTTTTTCGTTGATACAGTTATCTAAATTAACGGAGGCGCTTGAAGCTTTCTTCCGTAAAGTTTACGGCGTCAAGATAAGAGGCACGCAAAACCGGTTTTTCAAAAGCCGACTGCTCCAGCTTTTTCCATTCGCCCCGTTCATAATCAATGGCACTCCCGAGCACCGCTCCGACCTGCCCCTCCCCTGTCACCAGACCGTTGGCAATCTCGTCCGTCAACGGCAACTCGCCCACGATATCTTCCATCGGGCGATCCATATATGCCGGCAGCAGGGAAAGAAGTCCCGCCATGAAAGAGGACGAAGAGTTGACCGCCGGGCCATGCTCCGCGAGAGTCTGACACATTCGGCCCCGCGTCAGGGATGTTTTCATGAGTTCGAGAGGCTTGCCTTCAATGCGGGAAAGAAGAATAACGCTGCACCAGATTTTGAGCGGTTCCAAACCCAGCAGGTTCACAGCCCGCGAAACAGAATCAATTTTCTGGGTCAGACCGATAGCGGCGCTGTTCAAGTAACGCAGAAGACGAAAACAGAGGGCGGCATCCTGTGAAATGATTTTTTCCAATTCCCTGAGGTCGACATTCGGATCTTGTATCTGAGCCAGCAACCTCATGATGACAGCCTGGCTGGCGGGCACCGCACGACGTGAAACTTCTACCGGCTCGCAGTAAAAAAAGCCCTGAAAATAATCAAACCCGAGGTCATGACATACCTGATACTTTTTCTGGGACTCGATCTTATCCGCAAGAAGTTTGCCGTTGTAGCGGCGCATTTGATCCACGGTTAATTCCAGATCCGAAAGATCGGTTGCTGCAACATCCATTTTCAGGACATCGGCCATGTTCATAAGCTCGGAGTTGCTGCCGCCACCAAGACCTGTCAGGGCAATCTGCGGTCTTCTTTCATGAAGGGACTGCAGATTTATCAGGGAAAGATCGGGAGTTTCGGAGGCGGGCAACTGGAACTGGAAAACGCTTTTCTCAGGCGGTAATATCCATTCGCCATCCGCCAGTTCATGGGGCATCGAATCCAGAAACAACCGCCCTTCCGATGCCAAAGTATTGACATCCTCTCCTCCAAGCTCGCTGAGCAGCCGGTGGACGGAACTCAGCCCCCCCGGAACCGGCACTTCATTCTCAGGCTTTTCAGATACAATTTCATAGCCGATGACCTGAAGATTGCGATCATAAACAGGTTGACGGTTAAAAAGCAGTGTCGTCACAATTTGACCTCCCAAAAAAACAATTATTGCTTAATAGCTGGCAAAAACCTTTGTAACTATTCAGCACAAGGACTCGTGTCGCCCATGGAAAGGGCGATGCGAGCATTGCGCCGACAATGCTGAATAATTACAAATTTTTCTGAATAAATAGAGCACCACCGAAAATAAAGAATTAAACTTAAAGGAAAATCCCTGCCTGATAGATTTGCGGATACCGTGCCAACCGCAATACCGGAAGGCGAAAAGCTACTAACCTTGAGGCTTTTTAATAAAATCAAATTCCATCTCTCATCTATGGAGCGATTAGAAAAAATCCCTTTTCAGGCCCACCTGGAACTTGCCCAAGCTCATGACAGGTGTCGGCAAAAAATGGTTGTATTTTTGAATTCGAATATATAGATTGATTAAAATATAAAAAACGATCCTGCCCAGACAGCCTATGTCAACATCATGAAATAATCATCTGCCTCTTCTATCAACCAACGGGAGGAAAACATGGGAGAAAAAAAACAGATTTTTGACGAATGGTCCGACAAGTATGAAAAATGGTTCAAAACCCCCCTCGGGCAGATTGTCCGGGAGACCGAATTGAATCTCCTAATGGAATCCCTTAACCCCCAGGCTGGTGAAACCATTCTTGATGCCGGCTGCGGAACAGGAATTTTCACCACCGATTTTCTCGCCAAAAGCCCCAAAATCGTGGGCATGGATATTTCATCCAGCATGCTTGAAGTCGCCGCCTACAAAACCAGGGGAAATGACTTCCTGCCGGTTAAGGGCAATATCCTCGACCTGCCCTTTCTGGATAACTATTTCGACAAGGTTATCTCCAATACCGCCATCGAATTCATCGCCGACGGCGGGAAAGCCGTCAGTGAACTTTTCCGTGTCCTCAAGCCGGGAGGTACCCTGGTCATCGCCACCCTCAACCGCCTCTCCCCTTGGGCCGGAGAGCGCACCGACCGCGCCAAGCGCGGCGAAACCGACCTCTATGACAAAGCCTACTTTCGCTCTCCGGAAGAGCTGCTGGCACTGGCGCCTGTTCCGGGCCAATTCAAGACCGTGGTGCATTTTTTCAAAGACGAAGACCCGGAAAAAGCCAAAGTGATTGAAAAAGAGGGGATTAAGTCGAATCTCGATACCGGGGCGTTTCTGGTGGCAAAGTGGGTTAAACCACAGTAACAATCGCAGAAAGAAGGGCCCATCTTTTTCGAGATGGGCCCTTTCAAAAGGAGAAATATCAGTTTTTTTACTTCATTCCATATTTGATAAGAAGGTTTTCAAATAAATCTCCCCGGTAAATCTCCTCAACGATTTTCTTTATAGCTTCCTGGGTTCTCGGGGGCATTCCTCTGCGTACAAAAATCCATTGTTTTTTATCAGGCTCGACCATGATGATCCTGCCAAAATTTTCTCGCGTCAATCCCAGATCCCTCATCCAATAATAAAATGCAGGCTCTGAAAACACCGCTCCATCCACATTTGGGCGCGCAAAAAGCATCTGAACAGCCTGCCTGTAACTCTTCACCCGATAAATTTTCCTTGGCAAGCCTTCCAGCTGAAGGTAGGAAGCAGAATGATGATAAATCAAATCTTTTTCCTTAAAATCCTTTATGGTTCGAATTTCAGAACCTTTTCTGGTTACGGCCACAACATTTATTTTGAATTGCACGGCCAGTGGGTCTCCGGAATCCAGAGCCGGTCGATGGGCCTGGGAGGAAAGCAAATCAATTTCACCATTCCTCAACATCATCAGCATTCTGCTAAGTGGTAGAATCTCATTGGTAAAAGGCAGTCCGGACCTGATACCAATTTCCTGGTTCATATCAAAGATTACTCCATGTTTCATTCCCTGAACATCTTTCCATCCATAGGGCGGGAGATCCTGCGAACCGATCCTGAGAGTGTTGATTTCCCTGTTAGAGGATTGCACCTCAGCCAGGGACCCTGCTTGAAGCCATACCATTAAGCAACTGCATACCATTGTAATAAGAACCACTTTTCTCATACTGAATCCTCACGTTCAGCCAACAGCACGTTTCCCTGTTGGCCGGAACAGACATTTTGACATACTGGCGAAGATTCAGCTTTACAAAACAGTGGTCGAAGCATTCGACAGACCTTTAAAATTGCCATTCCCAGGCTGGATATTCCAGATTTTCTCGCAATATTCCCGGATAGAACGGTCGGAGGAAAATTTACCCATTCTCGCAACATTGAGAATGGACATACGCGTCCAGTACTCCTGATCCCTGTATATACCGCTTATTTTTTCCTGGCAGTCCACATAGGATTGGTAATCAGCCAGCAGCATGTAAGGATCTTGAGAAAGGAGGGAATCGATAAGCGGCTTGAAAAGGCTCGAATCGCCGTCCGCAAAAAATCCCGAGATAATGAGATCGATGACTGCCTTGAGTTGGGGATTGTCTTCATAATGCTGGCGGGGATTGTAACCCCTGGCTTTGAGATCGCAGACTTCATCCGCTTTCAAACCAAAAAGGAAAAAATTCTCCTCCCCCACCTCTTCACAGATCTCGATGTTCGCCCCGTCCAGAGTACCGATGGTCAGGGCTCCGTTCATGGCAAACTTCATATTTCCAGTTCCCGAGGCCTCCTTGCCGGCGGTTGAAATCTGTTCGGAAAGATCGGCCGCAGGGTAAACCCGCTGACCGTTTTTAACATTAAAATTGGGGAAAAAAACAACCTTGAGACGTCCGGCTACGTCGGCATCGCGATTAACCATGTCAGCCACCGAGTTGATGAGCTTGATGATCAGTTTGGCCATGTAATAACCCGGCGCCGCCTTGCCGCCGAAAATGAACGTCCGGGGGGTTATTTCGACAGCCGGGTTGTTCTTGATACGCTGGTAAAGTGTGATGATATGAAGAATGTTCAAATGCTGGCGCTTGTACTCATGAATCCTCTTGACCTGAACATCGAACATGGTTTCCGGGTCTATAGTGTTTCGGGTACGATTCCGGAAAAAAGCCGCCAGATGCTCCTTATTCTCCCGCTTGACACGGCGCCACTGGTTCCTGAACTCCGCGTCATCGACGAACTTTTCGAGTTCCCGCAAATCCTCCAGACGCCTGATCCAACGCTCGCCGATACAACCGGAAATCAGGTTGGACAGTCCCGGGTTGCTCAGAACCAGCCAGCGCCGCGGCGTGACGCCATTGGTGATATTATGAAATTTTTCCGGTGCGTGCTCGTAAAAATCCCGCATAATGGTTTTTTTTAGCAGTTCCGAATGTAGTTTCGCCACACCATTGACGGCATGGCTCCCCACGCAGGCCAGGTGGGCCATGCGCACATATTTCTCGTCCCGTTCCTCGACAAGGCTAAGACGCGACAGCAGTTCGTTGTCTCCCGGATGCCTCTGGCGCACATCCTTAAGGAAACGGTGATTGATTTCCAGGATTATTTCCAGATGGCGGGGCAGAAGTTCCTGCAACAGGGGAAGCGGCCACTTTTCCAGAGCTTCCGGGAGCAGGGTATGATTGGTATAGGAGAAGGTGTTGGTGGTAATGTGCCAGGCCTCCTCCCAGGACATAAAATACTGATCGATGAGGATCCTCATCAGTTCCGCGACAGCAATGGAGGGATGGGTGTCGTTGAGCTGTACGGCGAACCATTCGTGGAAAGTATCCAGCGGCCGGGCCGAAAGGAGGTGAAGACGGATCATGTCCTGCATAGAACAGGAGACAAAAAAGTATTGTTGGGAAAGACGCAGTTTTTTGCCAACCTCCGGCGCATCGTTCGGGTAGAGAACCTTGGAAATGGTTTCGGAGGAAACCTTTTCGTGCACGGCACCAAAATAATCACCGACATTGAAAGCCTGAAAGTCAAAGGAATCAACCGCCTCGGCCTTCCAGAGGCGTAGCAAACTGAGGGAATCATCGCGATAACCGGGAATAGGTGTATCGAAGGCCACCCCCCTGACAACCTGGGCCGGAATCCAGCGCACCTGATATTCGCCGCGCGGATCATGGTAGGATTCCGTATACCCTCCCAGCTTGACATCAAAAATGATTTCCGGCCGCTCTATTTCCCACGGGTTACCCCAGCGCAGCCATTTGTCAGTCACCTCAACCTGCCAGCCGTTCTTGATCTCCTGGTCGAAAATGCCGAATTCGTACCGGATGCCGTAGCCAACGGCGGGTACCTTTAAAGTCGCCAGGGAATCCATGTAGCAGGCCGC
The DNA here is from genome assembly GCA_016934985.1 of Deltaproteobacteria bacterium. Taxonomy (GTDB): domain Bacteria; phylum Desulfobacterota; class Desulfuromonadia; order Desulfuromonadales; family JAAYDE01; genus JAFGRU01. Next base: position 25,214 of record JAFGRU010000051.1, read on the forward strand.
CAGCCTTCCCAGACCTCCGTTGCCGAGTCCCGGCTCCTCTTCCTGCTCGATAATGGCATCAAAATCAAAATCGAATCCGAGGCCTTTTACCGCTTCTTTGGCTTCCTCGGTGATACCGAGGTTGACAAGCCCGTTGCCAAGGTGCGGCCCGAGCAGAAATTCGGCCGAAAGGTAACTGACTGCCCGGGTCTTTCGCTCGCGGATTGCCTCTATGGTTCTGATCCAACGGCTCATGATCCGGTCCCGCACAGCGAAAGCCAAAGCCATGTAGACGTCGTTTTTGGTCGCCATCTCGCGGCCGCGGCCCCGCAGATAATAAAGATGGTCGAGAATGGCCCGGCGCAGCGCCTCGACACTTAAACCGGTGCGGTCATCTTCGATAACCGTCAGCGGCGAATTGGTGTTTTTCTTTTCCTTGGTCATAATTGGTCCCTTTAGCTATGAACACACTCTTTTTCAAAAGTCGTTGAGGTTTTCATTCCCTGCCCTACAATGACGGCAAACATGTCCGGGCTCGAGGAAAACCATCAATCCGACAAAAAAATATTAATGGATAGCAAAAAATGATCAATTACCAGCCTTGGAGACATCGAGAATTTCCCGTATTTTTTTTAACAACGCCGAGGGTTCATAAGGCTTCTGAATCAACTCCAAACCTTCAGACGCCACGAATCTCGTGTGCTCGGCATCGACGCCATAACCGCTGCTGAAGAGTACCGGCAGACCCGCCCGTCGGCGGCGAATGTGACGGAACACCTCCTCGCCACCGCAGAAAGGCATGATAACATCGAGGATGGCCATGTCGACATTGGAAATATTTTTTTCCAGCAGTTCAATGCTTTCCCGGCCGTCAACAGCTGTGATCACCTCATAACCGACACTGCGGAGCAGTTTTTCCGCAAAACGCCTGACACTTTCATCGTCCTCAGCCAAAAAGATAGTCTCCATACCACCCACCAGCTCTACTCTCTCAGGGACTGAAATGCGGGTGACCTTGCCGTTGGCAGAGGGCAGATAAACCTTGAAACAGCTTCCCTTGCCCGGCTCACTGGTAACCTGGATGAACCCTTTGTGCTGTTTGACAATTCCATAGACCGTAGCCAACCCAAGCCCGGTTCCATGGCCATAACCCTTGGTCGTGAAAAACGGCTCGAAAATAAGGTTCAAGGTTATCTGGTCCATTCCGCAACCATTATCCGCCACCGAAAGCTCGACAAATTCGCCTGGCTTGGCTTCGAGGTATTTTTTACAATAGTCTTCATCAAAAGAACGCAAAGCCGTCGCAATCTGAATCCGGCCCCCTTTGGGCATGGCATCCCGGGCATTGACGCAGAGATTCAGGATCACCTGCTCAAGCTGGCCCCGGTCAGCGCGAACTTGAGCGGGCCCCTCGCTGGGGGAAAACTGGAGTTCAACATCCTCACCGATAGTCCGCCGCACCATCTTCAGAAAGTTTTCTATCAACTCGTTGAAACTGATATTTTTGAGTTCCATCACCTGCTGGCGGCTGAAAGTCAGAAGCTGGCGGGTGAGGTCCGCCGCCTTCAGAGCCCCCTCGCTGATTTCATCAATATACTTTCGCTGCTCGCTGCTGTCTTCCGCCATTTTAGCCAGCTCAATGCAACCGATAATAGCCTGAAGAATATTATTGAAATCGTGCGCCACGCCACCGGCAAGGCGGCCCACCGCTTCCATTTTCTGGGCCTGAGCAAGCTGCTTTTCCAGGTGAGAGCGCTCCTGCTCGCTCCTTTTCAACTCTTCCAGTTTGGCGGCCAGGTTTTTATTACTGACCAGGAGCTCGGCAGTCCGGTCCCGGACGGTATTTTCAAGCTTGCGGTTCACTTCATCGACATGCTCTTTCTCTTTTTGTACAAGACTGTTGAGATGGAAAGCCTGACGGGCCGAAAATTCGAGGTGGTAAGCGGCCAGCATGCCGAGAACATTGACCCCCATTAGAATGGGAATCTGGATGGCCAGTAACGGCAGCGGAACATCGATAATCCGAAAGGCGTTAAAAATATATGCGGCCGTCAGGGCCAGGCAGGAAAGGGTGGCCCAAACAAAGCGGAAGCGGATAAAAGTATAGCCGAAGAAAAGGACGAAAATCACCCCGACATACATAGAATGACCATAGGGCGGAGTACCCAGGGCTGTGATGATGATATAGCTCAAACCCGAAAGGAATACGAAAAAGGCGTTGAACCCCTGCCAGAAATGTTTATATATGTCGGTACGGACATAGGTCAGAATCAGAACAAGCAAAAAGAACGGTACGACGATGCCGAAACGGATAATCAGCAAAACCCGCAGACTTTCGCGGGCCAACAGCAAATCGGTATAGGCGTAGATGGTGAAAAAAATGGCCGACAAAATCAGGCAAAGACGAAGATGAGACAAGTTGAGCCAGAAATAGGAGTCCAGGAACTGGCTCTCTTTTTCAGGATCGCGAAACGACAGGCTAAAGCCATGAATGTCCATACACCTACCGATGTTTTTCTCTGACCGGAGCGTTCCTTAAACCTTCTCACGAATGCACGGGGCACAGGCCGCAACAATCCGGGTTGGAGGACATTTCTAACAGCCTCCCCTTTTGGTCAATGCCCGCAAAGTGTTCCTTGCCGTCCGACTGTTTATTTTTAAACTGAGTCAATGTGGTTGTAACGCGTTATACAAGATTAAGTTTAGCAACATGCTTTATTCTAAATTTAAGGTTTAAATAAAATTTATTTTTATAAGTTTATCTGCTTTTTCCCCGATTACATGCCCCAACTTGGAATACCGATATTTTTTACGGCTCTGACCCTTTATTGAATCGCTCCGCCGTTCTGTAAATTTGTGCATATGATGTTCCTCTCATTTCGAAAAACCGGACCAGAACCGAAAAAGCCTTCTTCACGGCCAGACCCTGAAAAACCAGAAGGCCCGCCCTGTTACCAGGCAGGCCTTTTTTTCACCTTTTTTCAGCAGAGGATCAGGACTGGAAAAACAATCATTTTTCGGATGACAGACTCTACGGACCGGTCTTCGCCTATTCCTGACCGTGCTCTATCGCAGAAAAAAACTGATAATTATTTTTCCCCTTTTCCTTTGCACTGTACATGGCCATGTCCGCTTTTTTCAGCAACCCCTCCGGGTCGTTGCCGTCTTCCGGATACATGGCTATGCCGATACTGGCCGAAATGAAGACCTCATTCCCATTCAAGTCATAAGGCGAAGCCAAGTCTTTCAGGATGCGCTTCGATACACTCTCGGCATTGTGTTGGCTGGTGAGGTTGTTCACCAGGGCAATAAACTCGTCACCACCAATGCGGGAAACGGTGCTTTTTGAGCCATCTTTGCTTTGCCGGGCAAGGTAGTCGCTTTCCCGGAGACAATGCTCAAGCCTGTCTGCCACCTCTTTGAGAACCATGTCTCCCATGTTGTGGCCGAAGGTATCGTTGACTTTTTTCAAATTATCGAGGTCGACGAAAAGAACAGCGAAAGTTGTCCTATAACGTTCAGCAAATTTGAGGGCCCGAGACAACAGTTCCTTGTAGAGTCGCCGGTTCGGCAAGCTTGTGAGGCTGTCATAGTAGGCGAGCCGGCGGATCTGTTCTTCAGCTTTTTTCTGTTCAGTGATGTCGCGGGCAAAGGCACAGCTGTACTGTTTTCCATCGAATTCGACGTAGTTTGAGGTTATTTCGACGGGAAATATTGTGCCGTCCTTGCGCTGATGACTTGTTTCGAACACCTGCACCTTGTGGCGGGAAAGCTCCTGCCAGAATTTTTGCCAGACCTCGACTGGAAATCCGGGGTCAATATCCTTTATGGCCAAACTCTGAAGTTCCTCGCGGGTGTACCCCAAAGACCGGCATGCCTTCTCGTTAACATAGGTGATCTCATTATCGCTGCTGATCCAGAAGCAGGCGATCGAAGCCCGGTCGATGGCAAACTGGGTTAGTTCAAGAACTTGTTCAATTCGTTCACGTTTTGAAACCTGGTCCTGAAAATTTTCAAGCATTTGATTGATTGCTGCCGCAAGCCGATCAAGTTCATCGTTTTTGCCTGAAGCCTCCAACCGTTCCGAAAAGTTGCCGCGGGAGGCATTCAGAACGGAAGTTATAATTTGGGCGATGCGATCCGCATCGGTTTTTGCTTTCAATGTTTTCTCCCGTGAGAAGAAAAGCGCTGGTTTCTATCACTCAGAAAGCGAACCAATTTCAAGTCGTTACTCGCAATTGAAGAGCATTCTCCCCACTGTTTTTCTCTACTGCAGGTACAGAAACGGTTCGGCCAGGGGAACAAGACCAGATTTTTAATTTTTGGACCATATACGATTGTTCCAAGTTTATCATTTAAAAAAAGCCTGGAAAGGAAACAAAATTCCGTTTTTGAGGCTGCGGGTTTTCGAAAAATGGAGAATTCCCCTACCACGTCAGCTTCTCCGCCACGCTGGGATATTCCGCCTTCCACTGCCTCGGGGTATCGTAAACCCAGAACCCGGCTTCGGTTCGCCTGATTTTAAACGGCTGTAAGCCTGCTATTTTAAGAACTCCTGATTTTTTCGGAGGCCCGAAACTATAAAAGCCAACCTGTTTCCACTTGGCCTTTTTGCAGTCGATAAATGGTAATTTGTAATTACCGGAGGATCTAAGGGAAGGAAATATGAAACTGTTCAGCGTGATGGATCCGTAGCGCCCACGGAAAGGGCATCTGGCGCCTGGATGGCGACAATTAAACCCCATGGATGGGTTCATGCGGCTCTTGGAATGGGCGGTGCGAGCCCATCAACAAACGAGGTGAATAGCACCCTTTTTGTAACCGGACAAAATAGGGAAAAATTCAGTTCTCTTTTTCACACACCCCACACCCTCGGCAAACCGTGCCGCAGGAAGGGCTGAGTTCTCCCCGCAGACTTTTCCAAAATTCCTCGCGAAGATAGTCCCTTTTCACCCCGATATCGAGAATCTCCCAGGGGAATTTCTCGTCCTCGGCCCTTTCCCGGCGGGTGTAAAAATCGGGGTCGAGACCGACTTCCCGGCAAGCCTGCTTGAGATTCTTCCCACTGCTGAGAGGAATCAGGGCCATGCCGATCCGACGGTCGCCACGGGCGAGAAAAGCCTGAAGCTCGGCAGCACGCAAGGATTCAAAAAACACCTGGGTCCGGTCGAGGCGACCGACAAAAGTCCTGATCAGGCCCATGCGGGTTTTCAGCACCGCAGTCTGCTCCATGGCCATCCACTGAAAGGGCGTAAACGGTTTGGGAATAAAAGGATTGACCGACAGCGTGAGATTGCCAAGGCGGCCTATTTTTTTGCTCTCATCCATCCAGACGCGGTGGATTTTCTCCACAAGAGCCTCCATCTCGGCGATATCTTCATCGGTTTCCGTCGGCAGGCCGATGAGAAAATAGAATTTGAGGTTGATGATCTCCTCTTCCGTGGCCATCTTCACGCAGTCGAGGATCTGCTCCTCGTCGATATTCTTGTTGATGACATTGCGCAGTCGCTGACTTCCGGCCTCGGGCGCCAAAGTCAGGGTGCGGTGCCCGCAGGCGACCAGTTGACGCAGCAGGTCCCGGTCGAGAGAGTCGATACGTACGCTCGACACCGAAAAGTCGGCTCTCTGGCCGACAATCTCGCGGCACAACTCCGGCAGCTCTGAATAATCGGAAACCGCCGCGCTGACCAGGCCGACCCTTTTGCGCGCCCCGGCCATGGCCCGAATGTCATCCGCCAACTGCTGCGGACTCCGCTCCCGTGGCGGCAGGTAGATGTTTCCAGCAGCGCAAAAGCGGCAACCCCGCCCGCAGCCGCGCGAAATCTCCAGCAGCGCCATGTCGGCGAACTCACTATCACGGCAAAAGACGAAAGAGCGGCAGGATGACGCATCGAGATCACGCAGCCACTGACGCTGGACTCGTTGGGGCACCCCGTCCGCAGGCAGATACTCTTCAATCGTGCCGTCGTCACGGTAGCGAATCTCGTAAAAGGCGGGCACGTAAAACCCCGGCCGGGAAGCCAGCGCCTTTAACAGCTCCGCCTTATCCACGCCCGGCGTCAGAAGCCCGCCCAAAAGCTGCGGCAGAAGGATTTCTCCTTCACCAACAGCAAACAGATCCATGATGTCGGCCAGAGGCTCGGGATTTAAAAACGCTACCACCCCGCCGCAAACAACCAGGGGGTGGCGCTCATTGCGTTGAGCGGAAAAAAAGGGCAGCCGACCCAACTCAAAAAGAATCGGCAGATTCAGGTAATCATTTTCAAACGAGATGGAAAAACAGACAACGTCGAAATCAGCCAGAGGCCGCCCAGAGTCGAGGGACCGCAACGGCAATTTTTTATGCAGGCAATCTTTGATATCTTCTTTGTCGGGAAGGAAAAACCGCTCGCACAGCGCCTCATCCTGGCGGTTGAAAAAATCGTAGGCATACTGAAAACCGAGATTGCTCATGCCGTGGTGATAAGTGTTGGGATAGACCAGGGCCACGGCCAGACGTCCCCCCCAGGGGCTGCTGACAAGTCCTTCTTCCGAGGCTTTGCGTTGACGGTTTTTTTCTTCCAGTTTGCGGGACATGCGGCAGGAAAAATATCCTTAATATTGGGTTCGAAACAGCAATGCCATACTTATTGCGAATCACCTGCAAAACAGGTTGTCTTTTCCCACTTCGGCGCAGCCGGAGTGAAGGGATCGTTTTGAGAAAGAGACGGGCAGACTGTTTGAGCGCCGGCGAGTTTCTGGCCGTCCTCAAAACATCCGTTTCCAAAGTGACGTTGTTTAATTGTTTAACAACGCAAACAATACTGGGTCATTCTTCACCATTTCCGCCCCTCTGCCCGCGGCAACGCTGACCCCGGCGCGGCGCAGATTCACATGCCTGCCGACATCGACCCCGTTGTGCCCCACCTGGCGGACGGCAAAATAGCAAATGATGTTTCGTGCTGCTACGAGCCTCCCAACCCGGCTCTTCAATCGCAGTTCTTCCGGCTCAATCCCGAAGTGACGGCAAACCCTGGCGATTATTTCCGCGATTTCCATGGGACGGGGAAATTCGGATTCAAGATCCTGGCGCTTCCGCAGTTCCTGGACAAATGCAGCACTTCCAAGGACCCTTTTGTCGTACAACGCGCCATCTTCCTCTTCCGATATCCTCCTCGGCTTTTTCCGCCCGCCGCCCAATTTTTCACGTTTTTCCTGGGACACACCATCTGCGACAAAAGCTCGATATCGCCGTCTTGCCTCGCCCCTCTTCTCGGAAAAAAGGGATAGGACTTCATCCGCAACCTGTCCTTCCTGGGAGCTTTTTCCCAGGATGACCGCATGGCCGGACCAGGCGTAGTGATCCAAAGCGGCGAGGTCTTCCACCAGTCCGGCGCGCAAAGGATTCAGGTGGATGTAACGGACCAGTTCCAGCAAATAGGAATCTTCTTCACACACAATGGATTTGTAGCGGTTCTGGAATAAATGACCGTAGCGTTTGTGGCGAAGATTGAAATAAATGGCATAGCCGGTGAGAAGCCTGCGCATGAAGGGCGCAAGACGGTTTTGGGGCCGAAGCAGGAGGTGAAAGTGGTTGGTCATCAGCGACCAGGCGAAGCATTCGGTATCGGTTTCTACCAGGAGTTTTGAGAAACTCTGGAGAAAGCGCAACCGGTCGTTGTCGTCGCGGAAGATATCGCAACGCTCCACGCCACGGACGATGACGTGTTGTAATAGATCGGGAAGGTCAAGGCGGGCGGATCGGGGCATGCGGTGAAGATAACAATTGGATGAAAGTTAGTCAACAATTATACAACGTTATATTACCCACAGGACAAAGGTTAAATCCCCGGAATTTATAAGGAAAATAAATTATTACCAGACTGGTATTATGCCCTC
>JAFGRU010000052.1 GCA_016934985.1 Deltaproteobacteria bacterium
AGGCGGTAGAGTTCGTCGTAGCCGTAGGTGGTGGTCTGGCCGTCCTCTGTGCGTTGTATCCGGTTGCCGAGATTGTCGAGCTGGGGATAGGCGATGTTGAGCACATCCCCGCCCGCGGCGGAGTGGATCAGGCTGGTCAGGCGGTCGCCGGCGTCGAAAGTGTAGGTGGCGGTAATGCCGTTGGGAAAGGCGAGTGAACTTCTGCGGTCTTTGCTGTCGTAGCCGAAGGTGAAGACCCCGGCCTCACTGGTCAGAGTACTCAGGCGGTTGCCGGTATCGTAGCCGTAGGTGATGGTCTGGCTGCCCGGTAAAGTTACCTGGGTGCGCTGGCCTAAGTCGTTGTAGGTGTAGGCAAGGCTGTAGCCCCTTGTATCGGTAACGCCGGTGATGCGTCCCAGGGTGTCGTAGGCGAAGGTGTAGCCGATATCGGGTCCGGTGACGGTGGTGAGATCGCCGGTGGTGGGGTGATAGGTGTAGACGACGGTCTGGCTGTCGGGGAGAGTGACCTGGGTCAGGCGGTTGAGGTTGTCGTAGCTGTAGAGGATCGTCTGGTTGTTGGCGTCGATGCGTTTGGTGAGGTTGCCGCGGCCGTCCTCGTAGAAGTACCGGGTCAGGTTGCCCAAGGGATCGGTCTCATGAATCAGGTGGCCGGTGGAACCGTACTCAAAGGTCGTGGTCTTGTCGCTGGGATCGGTGAGGCTGGTGAGCTTGTCCGCCCCGCCGCTGCAACTGGTGCAGCCGTTGCCGCCGTACTCCATGGTGGTGATGCCGCCCCTGGCATCCTGGATCAGGGTCGGCTGATCCTGGTAGTTGTGGTCGTAGACGGTGGTGCGATTCTCGGCATCGGTGACGGTGGCGAGATTGCCGTTGCCGTCGTAGGTGTAGGTAGTGACATGTTTCAGGGGATCGGTGATGGTCGCTACCCGGTTCATGGTGTCATAGGTGTAGGTGGTGGTCAGGCCGCCCGCGGTCATGGTGAGGACGTTGCCGTTGGCGTCATAGGTGAAACTCTGGGTGACGCCCGAGGGCGGGGTGACGCTGGTCAGAAGGCCGCTGGTATCGTAGACGAAGTCGGTCTCGCGGGTCAGGGCGTCGGTGATTTGGGTGACCTGCCCTTTGCTGTTGTATTCGAACTGGGTGACGGTATCGTCGTAGTTCTCCACCTGCAAAAGGTTGCCGTTGCCGTCGTAGATGTTCTCGATGGCGCCGCGGGGGCCGGTGGCGGTGAGGACCTGGCCGTAGCTGTTGTAGGTGAAGGCGGTGACGCGGCCCAAGGCGTCGGTGACGGTCAGGACATTGCCCTGGCTGTCGTAGGTGTAGGAGGTGACAACGCTGCCGGGTTCGGTTTTGGACAGCAGGTTCTTGTTGCTGTCCCAGGTGTAGCTGGTGGTGAAACCTTCGGGGTCGGTTTTGCTGAGCAGAACTTTGGCAGCAGTGTCGTAGGTATAGGTCCAGTCGTTGCCGTCCTTTTCCGTAAAGGTGGTGGAGCGCACCGTGGTCGAGGTATCGGTGGGGTAATCCAGAAGACGGGTGCGACTGTTGGGGTCAACGGACTGGGTGATGCGGTGATTGGTGTCGAGGGTGTTGGTGACGGTGTAGTTCTCTGGATCGGTTTTGGTCAAAAGATAGCCGTCGGCGTCATATGTGTAACTCCAACCTGAGCCGTCGGGGTGGGTGACGGCAGTCAGAAGACCACTGGTATAGCCAAAGTTAAAAGCACTGCCCTTGGGGTCGGTGACCGAAGCCAGAGTCCCGCCGGTGTTGTAGGCGAAGGTCAGGACCCGGCCCGCACTGTCGGTGACGGTTTCAAGCAGACCATTCCCATTGTAGGCCAAAACGTTCTGGTTGCCGTTGCGGTCCGTAATGGCGGTGCACTTGCCCGAGGAATTGAAGTCGTAAGCCATGCCGTTTTTCTCGGTCAGGGCATAGGTACCGTCGTCGTTGACGATTAGGGTGCTATAGTCGTCCTTCTCTGAAACATAGGTTCCATTGTTATAGGTATAAAGCCTATCGTTACTGCCAATACGGGCCACGAGGTTGCCGGAGCCGTCGCCACGCAGGCCAATATCGTAGCTATGACGCCAGCCCTGGCCCACAGTCCCGGCACGCCCCAGGGTACGATAGGAAAGCTCCAAGGATGCCGAAAGGGGTGGCCCGGAAAAGGAGAACAGATCCTGGCTGTGGAAATACTCGCCGGTATCTATTCCAGCAAAGGAATCTACCTTCTTTTTACCACAGGTGACAGGGTCTTTTAATTGTTCAGCTTCTGCTTCGGCCAGAGAAGGACCACAGTTTTCGTGAACAGCCGCATTGGTGTCGTCACAATCCTCGCAGACGGTATAACCGTCACCATCGGTGTCCGGCACCTCCGCAGGTGGGAAATAGGTGCGATTGATCTTGTCGTAGTAGACCGTGGCCCGGGGGAGATTCATACTCTCCCCTTCCAGGGTGCCGGTAAAATAACGATGCACGATAATGAAATGGGTGCCGTCCTCGTTGCGCAGCGTTTTGAAGTAACTTGAACTGCCGTAGGCGGCCATGATGGATGCGGGGTTATAGCGTCTGGTACTCTGGTTGCCAAGGCTGCTGATTACCACTGTGCCATTCGTACACTGGATATTTTCGGTAACAAAATAATCGTACGAGGTGTTGTCATTGGCGCCCTCGGGGGCACAACTCTTGGCCACAAACTCGGTGCCGATGATGGAAGACATTCCTGGTGTACAACTACCCACGGCATGTGATTGGGAAGCAAATCCATGAAGAAAAAGACAGGCCAATGCCAATAAAAATGCAATCCCGGCCATCCGTTTTTGTATTTCAGAAATCAACCCTTTCATTTCATCTATCCTCCATCCATCGCATTATGGATTAAATCTAATCAGGTTCTCAGTTCTTGCCCGGGGACAAAGCCCTCTTCCAGGCAAGTCCTGCATCGATGTTTTCGCTTTTTTTCCCAGATTCCATTGTCGCGAAAAAAAATGGCTTCAGCACCCTCTACCATTTCCCGGCTATCGGGACATCGTCTTCTTCTCCGAAGATAAAGCTCATATCGGCGGGGCTGGCGTCGTTGGCGTTCTTAAGGAAATACTCCGTTCCCCGTTTCACACCGATGGTATCCGTACCGTCGCCGTCCCAGTCGCCCACGACGATCTGGTCGGTGGACAAGCCAAAGGCGAATATGTAATTCGACCGGCCGAGATCGTTTCTGTTTCTCAGGTAATATGTGTTGTCCCGCCGGACACCGATGGTGTCGATGCCGTCACCATCCCAGTCACCCGCCAGGGCAACATCTCTTGGGCTGGCTCTTCTGAAACCATATTGGAATATCAAGTCCGCATCGCCCGAACTGTTGGAATTTTTCAGATAGAAGTAGCTGTCACGTTTGCAACCGACCGTGTCTATGCCGTCGCCGTCCCAGTCGCCGATAATGACTTTGTCCGTTGCTTCACCAAAGGTGAATTCAATGTCGGCATCCCCGAAGGTGTGGGTGTTGCGCAGATAGAATGTGTTCCCCCGGCGCATGCCGGCCGTGTCATGGCCGTCTCCATCCCAGTCTCCTGCAAAGACCACATCGCCCTCCAGGACATCTGTGAAACCAAAGGAGAACACGATGGATGCAACTGTCGGCGGGTTACTATTGGTCAAGAGGATACTGCCTCCACGGCGGACGCCAATGGTATCGGCATTTCCAGGCGGATCGTAGGCCCAGGGATGGCTCCCTGCCAGAAATTCCTCCAGGTTGGTCCGGCCGTCTCCGTCGGAATCGATGCCGGCATCGCTGGAAGCGAGAGGATCGAAGCCGTGATCGACTTCCCAACCGTCAGGAACGCCATCGCCGTCGCAATCGGGATTGGAGGGATCAGCTCCTGCCAGATATTCACCCAGATTGTCAAGGCCGTCACCATCTCCATCGAGGACCACGTCAGCGGCGGCGAGGGGATCCAAACCATTGGCGATTTCCCAGACATCGCTCAGGCCGTCGTTGTCATCGTCGGTATCTTCGATGTCGGGCTGGCCGTCCCCGTCCGTATCCTTGAGGCTGAACACAAAGGAACGCCCGGCCAGGGTCGGCACGGCGCCTGCCGTCTGACTCAGATTGAAAACATCCTGCCCGTCCCCAAGGGAAATGCCGCTGCCGGAGTCGGTCGAGGCGGTATCGGCAAATTCAAGGTAGTTGAACTGGATAGTACCGTCCTGAAAAAGGACCGCTTGAAATTTGTTGGAAGCATGGCTGGCCTGCTCGTTCCAGGTTTCGGTCGTCCATTGCACAACCACCCTTTCAGGGGAGGCTTTATGCTCGATAAAAACACCGCCTGCGTAGTAACTGCTCAGATCTGTGTTCCAGGCGGATATCACCGGGGTACCCGTGGAACCGGCCAGATCGTGGTTGACGGGAAGGGTGGCGAGGTTGCTCGGGTTGAACCAGATATTCCCGTTGGTGTCAGCCACAATTTCTGTGAAGTTTTGCTGATACCAGGTAAAATTCCAGGGAAGGGTGTAGACCTGGTATTCATCGTCGCCGTAATTGAACTGGTAATCGGCCGTCTCTGCCTGCAAACGGTTGGCGGTTAATGTTTCCCAGTCGGCGGCAACCTCGGCAACCTGGTAGGCGCCACCGAAAGCCGTTGTTGCTGTCAGCAGCAGCCAGACTATAGGCACTGCGGCCAGAATTGATTTTTTGCTATAACTCCACATAGTTCCCCCTCATTAATCGGGCTGATAACTCCCCTTTTTGAATCGAATCTGCAACGGGCGAAGACAAACAACACCGCCATAACATAATTAACTTTTTATTAAATTTTTAATGTCGCTTTTACATGATGAAAAAGGAGAAGAGTTACTCAAACCTTTTTTAACCCTTCTGAAAACTCTCTCTTCAATAAAAAACCGAGCCAACCCAATCCGCTTTTACAGTCCGGTTTCCATACCACACACCCGAAAAACTCCGGAAAGCACGGGTGGATGCCAGCCCGGAAGTAACTGGGGCTAAAAAACTATTTTTTATTTCTTCGCGTTAGAGGATTTCCAGCGCAGCCAGGGCAGGCTTAATAGCCCGCTTCCCAGCAGCAGAAGCGTCGAAGGCTCGGGAACCGGTGCAACAGGAGGTGGGCCAGGATCAACATCCTGAGTTTCCAGAACAACATTGCTGATTACTAAAGAAGAACCAATATCCATATCGAAGGAATTAAGCTGGAACTCCAACCCTAAAAGAAAAATGGAGGGATCGAGATTCGAAAGGTCCCAGGTGACAGTGCCAACGTCGGTAATGTCCAGAGAATAGTCATCAATCAAATCTCCAGATTCACCATCAAAAAGCTCGGCATGGAATTCATCGACATTATTGCTTCCTATAGCAAAGTTATAATGAAACGAGAGAGAAAGCAGGTTGGCCGGCACCACTATTCCGGGATCGCCAAATTCATAAGGGTCGTTCGAAAGGTAAACCGTGTCATAAAACGAGTCTTCTGTTATCACGGCGCTATTTCCATCGGAGGCAACAGCAACAATCGGATCGGCGTAAAAAGTATTTAAATCAACAGAAATCATCGCACCAAAAGCAGAAGAGAAGGTGGCGGACAGGAAAAAGACAACTAGGGAGATTCTTAAAAATATTAACATCGCAATAACCTCCAACAGAAATCAGGATAACCCATAGAAATTCATAACGGTTGTCTTTTAGCAAAACCTGGGCCGCCACATAAATATATGTAACTACTAGTGTTTTTTATTCCCGGCGAGGAAGTATAAAAAATGTAAATTTTTCCAACAATTTTTTCCAATAACAAAAAACCCTCCAACATGCTGAATTTAAATAGCTAATAACATAATCCTGAAAAGCCGATATCTATTTTCGGAAAAAATTTATTGAATTCTGTTAAGTTTCCCGACAGTTTTTGCGGAAAAAATTCCTTTTTCTTGCCGCGAAAAATTCTTCTCCTTCACCCCCATAAAAAATTTAATGGCTTTTTTATCAACCAGTTGGAAAGTTCAATACAACGATTTCATAATTTGTCGAAGTTTTTTACAGACAAAAGATCATTATCCGCAACTTGGCAGATCGCATAAATCGATTAATCCATGATGACTTCTGTTGAAAGCGGCAACTGTTCATCAGCTAAGCCCTGCCCGTTCCTTGCTCTTCGGTGAACTGCAAGTACGCCTGCAGCCTGTTCGCCGTACAGCTATGGCAGGCTGGAGCGCATCACGGTGTTTTGATTTACCTGATGCACCTCTTCCAGTTACGCGACAAACTCTCATGAATAAACGGGGAAGAAAAAAGAGAAAGGGGCTGCACATTACAGCCCCTTTCCCCGAAGGGAGTAAAAAAAGATGGGAAGGAAAATCAGCGCATTCCGTCCGCTGGCGTCAGACGAAACACATCGAAACCACCAAGCTGCCCCATGCAACCCGGAATTCAAAATCTCGTTTGCTACTATTCAGCACAAGGACTCGAGTCCCCCATGGAAAGGGCATCTGCCGCCCGGATGGCGGTAATACCTCATAGCTCATGGTTAAAATCAGACTGACGGCAGATAGACCGAAGACTGAAGGTTTTTTGATTTTCTTTCGGCCTTCAGCCTTCGGACTAAACAACCTGACTTTAGAAAAATGACAGGTGACTTGTCACTATTAGCTCTTAAAGGCCGTTGGTAACTTAAAACTTGACACTTAAAACTTAATACTGTTTTTACGCTCAATCAACCCGCTTGCGCAGGAAGGTCGGGATATCGAACTCGTCATCCCCCATGCTTGAATTGGGCGGTGAAAAAGAAAAGTCGGGCTTCTTGTGACGAATAAAGGTCGGGACGTCGCGATCAACTCTGCCCAAGGGTTCCGACCGGGTTTTCAGATGAGTTTCTATTTTTGCCTTTTTGTCGAAAGCGTGCCCGAAGCCCGTGGCAATAGCCGTAATCTTCATGGTATCGCCCAGGTTCTCGTCAATAACCAGGCCGATAATAATATTGGCATCTTCGTCCACTTTTTCGTGGATAACGCGGGAAACCTCGTCGAACTCCTCCATGGTCATGTTGGAGGAACCGGAGATATTGACCAGCACCCCCTTGGCCCCGGAGATGTCGATATCCTCGAGAAGCGGGCTGCTGATCGCCTTGTGGGCCGCCTCGGTGGCGCGCTTTTCGCCGTCGCTGATGCCGATGCCCATCATGGCCATGCCCCGTTCACCCATGATCGCCTTAACGTCGGCGAAGTCGACGTTGATGAGACCGTCGGTGGTGATGAGGTCGGAAATCCCCTGCACCGCCTGGCGCAGCACCTCATCCGAAGGTTTGAACGCCTCGAGGATACTCATGTTCTTTCCGGCCAGCCCGAGAAGGCGGTCATTGGGAATGACGATCAGGGAGTCGACGATATCCTTGAGTTCATCCGCCCCGCTCTCGGCCTTTTTCATGCGTTTGCGGCCTTCACGAGTGAAGGGTTTGGTCACCACCCCCACGGTCAGAGCCCCGACCTCCTTGGAGGCCTCGGCGATAATCGGCGCCGCGCCTGTTCCGGTGCCACCCCCAAGGCCGGCGGCGATGAACACCATGTCCGCGCCCTGAAGAAGCTCCTTGATGCGCTCTTTGTCTTCCACGGCGGCCTCGCGGCCCACGTCCGGATCGGCGCCCGCACCGAGGCCCTTGGTCAACTTGCTGCCAAGCTGAACCTTCAGCTCTGCCTTGTTTCTCTGCAGAGCCTGAGCATCCGTATTGGCGACAATGAACTCAACGCCCTCCAGAGACGACTGAATCATGGTGTTGACGGCGTTGCCACCGCCGCCCCCTACCCCGATCACCTTGATTTTGGCTGATTGATCTACGGCTTCGTCAAATTCGAACATAACTCCCTCCATTCATTCCTATCTTCGGTTCCTTCAGTTCCCTTTTTCGAGCAATAATTTTTTTTGATTAAAAGAAATCGCCAAACCATTCTTTCATCCTGCGGATAACTTTGGAAAAGATGTTGTCCTGGCCGATGGAAAAATTATTCGCTTCCATGTTGCGGCTGCCGTATTTAACCAGGCCGACACCGGTAGCGAAAATCGGTGAATTGACCACGTCGGTCAGGCCGCCGAAGTCGCGGGGATTGCCGCGCCGCACCGGCAGGTTAAAAATCTGTTCGGCCATTTCCGGCATGCCCGGCAGAATCGAGGTACCGCCGGTCAGCACGACTCCGGAGGCGATGAGGTCGCCATAACCGCTGTGGCGGATTTCCTGATCCGCCAGAGTAAAGATTTCCTCCACGCGCGGTTCAAGGATTTCCGTAAGCAGTTGCCGGGAGAGGTTGCGCGGTTCGCGGCCGCCCACGGACGGCACCTCGATGGTCTCGTTCTTGGCCACCATGGAGCCGAGAGCACAACCGTACTCCCGCTTGATCTTTTCGGCTTCCGCCATGGGGGTCCGCAGACCCACGGCGATATCGTTGGTCAGATGGTTGCCTCCCAGAGAGAGGACAGCCGAGTGGCGGATGGAGCCGTCGACAAAGATGGCGATGTCGGTGGTCCCCCCGCCGATATCAAGGATGGCGACACCCAGCTCCTTTTCCTCGGGGGTCAGCACAGACTCCGACGAGGCCAGCTGTTCAAGAACGATATCGGCCACGTCGACACCAGCACCGTTACAGCACTTGATAATGTTCTGGGCGCTGGCCACTGCGCCGGTGACGATATGAACCTTGGCCTCAAGGCGCACCCCGCGCATGCCGAGGGGCTCTTTGATGCCGTCCTGATCGTCGATAATATATTCCTGGGGCAGGATGTGAACCACCTCGCGATCCATGGGAATGGCAATGGCTTTGGCGGCGTCGATAACCCGGCGGATGTCGTCCTGGGTAACTTCGCGGTCCTTGACAGCGATCACCCCCTGTGAGTTGAAGCTCTTGATGTGGCCTCCGGCAATGCCGGCAAACACCGAGCGGATTTCGCAGCCGGCCATGAGCTCTGCCTCCTGAATCGCTTTTTTGATAGCGCTGACGGTGCTTTCGATGTTGATCACCACACCCTTGCGCAATCCCTTCGAAGGGCTGCTGCCGATGCCGACAATCTCCAGCCCATCATCCGTTACATTCCCGACAATCGCGCAGATTTTCGTCGTGCCGACGTCCAACCCCACGATGAGGTTTTCCTGCTTGCTGGCCATGTTCCTTCCTCCCCCCTTGTGCTAAACAACTAACGCATACGCCGCGGATCGAACTTGACAACGACCCGGTCGAGTACATTCAAATCAACATGTTTCAAATATGAAAGCCGCGGTTTGATCTGCGGATAAACCTTTTCCAAACGGTCGAGCTTGCCGGCAAAATCGTCCTTGCCGAAGCGGATCGGGATGCCTCCGGGACAGGAGAACACATAGATACCGTCCTGTTCGCCGACATGAATCTCGGAAACGTCGCCGGGACCGAAACTGTCCCGCCCTTCCATGGCCTGCAGCAGTGCAAGGGCCTTCATCAACAACCGTTTCGAATTCTCGGGGTCGCTGAGAAAACGGCTCCGTTCGATGCCGCTGATAACCGGGTAGTCAAGACTGTCACCGGCCTCCAGAACCTTGAACAGCTCACCAAAACTATCGACATAGTAAAAATGATCGAGCTTGACGATGGCCTTGGCCGTCCTTTCTTCGATGTGGATACGCAGATCGTGGGGGAACTGGCGTTCGACCCGCGCCGAGCGCACCCAGGGAAGCTGCTCGATGCGCAAGCCGACCTCGTCGGGATCAATCTCAAAAAGGTTCATGCCGGGCATGACCTCGCCAAGGGCAAGCAACTGTTCCCCGGCCAGGCGCCGGTTATTCTCGATATGAATGTTTTCCAGGCAGAAAATTTCCGACTTCATTATTTCCTTGCCACCGAAAAAGACACCGCTCCCAACAACTGCGAAAGACACCAGATAGGCGACTATGGCCAAGCCAAAACGAACCCCCGCTTTCCAGGAAAAAACCGATTTTCTTTTCTTCCGGCGATTCGATTGCTTTTTAACCGGTTTGGAAAAAGACGCGTCGCGCATTAATTCTTGCTCCGATAATCTTGTCCGGTTTTGAGGGACGCCCCCTCCAGCATGCGCACCACCAACTCGGCGAAGGGGATGCCCGCGTGGGCGGCGGCCTTGGGCAGCAGGCTTGTCGCCGTCATGCCGGGCACGGTATTGATCTCCAGGCAATAGGGCGTTGCATCCTCCAGCATAAAATCGACCCGGGCCGCGCCCTCGCACTGGAGAGAGTTGTAAGCCTGAACCGAAAGGTCCTGAATGTCGCGGCTGAGCTTTTCATCGATGGGCGCCGGCAGAAGATACTCGGTCTGTCCCGAGGTGTACTTGGCCTGAAAATCATAAAAACCGCTTTTCGGCCTGATTTCCAGAACCGGGAGGGCCTGACCGTTGAAGACGCTGACCGTGAGTTCCTTGCCGGAAATGAATTTTTCAATCAGAACCCGGCTGTCGTAACGCAGGGCATCCTCAACAGCTGCCTCAAGCTCCCCTTCTTTTCGGATGATGGCCACGCCCAGGGTCGAACCCTCCTGGTTGGGCTTCACCACCAGCGGATAGCAGCCCTGCAGGCTTTCCCGCAATGCAGCCGCATTGTCGCCCGGCTGAAAAATCCAGCCCTGGGGCGTCGGTATGCCGTGAAAGGCAAAAATCTTTTTTGCCATCCATTTATCCATGGCCAGGCTCGAGGCCAGCACCCCGCTGCCGGTGTAGGGAATTCTGAGCAGCTCCAGTAATCCCTGGATCGCCCCGTCTTCACCATAGCGCCCGTGCAGGGCGATGAATACGACCTCGACCTTCTCTTGCACAAGACGCTCGGGAAGCGCTGTATCCGCATCCAGGGCGAGGGCGGAGAGGCCCTGTTCCTGGAGAGCCGCGAGAACTGCCCGCCCCGTTTTCAGGGAAATCTCCCTTTCGGCGGAGCAGCCGCCCAGCAGCACGGCAATTTTTTTATTTTTCAACTCTTCCCGATTCATTTATTCCCTGACGTTTAAAACTTTTGCGACTCAATGGTTTGGCCGCGCCCATGTAAAGGGCATCCGGCGCCAGGATGGCGACGGTTAAGCCCCATGGATGGGTTTATGCGGTCCTTGGAATGGGCGGGGCCAAACCATCCCAACCGCCTAAAGTTCAGTCATATCTCTTCGTCAATCATCCTCACCCACAATCTTGACTTCGGGCTCCAGCAAAATTCCGGTTTTTTCTTCAACCGCCCGGCGAACCTTGTCAATCAGGGCCAGGATATCGGCTGCTCTGGCCTCGCCCAGGTTAACGATGAAATTGGTATGCTTTTCCGATACCTGGGCGTCTCCGATACGGGCTCCCCGCATGCCGGCTTCATCGACCAGCCGCCAGGCGTTTTGTCCCGGCGGATTGCGGAACACTGAACCGGCGTTGGGGCCACTGACATCGTGGGTGCGCAACCGATATTCACTCCGTTCGCGCAAAATGTTTTCCAGCTCCCGACGATCTCCCTCTTCAAACTCGAGAAGCACCTCGACCACTATCTGCCCTTTGTTAAAACCAGCCGTCCGATAGCTGAAGGAAAGCTCGTCACGGGTCCAGGTCTTCTCGCCTCCGGCATCGATCCAGACCACTGCCACCACAACATCTCCGAACTGCTGGTGAAAAGCCCCGGCGTTCATGATGACCGCGCCGCCAACCGTTCCCGGAATGCCGTAGAGATATTCGAGTCCGCCCAAGCCATGTTCCGCCGCCACCCGGATCAGGTCCGCCATGGCCAGGCCGCAACCGGCCCGCACTCTATGGTTTTCCAGCAGTTCCAGATCCTTGAGGGCGTTGAGATCGAGAATCGCACCGCGGACACCCCCGTCTTTGACCAGCAGGTTGGTTCCGGCTCCGAGAGGGAAATAAGGACACTCTTCCTCAGCCAAAAGGCGAACCGCCAGAGCGAGATCAGCTTTGTCCACAGGCACCAGAAAAAGATCAGCCGGGCCGCCCACCTGCCACGAGGTGTGTCGCGTTAACGGCTCGTTTCTCAGGATCTCGCCCTTGAAGGAGCCTTGCAGCTTTTCAAAAATTTTTACAATATCAGCCACTTATTGTCCTTTGCGACGGCGGATAAACTCCATGCCGACCTGCCAGACGCTCCCCGCCCCCATGGTGATGACCATGTCCCCTTTTTGCACTTCGGAGAGCAGGTGCTCCACCACTTCCTCCTGGTCGGGGCGATAGCAGATATCCCGATGGCCGTGACGAATGATCCCTTCGGCCAGCTCCCTGGCGCTAACGCCGGGGATGGGGTCTTCGCTGGCTGCATAAATGTCCATGAGAATGAGTGAATCGGCGTTGTAAAATGAAGTTACAAATTCGTCGAAAAGCGCCTGGGTCCGGGAGTAACGGTGGGGCTGAAAAACCACCACGATGCGCCTCTCAAAGCCGGAGCGGGCCGCGGTCAGGGTGGCCTTGATCTCCGTCGGATGATGGGCATAGTCGTCCACGACCATGACATCCTCATCCTCGTATTTGATCTGAAAACGGCGCTGTACCCCACAGAAACCGTTGAGCCCTTCAAGAATATCGTCAAAGGTCATGTCCAGTTCCCTGGCCACGGCGATGGTGGCGAGGGCGTTCAACACGTTGTGCTTGCCCGGCATTCGCAGAGTCACTTTGCCAAGCCGTTCCCCCTTGAAAGCGGGGACGAAGCTGGTGGAAAGGAAGTGATGTTCGATTTCGAAGGCACAGTAGTCGGCCTGGAAATTCAATCCATAAGTAATAAAGCGTTTTTTCACCTGGGGGATGAGGGACTGCACATTGGCATCATCGAGGCAGAGTACAGCGCGGCCGAAAAATGGAATTTTGTTGATGAAAGTGATGAAGCTTTTCTTGATTTCGTCAAGATCACTGTAAAAATCGAGATGTTCCTCGTCAATGTTGGTAACCACGGCAATGGTCGGGCTCAACTGCAGGAAAGAACCGTCCGATTCGTCCGCCTCGGCGACCAGAAACTGGCTCTGCCCGAGCTTGGCATTGGAGCCCAGGGAATCGAGCCTGCCGCCGATAACCGCCGTCGGATCAATGCCACCGTGGGAGAGGACGGTGGCGATCATGCTTGTGGTCGTGGTCTTGCCATGGGAGCCGGCCACGGCAATGCCGTATTTCATGCGCATCAGTTCAGCCAGCATTTCAGCGCGGGGGATGACGGGAATAAGCTTTTTGTGGGCGGCCTTGACCTCGGGGTTTTCCGCCCGGATCGCCGTGGAGGTGACAACCACGTCCGCGTCTCCGACATTGCTCTCATCGTGGCCGAAGGATATCTTGCCGCCAAGGTCAGCCAGCCGCTGAGTGACCTCGGTCTCTTTCAGGTCCGATCCTGAAACCTCATAGCCCAGGTTGAGCAGGACTTCGGCGATGCCGCTCATGCCGATGCCGCCGATGCCGACGAAATGAATTTTGCGAATCTTTCCATACATGGTCAGTTTCCCCTTTCACCGGCCAAAGACCGGCATTCCCGGAGAATGCTACGGGCGGCCTCCGGTTTGCCGAGGCCACGCATGACCCCGGCCATGGAGTTGAGACGCTGCGGATTATTCAGCAAATCCACGATTTCCCCTGCCAGTTTTTCCGGAGTCAGATCCTCTTGCTTCAATAGCAGGGCTGCTCCGCGACTTTCCAGAGCCTCGGCGTTGCGAGTCTGATGGTCCCCGGCCGCATGAGGGAAAGGGACGAGAAGCGCGGCCCGGCCACAGCCGCAGAGTTCCGCAATAGTCGTAGCGCCGGCCCGGCAGACAACCAGATGGGCCGTGGCGTAAACCGCACCCATATCCGTAATAAAGGAGGCCACCCGGAACTTGTTCCAGCCGGCGGCCTGATAGGCCAGCCGCACCTTTTTTTCATCCTGCACACCGGTCTGGTGGATAATTTCGAGTCTGTCCTTCCACTCATTGAGAAAAGGGAGAGCCTTGATCATGGCCTGGTTGATAGCCTCGGCCCCCTGGCTGCCGCCAAAAACCAAAAGCACGGGATCACCTTCGGGAGGCGGGCAATCTGCAATGCCTTTTCGAAGAGGGTTGCCGGTAACCAGCGTTTTTGCCGCCGGAAAGAATCCCTGCGTATCCGCGAAGGAGAGACAGACACGCTGTGCCAGGCGGCCCAACATGCGGTTGGCCAAACCGGGGATGGCGTTCTGTTCATGAATCAGGGTCGCCGTCCCCTTGAGTCGCGCCGCCAGCAGAACCGGCGCCGAGGCATAACCGCCCACTCCCACCACCACTTCGGGACGGAAGCGTTTGAGAATCCTCAGGGACTGAACGACACTGCGAACCAACATCAGAAAAAACCCCAGCTTTTTAACGGCACTTTTGCCGACAAAACCCTCGATGCGTATATGCTCCAGGGGGAATCCAAGTTCGGGGAGAACCCGCGACTCGATCCCCCGCTCCGTACCAACAAACAGAATCTCGGCATTCGGCTCTTCATTTTTCAGTTCCTCGGCCAGAGCCACGGCCGGGAAGAGATGCCCGCCGGTTCCCCCGCCGGCCAGAAGCAGCCTCATTTTGCCGCCTCGGCATTGCGGCTGGAGATGCTCAGCAGAATCCCCACCGCCACCAGACTGCAAACCAGATTCGACCCGCCGTATGAAAGGAACGGCAGGGCCATCCCTTTGGGGGGCAGCAGGCCCAGCACCACGGCGACATTGAGAAACGCCTCCAGGCCAAGAAGCACGGTGAGGCCGAAAGCCAGGTAACGACCGAAAGGGTCCTCCGTGTTAAGAGCGATGCGAAAACCTTGAATGATGAGAAGCAGAAACATGCTGATCACCACCAGAACGCCGATAAAGCCAAGTTCTTCACCAACCACGGAAAAGACAAAATCAGTGTGCGCTTCGGGCAGATAAAAAAGCTTCTGCTTGCCCTCGCCTAGGCCCTGCCCCCAAAGACCGCCGGCCTCGAATGCGATCTGGCTCTGGATGATCTGGTAGCCGTAGCTGTCCGGCGCTTTCCAGGGATTGAGGAACGCGAGAATGCGCTCCCTCCTGTAAGGGACGTTCATGATGGCGAAATAGAGGAATGGAACCATCATGATAACGACGGAAAACAGATAGCGGAGCTTGACCCCGGCAATAATCATGATGAGGAGCCCTACAGCCGCGAGAACCATTCCGCTTCCCAGATCAGGCTCCATGAGAATGAGCAGCAGCATGGTCGCCATAACCAGCATATAGGGAAGAAAACCCATCCTGAAACTCTTGATCTTCTGCTTCTTTTTGGTCAAGGAATGAGCCATGTAGATGACCAGGGCCAGCTTGGCCAGCTCCGAAGGCTGAAAGGAAATGCCGCCAAGGCGGAACCAGCGCACCGCACCGTTGACCTCCCGGCCCATGCCGGGGAAGAGAATCAGGACCAGCAGCCCGAGACTGAGGATCAGCATGGGGATGGCGGTTTTACGCAAGTGGCGGTAGTCGAAGAACATGGCGATGCCCATGAGGATAAAACCGACAGCCAGGAACAGGCCCTGCCTTTTGAGGAAGTGGAAACCGTCGGCAAAACGTTCGCCCGCCACCACCGCGGAAGCGGAATAGACCATGATCACGCCCAGACAGCTCAGAACCACGGCCAGAAGCAGAACGCTTATGTCGAAATTTCTACGAAGTTCCATGATTCACCACGTTGGCTTCATCCGGAAGGTCCAGGACCAGTTGTGAAAAAATCCGTCCCCGCTCTTCAAAATTGCTGAACATGTCGAAGCTGGAGCAGGCCGGTGAAAGAAGCACCGAGCCGCCCGAAGCCGTGAGGGCATGAGCACTTTGCACAGCTTCTTCCAAAGAGGCCAGGATACGGGTGTCGGCAAGGTCTCCCAACACCTCCCGCATGCGTTCGGCGGCCTGGCCGATCAGGAGCAGATGGGTCACCTTCTCCTTGACCAGTTCCTGCAGAGGAGCGTAGTCACCCCCTTTGTCCTTGCCGCCGGCGATTAAAGTCACGGGCGAAGACAGACCGGCCAGGCTCTTGACCACGCTGCCGACGTTGGTGCCTTTTGAGTCGTTGTACCAGTTGACACCGTTTAACTGCCGCACCAGCTTCATGCGATGCTCGAGACCGGGGAAGTCGCAAACCGCCTGCCAGGCGATTCGGGACGGGCAGCCTTCCAGAAGCGCCGGAACCAGGGCTGCCATGACGTTTTCCAGGTTGTGGAGGCCTTTGAGCTTAAGTTCGGCAACGGGAAATCTTTCCTCCGCTGTACCATTTCGCCAGACAAGGCTGTCGTCGGCCAGGAACATCCCCTCGTCGAGTTCCCGGCGGGAGGAAAAGTAGACCTTGCGGGCGCGGATGGGGTCGGCCACAGCCATAACCCGGTCGTCATCGGCATTGAGAATCGCCGTATCCTCGCCGTTCATGTTGACAAAAAGATTGGCTTTGGCAGCCACATACTCGTCCATGCCCGGATAACGGTCGAGATGATCCTCGGAAATATTCAGCAGAACGGCATAGCGGGGCCGGAAAGCCTGAATTACCTCCAGCTGGAACGAGGAAACCTCGACAACGGCCCACTCCCACTGGCCTATTTCCACAGCTTCGATAAGAGGAGTTCCAAGGTTGCCCCCGACAAAGGTCCGCTTGCCCCAGGCTTTGAAAGCTTCGCCAACGAGAGAGGTGGTGGTCGACTTGCCGTTGGTGCCGGTAATAGCCACCATGGGCACGTTAAGTTCCTGGAAAGCCAGTTCGATTTCACCCATCACCGGTACGCCTTTGGCCAGGGCCCCTTCCAGGCAGGGGATATTAGAAGGCACGCCGGGGCTGACAACAACCAGGTCGGCGCTTTCAAAGATCTCCTGCGTATGGCCGCCGAGGTCAAGCCTGACACCGAGATCGGTCAGGGTGGCGAGCCCCTCGATCTTGTCTGCCGGGTTACGGTCGGAGAGAATCACTTCGGCAAAACGGCCACGCAGATAGCGGCTCAGGGCAAAGCCCGTGCAGCCCGCTCCTACGACAACCACCGTTTTTCCTGCGAGTTCGAGTTTCATGTCACCTCAGCTTCAGGGTCGACAGGGCCACCAGGGCCAGAATGATGCTGATAATCCAGAAACGGACGATGATCTTCGGCTCCGGCCAGCCTTTCAACTCAAAATGGTGATGAATAGGCGCCATCCTGAAAATCCGCTTGCCCAAAAGGCGATAGGAGGCGACCTGAAAAATGACCGACAGGGTTTCAAGTACGAAAATTCCGCCGACAATCACCAGCACCAGTTCATGCTTGGTGATCACCGCCACGGTGCCGAGGGCGCCGCCAAGAGCCAGGCTCCCCACGTCACCCATGAACACCTGGGCCGGATAGGTGTTGAACCACAGGAACCCGAGTCCGGCGCCGATCATGGCACCGCAGAATATGGCCAACTCCCCGGCCCCTTGGACACTGCTGATCTGAAGATACTCCGCCAGGCGGGCGTTGCCCGCCAGATAGGCAAACAGCAGGTAGGTACCCGCAGCGATAATGCTCGGGCCTATGGCCAGCCCGTCAAGGCCGTCGGTGAGGTTGACGGCATTGCCCGCTCCGACAATCACGAAAACGACAAAAGGGATAAAAAAGAGCCCCAGTTCCGGGCGCAGGTTTTTAAAAAACGGAAAAACCAGGGTCGTTTCAAAAGAGGTGTAGTTATAAAGGATCAGGGCTGCGATCAGGGAAATACCGCTGAGCCATAGCATCTTTGCCCGTGCCGAAAGGCCATCGCTGGTTTTGTTCTTGATTTTCCGCCAGTCGTCGGCAAAACCGACGGCGCCGAAACCGACCGTGGTCAAAAGAGTTATCCAGATGTAGACGTTACGCAGGTCGACCCACAGCAGGGTCGGGATGACCACGGCGAGAAGAATAAGGGTGCCGCCCATAGTCGGGGTGCCGGCTTTTTTGAAATGCGATTCGGGACCAAATTCCCTGATGCATTCACCGATCTGCAGGTTCGACAGCTTGTTGATCAACCAGGGGCCGATAATGAAGGAGATGATCAGAGCCGTGATCGTGGCGTAGATCGCCCGGAAGGTTATGTACCGGAAGACATAAAACCCGGAAAATTCAGAATGCAATGGGTACAGAAGATGATAAAGCACTTTTCACTCTCAGGCGTCCAGGTCGGCCGCCTCCCTCTCCATTTGTTCCAGATGATTTCGAACCTTCTCCATCTTCATCCCCCGCGAGCCTTTGAGCAGGACCCGGTCGCCCGGCTGCAGCATACCCCTGAGGGCCTCGGCTACCTCCGAATGTTCGGAGAAAACGCGGATACGCTCGGGTTCCATGCCCGCTGCCTGCGCTCCCTCGCCCATATCACGGGCCTGTTCCCCGAGCAGAAAAATAAAATCGCAAAGTCCAGCGGCAATGGCCCCGACTTCCCGGTGAAGTTCCCGGGACTCATCACCAAGCTCCAGCATATCACCCAGCACCGCTACGCGCCGCCCCGCCCCGGTCATCTCGGCCAAGGCTGTCAGGGCCGCTTTCATGGACAGGGGGTTGGCGTTATAGCTGTCATCCACCAGGAGGATGTCGGGCCGGATGGGGGAAATTTCCATGCGCCCCGGCAGGCGGGTAAAATTCTCCAGCCCGCGCACGATCATCTTGTCAGCAACCCCCAGGCAGACTGCGGCCGCCGCAGCGGCCAGGGCGTTGGAAACATTGTGCTTGCCGCAGATAGGCAGGCAGACCGGATATGTGCCGCCGGGTATAAGCAGGCGAAAAGAGACCGACTCAGGACCGACGGCCACATCTTCAGCCCGCACCAGAGCTTCGGGCGACATGCCGAACAGAACCCGCTCGACGCCGTTGGCGACGGGGATATTGACAACCCTCTGGTCATCGGCGTTGATGACTGCGAAAGAATCCTTTTTCAGGCTGGCAAACAGTTCTCCTTTGGCCCGCGCCACGCCGTCGAGGCCATGGAGTCCTTCCAGATGGCTGGGACCAACATTGGTGATGATTCCGACATGGGGGTCAGCTATTGCGGTCAGGCGGGTAATTTCCCCCCGCCGGTTGGTTCCCATCTCCAGGACTATCCACTTGTGTTCATTTTCCAGCCGCAACAGAGTTAAAGGCAGTCCGATGAGGTTATTGAAATTCCCCTCTGTCTTGAGTCCCGCTCCGGTCAGAGCCAGGATCGAGGCCAACATCTCCTTGGTCGTGGTTTTACCGCTCGACCCGGTGACGGCCGCCACCGGCCCGTTAAACGAGGCGCGGGTGGAACCGGCCAGATCACCCAAAGCGGTCAGGGTGTCCTCAACCCCGATAACCGGCACCTTGAGCCCGGCACAAAGATCTTCGGAAAGACAGGCCGCAGCCCCTTTTTGCACCGCTTCAAGGAGGAAGTCGTGGCCATCGAAATTCTTCCCTCGCAAAGGTATGAACAGATCCCCGGCCTGGACGGTGCGGCTGTCCACCGAACAACCGCTGACAACCCCCAGCGGCCCCTCGCCCTTGTGGAGCTTGCCCCTGACAATCTGAGCAATCTTCTGAACGTCGAAAATTTTCACTCAGAAACCTCCTGTTCATTCAAGGCCAGGATAATTTCGTCCTTATCATTAAAAACCAAACGCTTGTTTCCTATGATCTGGTAATCTTCATGGCCTTTGCCCGCAACCAGAAGGACATCCCCCGCCACCAGCAGAGAAACCGCGTAGCGGATTGCTTCGCGACGGTCGGCAATGGTGATAAAACCTTTTTCGCCGCTAAAAAAGCCCTCAGACCTGAAAAACTCGGTCATACCGGACGGCTCGATGCCCTTGCGCACTTCACCAAGAATGGCTTCCGGATCCTCACTGCGCGGGTTGTCGGAGGTAAGGATGACAATATCCGCCAGACTCGCTGCAACAGACCCCATCTCCGGACGCTTGCTTCGGTCACGGTCGCCGCCACAACCGAAAATGATGAGCAAACGCGGGGGGTTGAGTTCTTTGAGGGCGGTCAGAACATTTTTCAAGGCGTCGGCCGTATGGGCATAGTCGACCAGAATAAAAGCATCTCGGTCATTCTCCACCGCTTCCAGACGGCCCGGCACCTGGGGCGCTTCAGCCAATCCCCGCTCAATGTCCCCAAGCTCGATTCCAGCCGCCAGGGCTGCACCAGCCGAGACCATCAGGTTCGAAATATTGAACGAACCGAACAACTTGGAAGTGAGGTGCAAATCCCCCTGGGGGCAGCTGACAAAACCGTCGGTTCCACTGAAAGCGGTCTTGACCTCCGTCGGGGAAATGTCCGCCGCGGAGGAACACCCGCAGCGCCAGACCTGCTTCAGTTCCCGCGTCAGGCGCAAACCGTAAGGATCATCAATATTGATCACGGACATGCCTGTTTCCGGCTTGATAAATTCGGTAAAAAAACGTTTTTTAACAGCAAAATACGATTCCATATCGTGATGGTAATCAAGGTGTTCAGGCGACAGGTTGGTAAAAACCCCAACGTTGAACAGCAGTCCGTCAATACGGTGCTGATCGATGCCGTGGGATGATACCTCCATAATCAGAATGTCGGCTCCCGCCGCGCGAAACTCAGCCATCATGCGGATCAGGTCGGCAGATTCAGGTGTCGTATTGGGCGCCGCATGAACGATTTCACCGAAACGGTAGTTAACCGTCCCGAATACCGCCGGTTGGCGGCCGGCAGCCTTGAAAATCGCCTCGAGTTCATAGCAGACCGTGGTTTTGCCGTTGGTTCCCGTCACGCCGATAAGGGTCATGGCTGATGCCGGGTTGCCGTAGAAAGTTACGGCCGCCTGCGCCATGGCCATGCGGGTATCCGCCACCACAATGCCCGCGACATGATCAGGCAGAGAAACGTCCTTCTCCGCAAAAACTGCCCGCGCGCCTTTTTCAACCGCTGTCGCCACAAAATCATGGCCGTCCGCCAAGGCTCCCCGTAATGCAAAGAAAGCATCACCGGGCAGCACCTTGCGTGAGTCATAACAGATACCGGTGATATCCATGTCGACCGGTCCCCGGGTATTAAGAGGTAGAATATTTTCAGTTAATCTTGATACCCGCATCTGTTAACCCTTCAATACAACTTTGGGAAAAGTTTTCAACCCGCCGGAGCAAGCCGCACCCAGGCCGCCCTTTTAAAAGAAATTGGCAGCCCCGGCTTGGGCGATTGTTCGACTACCACGCCATGCCCTTTGATCTTAATGTTCAACCCGCTTTCTTCCATCTGCTGAAGAACCTGACGGCAACTCAGGCCGAACAGTTTCGGCATGCGCTTTTTCTTATCCCCGACGACTGTCCCCTCGCCAAGGGGCTCGGCCGCGTCAAACGCAACGGCCTCCGGGTTGACTGCGGGGAAAGGGTCTTGTTTCTTTTCAATGTTCGGGTCGACACGCAAATAAGCCAGGGTCTGGGAAGCAACCCTGGAAAAAACAGGAGCAGCCACAACCCCGCCGTAAGGCGAGGTTTGCGGTTCGTCGATAACCACCAGAACAACCAGGCGCGGCGCCTCGGCCGGAACGATTCCGACGAAGGATGCCACGCGCCGGTCCGCCGAGTATCCGCCCGTAACCGGGTCGACTTTCTGGGCGGTGCCCGTTTTTCCAGCAACCAGAAAGCCGGGCACGACGCCAAGGGTCCCGGTTCCGCCTCTTTCGGTGGTCAGGGTCATAAGTGCCCGAACATAGTCCGCTACTTCCTTGGAAATCACACGCCGAACGACCTTGGGCTCGTTGTGATGCAGGAGTCTCCCGTCCGGACTTTCAACCTTCTCTACCAGAATGGGCTCCATAAGCTCGCCCCCATTAGCGATGGCGGCGGTCGCCATGGCCACCTGCAGCGGCGTGGCCGTCAACCCCTGGCCGAAAGAGATGGAGGCCAGATCCAACTCATACCAGGAAGAGGGTGGCCGCAGACTTCCCGCCACCTCGCCGGGAAGATCAACGCCGGTCCTGCTGCCGAAACCAAATGCGGAAAGATAGCTATACAACCTTTCGCGATTGAGCTTCTTGCCTATTTTGGCCGCGGCGATGTTGGAACTGACCTTCAGGACTTCTTCAATACGGATGGGACCGTAGGGATGACTGTCATGAATAACCCGCCCGCCAACACTGAAAGACCCGTTTTCACAGTTGATAAACTGCTTTTTGCGGACGACCTTTTCTTCAAAGGCAGCCGCCATAAGAAAGACCTTGATCGTGGAACCCGGCTCGACGGTATCGCAAACAACCCGATTACGCCATTGGAGAGGACGAAACTTACGGATATTGTTGGGGTTGAAAACCGGGTGGGTGGCCATGGCCAGCACCTTGCCGGAATGCGGCTCGATAATGACGATGGAACCGGCCTTGGCCTCCGCCTCTTTGACCCCGGCGGCCAGTTCCTTTTCGGCAATATATTGCAAGTTCTTGTCAACCGTCAGGTAGAGGCTGTTCCCGTTCACCCCACCCTGAACAGTATGTTTGCCCGTTCCCAGAACTCTGCCCCGGGCATCGCGCTCATAGATAAGATGACCCCCGCTGCCCAGAAGTTCGGAGTCATACTTCAGTTCCAGACCCTCCAGCCCCTTCGGGTCGACGCCGGTAAAACCAAGCATGTGAGCGCCGATTTCAGAGTTGGGATAGAACCTTCGCGGTTCCTGGATAAAACCGACCCCCGCAATATCGAGGGCACGAACCCGCTCACTTTCGCGGGGAGTGACCTGGCGTTTGAGCCATAAAAAAGGCTTTCCCGACTCCAGTTTTTTTCGAACCTTTGCCGGAGAAAGGGCCAGAGCCTTGGCCAGTGCCTTGGCGGCACCGGACACATTCTGGACCTCCTGCGGATGGGCATAGACCGAATCCACATTGATGCTCAGTGCCAGCTCTTCGCCATGGGCATCAAAAATGGTCCCGCGCTGCGGATTAAGAGGAATTATCCTCTGGTGCTGCTGCTTGGCCCGGGCGTGGAGTTTCTTCTGTTCGAAGATCTGAAGATAAAATGCCCGCGCAACAATCACCGCGAAAAAAACCACAAACAGGGCGCCGACCAGCTTGATGCGAAATCCAACCCATTTCCCCAAATGCCCTCACTTTACGACCACGGTCTGCTCCGGGCTCGGCAACTTCATACCCAGATCATTGCGTGCCACCTGCTCGATTCTCGAAGGGCTGCGCAAACTTGCAACCTCGAGCCTCAAGCACCTCTCTTCCTGCTTTAAGGTTCTAAGTTTCCTTTCCATGCTGGAAATATCATATTCCAGGTTGACCAGCTCAACCCGCGACCAAACAAAAAAAACCGAAATAACAAACACAAGGGAAATAAACAGAAAGCTGGGAAAAAGAAAAGCACGGCGAAACGCCGCGCCCTGATTGCCGGGAACCAACTTGCGAAAAACAGTATCGGACATGGTGCTCTTCATGGTCTCTTCCCTTTTGCCTGCTACTGAGATCAGAGGCGACGCACCGCCCGTAATACGGCACTTCGTGCCCGGGGGTTTTGGTCGATTTCCTCGGGGCCGGGCTTGACCCCTTTACGCGTCAACAATTTTACTCGCGGCTGGCGTCCACATACGCAAACCGGAAGCCTTGGAGGGCAGATACAACCGGTGGCCTCGGCCTGAAAGACGCTCTTGACAATCCGGGCTTCCAGGGAGTGGAAGGTCAAAACCACCAGCCGGCCATCGGGCTTCAGAAAATCGATCGCCTTTTCAAGTCCCTTCCTGAGGTGCTCCAGCTCATCGTTGACAAAGATCCTGAGCGCCTGGAAAACACGGGTCGCAGGATGGATCCTGGATGGTTTATGGCCACCCGGAATAACGTTTCGCACCAGGTCGGCAAGTTCCAGGGTGGTGCTGAGAGGTGCCTCCTGCCTCTGCCGCACGATGCGTCGGGATATCCGCCGGGCCCAGCGCTCCTCGCCATACTCCCGGAATATCTTTTCCAGTTCTTCCTGTTCCAGCCGGTTAACGGCATCCGCCGCCGTCATTCCCCCTGAAGCGCGATCCATGCGCATATCGAGGGGCGCTTCCCGGCTGAAGGAAAAACCTCTCTCCTCCGTGTTCAACTGATGGGAGGAAACCCCGACATCCAGGAGGATGCCGTCCGCTCCTTCAAACCCGGCCGCAGCCAGGGCCTGATCCATCTGGGAAAAGTTGCCATGGAAGAAAAAAGTGCGGGATTTGAAAGAGCTTAATTCCCCTGATGCCCGATTCAGGGCTTCGGGGTCGCGGTCGATGCCGACCAGAAAACCATTGGGCGACGATTTTTCAAGAATCAGGCGGGCATGCCCGCCACCGCCCAGAGTACCATCAATGAAAACCTGACCCGGCAACGGGTTGAGAAAGTGAATAACTTCCTCCGGCATGATCGGCCGGTGAAAAAAACTGTTCTCCGAATCAGAACCCGACATCCGCCAGGACCTGGGCGTTTTCCTTCAGATATTTCTCGGCAGCCATGGCATCCTCCTGGTGTTTCTCCTGGCTCCAGATTTCTATCTTGTTGAACAAACCGACAATCACAACATCCTTGACGAGATTGGCATGAGTGCTCAACGGCAGGGACACCTGGATCCTTCCCTGCCGGTCGAAAGAACACTCAGTCGCCGGAGCAATCCTGCCGCGAATTGTGGTATCCTTGAGCTGCCCGGCAGGCATGTCGTCCACATTCTTGAGAATCTTCTGCCATTCGCCCGGAGGATAGGCTACCAGCGCGGACTCTCCACCTCGGGTCAGAACAAGCGATTCGCCGCCGAAACCCTCCTTGAGAACCTCACGGAATTTGGCGGGAATACTGACCCTGCGCTTGGAATCGACAGAGTTATAAAATTCGCCCTGGAATTTTTGCAACAGCTTTGTCCTTTTTTGACACCATTACCCACTTTTTGGGAACTATATCTATGCTTAAAGGGCTTGTCAAGCTGCTTTTTGCCTTTATTTTCTTTTTGCCCTTTTGACAAAGAAGAAATATTTTCCCTATATTTTTTGCGGAGTAACCCTGCTAGTCAAAATTATTGAGAAATATGGGTTAGGCAAAGAAAAACCACCTTTCGCAACTGCTCAAAAAAGCCTCGCTGTTCAGCAAAGAAAACGTCGGCGATGCCCTGCCGCTGTTCGTCTTAGCCGTCGTCCTCCTCCGGCCTCCCAAATGCTGCCGAAATCACCCGGAAAACCCGACCAAAGAGAGCTCACTGTGGCATTCCGCCACAGGTCCCCCGGAAAAACGAAGCGGAAAATACACCTTTCCAAACTGACCCTCGAAAACCCGTCCCTGAACGAAAAGCACGAGGACAGCCCCGATGCAGGAGCCTGCCAGTCCTGGGAATGAATCTACTGCAAAAAGACGTGTCCCGCCTCTCCGAGGAAGCCATAAAGCTCCTGGCGGGACATCACTATTCGGCAAAATCAGGGAATTGCGAAGCATTTTGCTGCGGGCCCGTTTTGGCGTCGCAGTCCGGTGCTTCGAGGTGAAGAACTGAAGCGGAACGACTGTCAGTTCAACCGGCACGACTGATTTTCGAAGAAATCAGATAAAGGAAGATCAATTTCTGGCAGGGAGTTTACAAACCCTTTTTGCCAACAGGATATCTTGAGAGGTGGTTGGCAAGGTTTCTGAGGTTGGTCGGATGAGGAATCAAAAAGGGCCGTTAGCAAATTCAGGAATTTTCTCTTTAAGACTATCAGGATGCAACTACTTAAGAGCTAGCGACCCTAAGGATGCTTAAAAATAAAAATTTATTTTAAATGCAATATTTCCGATTGGAGCTGAAAGGCCGTCTCATTTATCTTTAGGAAATAAGGAAACCAATTGCAAAACGACTTATGAGAATCGAACTTTTCAAGGGTCAGTTCTCGCCATAAAAACATCAAAAACGGAAGACCCACCAGGCAACCGGTGGACCTTCCGTTTTTTGTTCAATTTATCGTGACTAATAAGATTTTCATATGTGGCATAGAGTGTAGAGAGATAGTATTTACCTGACACTACCGCCCCTGGCGGGGTGGCAGGTTACGCAGCTTCTGTGGTTGCGATTTTGGTTTTCGTTTCGTTCTTTGACAAACCGTCAATAAAGGCTTGGAAAGGTACCCTGCCGTTCATATTTCGACCCTGATGGGCACGCTCGTGGTTGTGGTGGTGCAGATAAGTACAAGATCCTTCTGCATCGGGTCCAATGACTCATACCAGGTTTTTTGGCCTTGGATACGGAAATGCTCATCGAGCAAGGTCCGATGCAACCGCTCGACAAAACCATTGCTTTGAGGGCGGCGAACTTTGGTGGTGCGGTGCTCGACTCCTTCGAGTTGCAGGAAGAACTCATAAGGGTGTTTGTCCGGTCGTCCGCAGAATTCTCGGCCGTTGTCGGAGAGCACCGTCGTGATCGTGGCGTGGATCTCAGATTCCTGACGGCTCTATGCGCTGTAAACGAATTGCAGGCTCAGCTTGAGGATATAGGCCATAGGCCTTGCTTCTCCCTAGGTCGAAGCGGGTCAGGGTCAGCAGGCTGCGCAGCCGCCGTTCCTGCTCACCCGTCAGGCGGTCAGGGCTCTCCAGAAACAGATAGTGGGTCTTGTCCAGCACGTCGCTCATCAGCTTGATGACGTGAAATTGGTCGAAGGTCAGCACCGTGTTGGGGAACTGCTCCTGCAGCCCCTTGATGAAAAGTTTCCGCCAGCGATAGTACTCTCCCATCAGATCCTAGATTGAAAAACTCATTTTTTTCTAATTGGTGCAAAAATTGCTGGAAAAACTCTAACTAATATAATTTTGAAGAATTCCCAGAGGAATTCCCTCGTGAATAAACTCTCTCCAGCAACGAAAAAAGCCTTAAAATTTTGCGCTGTATTTGCTCTTCTTTCCGTCTCCTGGATTCTTCTTTCCGACAACCTCCTTTTCTATATTGTCGAGACCGGTGAATATTCCCATTGGGGGCAAACAATCAAGGGGTTTTTTTTCCTAGTAGTTGTATCGGGATTTCTCTTTCTTCTCCTTCGCCGGTCTTTTTCATCTAATGATGATGCGCTTAAAAAAGTAGAAAAAAGTGAAGCCCGCTTTGCTGCATTCATGGAACACCTCCCTGCCTTTGCGTTTATTAAGGACGCCCAGAGCCGTTTCCTTTTCGTAAACAGACGATATGAAGAGGGATTCGGCTCCCCGGTGGAAAAATGGATTGGAAAAACCATTCAAGAGATGGTTCCAGGGATTAATGACGGAGAAATGATTGAGAATGACATAGCGGTGTTAACCACGAACCATCCAACCCAGTTTCAGGAGACTGTAAAGGTTTTTGGAAGTGACCGCACCTTTCTTGTCTCGAAATTCCCTCTGGTTTTCGGCCAGGGAACCGCCATCGGCGGCATTTGTTTTGATATTAGTGAGTGGGAACAAGCCAAAAAGGAAAATCAGCTAGCGCAGGAAGACTTAAATATCAGCTACCAGGCCATAGAGGCGAGCAGCAACGGCATCATGATCTGCGATGCAACCCAACCTGACCTTCCCATTTCCTATGTCAATCCAGCTTTTGAAAAAATCACCGGCTACGAAAAAGATGTAATCCTAGGAAAGAACCCTCGCTTCCTGGCGGGCAATGATCTGGCGCAAAAAGGGTTGATCAAAATATCGAGGGCACTGGAAGAGAGAAAAGAATCCGAGGCCGAGATTCGTAATTTCCGGAAGGACGGCAGTTCATTTTGGAATGAGCTGAAAATCTCTCCCGTGCAGAATAAGGTTGGCTATACGACTCATTTTGTCGGGATTATCAATGATATTACCCAGCGGAAAAGGGATGAAGAAGAACTCAAACACAAGGCGACCCACGATTTATTGACTGGCCTGGCCAATCGCAGTCTTCTGGAGGATCGAATCAATCAAAGCATCTACTATGCAACCCGATCTCAGAGGATTGTTGCGGTGCTCCTCCTTGATCTGGATCGCTTCAAACGGATCAACGACACCCTCGGTCACAGATGGGGAGATGTATTGTTGAAAGAAGTGGGCCGGCGTCTGTCAATATCCGTTCGGGAGTGCGACACCGTAGCCAGATTTGGCGGCGATGAATTTGTCATTGTTCTGGCCGAAGTCGCTGAAATGGCGGATGTCGGAACCGTCACCAGAAAAATACAGGAAAAGCTGTCCCGGCCCATGAAAATAAACCACCATGAACTAGAGATCCATTCCAGCGTCGGCATCTGTTGTTACCCCAAGGACGCCCACAACCCGGAAAACCTGATCAAAAAAGCGGATTTGGCAATGTACCAGGCGAAGCTGGCAGGAGGTAATACTTTTCGCTATTTTTCCCCGCGCATGAAAACGGAGGCAAAAGAAAAACTGAATATTGAGGCTGGCTTGCGGGAGGCGCTCAAAAATGATGAACTTATCCTCCATTATCAGCCGAAGGTAGACATGCAAAGCGGTAGTGTCCTGGGCTGCGAAGCCCTGGTGCGCTGGCAGCATCCGCAAAAAGGATTAATCCCACCCGACCATTTCATCCCGGTTGCGGAAGAATCCGGTTTGATCCTGCCTTTGGGCGCATGGGTCTTGAAGGAAGCCTGCCGACAGGCCAGAACTTGGAAAAACACCAACCTTGCCCCGGGGAGGATATCCATAAATGTATCGGCTGCACAGTTTCGGCAG
This sequence comes from Deltaproteobacteria bacterium, assembly GCA_016934985.1. Classification (GTDB taxonomy): domain Bacteria; phylum Desulfobacterota; class Desulfuromonadia; order Desulfuromonadales; family JAAYDE01; genus JAFGRU01. The sequence goes on from JAFGRU010000052.1 coordinate 28,497, forward strand.
GAAAATTTTGTCCAGCAGGTTGCCGACATTTTGACTGAGACAGACGTCGATTCCTTGATGATCGCTTTGGAACTCACGGAGAGTATGGTTCTGGAGAATGTTAACACGAGCCTGAGAATTATGGCCGAACTCAAGGATTTGGGTCTTGAGCTGCATCTGGACGACTTCGGCACCGGTTACTCCAATTTCAGCAGTCTCAGGAAATACAAGGTGGATTGTCTCAAGATCGATCGGTCCTTCATTGACGATGCAATCCTTGACCGAAGTGCCGCTGCGATTATTCAGAGCATCATTGCCATTGCCACCAATTTGGGAATCCGCTCGGTCGCCGAAGGGGTGGAAACCCGGGAACAGCTTGATTTTCTCGCCCAGTGCGGCTGCGACGAATACCAAGGCTATTTTTTCAGCAAACCTTTGCCGGCCGACGAATTCACCACTTTAATTCAATCTTTTAGGGGGAAAGGTTCATGAAAATTTATGGATGAAGGGATAACTCCGAAGGGGTTTTTCCGCTTGAATGTTTGTCTTGGTCCGGGCAGGATAATTTTCTAGGTCAAAGCCAGACCCTTTTTCATAAATCAACCTCACCTTCCGTAAATTAACCCCCTTTTTCAGCGCCAGGAAATACGCCATTATCCGATACCCGAAGTTCGACCCCACGGCCACCAAGAACGCCCATCTTCCTAAGTGAGGATTTTTTGCCTTCGAGTTGCGTTCATTCTTCGCCTCTCCAGAAAACCCATCAATTTTAATGATTTTTTATACTACTCTGATGACATGGCAAGTTAAAGGTTTTTGTGCCTTGGAATTTGTTCCAGATTATTTTGGGAGACTAAAATAAGGGAGGATTGCGAGATTCATATGAACACTGCCTTGTGAGAAAAGGCTCCGCTTTGGTGATTGAGGGTTTTTCGTGTTTTACAAAAAGTGGATAGCAAAATAAAAAAAGGAGGAGGTTTTTGTCCTTGAGGAATGGCTAACTCTCTTTTTGACAAGCTTTCTGAAGGACTGCTCATCCCGCCGCTTTATGAAGCTCTTCCCGCATGACTTTACGAATTACTTCTTCCAGATCCTTGTCCTTCTTTTCAATATGATCCCGTAAAGCCTGGTTGATAAGAGTCTGGTAATTCCCACCGCCAGATTCATGAGCTTGAGCCCGAAACCAGTTTAAAATATCGGTGTCAATCCGGATAGTAATTCTGGTCTTGCCGGGTTCAACCCGGGAAATCGGACCCCGTCGAGCATCCTTAAAATCATATTCCTCGCGCATTTCAGGTTTCTTCTTCATAGGCTTGCCTTTCTCTTTTTGTCGCCGTCCTGGCTGAAATCAAGCGGATATCCTCCTCCCTCCATGTGTAAACCACAGTCACAACCCGACCAAGAGCATCATTTCCCACTGTAACGAATCGTGGTTCCCCTTCGGCGTCAGGATCTTCCATCGTCAAAGCCATGTCATCTTCAAAAACAATCACTGCATCGGCAAAGTCTATACCATGCTTTTTCAGATTCTTTTTGGCCTTGTCGCGATCCCACTGGAATTTCATAATTTAATTGTATGCACGATGTACATATAATTCAACCATTTTTTGTCCAAAGGGAAGTTTTTCAGCCTGCGCGGAAATAATCATTATTGGCTAAATTTTACTGACTTCTTTTGTTTACTTTTCAAACTCTAAGAAACGAGGAGGTTATCATGGGAATGAGAATCGGATATGCAAGAGTGAGTTCCGCGGGACAAAGACTTGATGTGCAGCTGGACAGGCTTGCCGACTGTGATCGTATTTACCATGAAAAGGCATCTGGCAGTTCTACGAAATGTCGGCCTGAACTTTTGAAGGCCTTGGATTTTGTCCGGGATGAAGATGTTTTTGTGGTCACCAAACTTGATCGCCTGGCAAGATCAGTGGTTGATTTGGCCGGAATTGTTCAAAGGCTTGAGAGTAAAAAAGTAGACCTTGTTGTTCTGGATCAGGGAATCGACGCCACAACCATGTATGGCCGGCTGCAGTTCAACATTCTCGCCGCCATTGGGGAGTTCGAGCGAGAACTTATCCGGGAAAGATCAAAGGAAGGCCGTTTGAAAGCCATTTCCCGGGGCGTGAAATTTGGTGCCAGACCCAAATTGACCCAGCAGGACATCCAGGATTTGGTTAAAGATTTTGAGGCACCCGGATGCAGCAAAGTTGAAATTGCAGAGCACTACGGTATCAGCCGGGCTTCTGTTTATCGTCTTTATAAAGAGAACCGTCAACAGGATGTCTGAAATATAGCGTTCAATAAGAAAACGTGCCTCCGACTTTTTTATCGGGTCTCCCAAAAAGGAAGAATGGCCCCACCGTTTTCAGGTAGGGCCATTTTCACGTCTGAAAAAGGGTGGCGAATGAGACAGTTTGTAACCAGCATTCGAATTTGAGGTTCGCACAAAAATTCAATTACGAAACTTTTACATTCTTTCTGTGGCGGTTCTGTCATGATGCAACAAACACAAAATCAGAGACCTC
>JAFGRU010000053.1 GCA_016934985.1 Deltaproteobacteria bacterium
CCATACGGCCTGGCCATCTTCAAACCTGATGTTCGTCTCCTGAAACAGCGCCTGAATAACAGCCACCAGATCGTTCTTGTTCAACTGGTACTTTTTCCCTCGCAGTGTCCAGATCGTTTCAACCAGCACTACATCAGTGACCAGAACTTTCTGCTGCCCCGAAATCAATTTAACCGCTTTTTCAAACTGATGGGCATCATCCTCAAGCAGATATCGCAACAGCACATTGGTATCTATTGCGATCATTACAGGGCGCTCTCCAATGACTCCTCATCGGTCATGGAAGGGTCCCACTGAACATGCCTTAAGACGCCCCTAGCAGCCCCTTTCTGCTTCTTTACAATAGTCAATTGCCCATAAGCCACAAAGCTTTCCACTTCATCCCCTGGTTCAATTCCCAGGGCTTCACACTGACCTATAGGCAAGGTAATTTGCCGCTTTGCACTGACCTTTGGCATAACGCCTCCTTTACTTTCGGCTTAAAGTAACGATAAAATATTCTTTACCGATTGTCAAATGGTAAAGACGTATGTTTTCTACTTTATTCACCCCATGCAAAGTGGTCGGGATTATGAATTCCCGCTGGCCATGTGCAACCCTCTTTTACATTGTTTTTTGCCCCACAAGTCACCTGATTTCAGACAGTAAAATCAGCATAAAGAAAATTTTGCTTTCTGAAAGCAGTAACAGGACCACCCAGATGATATAATCGAGGGATCCTGTCTTTTTTTACGCCAGTTTTTAAACACTTTAAAAAGTCCCAGCTGACGGCTGTGACCTATTTTCATATTTGCCTTCTTGATAACTTGTGGCAGTTGACATGAAAATCAGCAGAAACGATCCTTGCCCTTGCGGTAGTGGTAAGAAATACAAAAAGTGCTGTCTCGAACGTCGGCAAACTCCCAGCCAACTTGAAATACCTGCTGATGTACTTGCAGAAGTCCGTCAGACTCTGGAGGGAAAAGAATTTGCCTCTCTGGAAGAAATGAACGCCTTTCTTTCCAAATACATGAATCAGCGTAACCAGGCGTCACGTGAGGATTTCGCCGGTTTATCCCCGGAACAAATGCATCGTTTTCTTCACTTTCCTTTCGAATCTCCTGACTTGGTATCCTTTCCGGAAAATCTGGCGGTGGAACCAGCCGCACCGATCATGACCCTTTTCCAGTTGCTGGCAGAGGCGATCGGGAAGGAGGGATTAAAGCCAACCGCGAAGGGGAATTTACCGCGGAATTTTTGTCGCGAGACGGCGCTGGCCTACTGGGGGGAAGAAACCTATCGTGAGAATACCCGTTTTGGAAATATTAACAAGGAGGACGATTTCACCGACCTGCATGTCACACGAATAATTGCTGAGTTGGCGGGGCTGATCAGGAAAAATCGTGGGAGATTTATTCTTAGTCGCGATTTCCGTAAATTTCTGGAAGTATCAGGAATGGCAGGTATTTACCCTCAACTTTTCTGTTCTGGCACGTTGAAGTTCAATTGGGCATACCGAGACCGGTATCCGGAACTTGGGTTCATCCAACAGTCCTTCCTCTTTACTCTCTACCTGTTGCACAGGTATGGAAAGGACTGGAGACCCAACACCTTCTACGAGGATCATTTTCTGAGTGCCTTCCCCATGATTTTGAAAGAAGTTCCACCCGAGTCTTATTTCACTCCAGAACAAAACGTGCGTTCCTGCTACAGTTTTCGCACTCTTGAGAATTTTGCCAGATTCTTTGGGTTAGCAGAAGTTGAGGCGATCACTACTGAAGATCACTTCTCTCGTCAGTTGAGAATAAAAAAGCTTCCTCTGTTGGAAAACGCAATTATATTTCGAGTCTGAGATTTTAGCCCTTGTAAAACACGAAAAGCCCTCGGCCAGCAGGCCGGGGCTTTTCTCAAAAGGCAGAATATATAAGACGTTCTTTTCTGGAAATTAGCTCCTGTCTCGCGCTAAATTGACGATAGAAATTTTATGCAGATTTCTGCAAAATTGGGAAAATCAAATCGCTGACCAGAAACCGTCTGAAGAAAAGTGAACGGTTTTCCCCTGCCCCTGAAGGAAAAGGCTATGGCTGGAGCAACGACTTTAAATCACTTGTCGACACCTTGCTTGATCCTCGACGAGAGGAAAATGAATCGAAACATCATCAGATTAAGGTCACATACAAATAAGCTGGGTGTTTCGCTTCGCCCTCACCTGAAAACGGCGAAGTGTGTTGAGATCGCGAAGCGCCTGTTGAAAGACAACAATGGCACCGCCACCGTTTCCACTTTGAAAGAAGCGGAGGTTTTTTCTGAGGCAGGTGTTAAAGACATGATTTATGCGGTGGGGATTTCCCCGGACAAATTGAATCGCGTGCTGGAGCTTCGCGCCAAAGGCTGTGACCTGAGCGTTTTACTGGATTCTAAAAACCAAGCTTTGGCAATTGTTGAAGCCTCGCAGCGTTCCGGGGATCCGATCCCTGGACTGATTGAAATTGACAGCGACGGACATCGTTCCGGTCTGAAAGGGGACGATCCGGAAATTGCTGTCATCGGCCGCATGCTCCATGAAGGTGGCGCAGAGTTGCGAGGAGTGCTGACGCATGCCGGAGAAAGCTATCATGCAAAAGGGGCAGAGGAGCTGGCAGCCTTCGCTGAACGTGAAAGAGCTGCAGCGGTAACTGCCGCAAAAATTTTACGGGGGGCGGCATTGCCGTGTCCTGTCGTCAGCGTAGGCTCGACACCTACAGCTCATTTTGCAAGCGATCTTTCAGGAGTAACAGAGCTCCGTGCCGGCGTATTTGTGTTTTTCGATCTGGTGATGGCTGGCATTGGTGTGTGCATGCTTGATGATATTGCACTTTCCGTGCTGACGACAGTCATTGGACATCAGAACGAACGTGGCTGGGTCATTGTCGATGCCGGATGGATGGCTCTGTCCAGTGATCGAGGCACGAAGGATCAGACCATCGATCAGGGGTACGGCATCGTTTGTGATGTTGATGGCCATGTACTTCAGGATCTCATTGTTACAATGGCAAACCAGGAACATGGAATTATTGCTCTTCGTCCTGGCAGCGTGGCAAAAATACCAGTGTTGCCGGTCGGCACCCGACTGCGTATCTTGCCTAATCATGCCTGTGCAACGGCAACTCAATTTGATGGCTACCATCTATTGCCTGCAAATTCTAAAAACCAAATGGAATATTGGCCTCGTTTTCGTGGCTGGTGATAGAAACTTCTCTTCTCAAGGGAAAATTCGTTTTCTGACAATACACCTTTTCTAGAACACCAAACGGCCCGACCGATTGCAATCGGTCGGGCCGTCTTATTTGTTGTTTCATAATGGTATCCAAAATTTCCTTAGGATTTTTTGGACATCCTTTGCTTGGGCGCTCTCATCTTTTCCCCCCTCGTGAGATAGTCCTTTTTCAGTCCAAAAACCCAACCCACTAGGCATTCAAGGTCGCCACGCCGAATTCCTCTTCGACCCGGCCTTTCAAAATGTACGGTTTGTGGCGGCAGAGCTTGCCGCAGAAGCGGGCGTAGGCGTTGGGGAAAAAGGTCACGTCGAAGATAGCCGTGGTGTCCTCGACGGGGAATATAGAATGTCCCCGAATGCTTTTTATACCTAAGATGTTCAGTCATCTCGGCTTGCATGGTTCGCCCCAGCAGTTTTTTAGTAAGTTGCTTCAGGGGCCCTGTGCCCCCGATAAGGTCTTCAGGATTCTTGTAATCCTTCATCAGAACGTCGAGCAGATTTTTGGGTAGGGCCATCAGTTTCTCCTGAGATTATGTGTTGTAACCGGCTGTGGCGATTTACACAAATGATTTTATAGGCTTTGATCCGGTAACGAAAAGCTGGAGAAATGCCATTGGAAAACTTTCTTTGGGTTGAGGTATCCGTTTGCCGTGTTTAGTGTTTTGAAAGGTTTAAAAAATTTATTGTGGAGGAGGGTAGAAAGATGCTCGTTGCATTTTAGTTTGACAATCCTTTCTAAACTGCTATTTTTAACTTGTCTGATGAGCAGACATCTGATGAGAAGTTTTTCATTTTCTTACGTTCGAGCCCTCAATGAATTCAATCAAAAAAGTCCGTCTGTCAGAGAGCATTATAGACGTCATCAAACAGATGATTGCAAAGGAAGGTTTCAAGCCCGGGGAAAAATTCTATTCGGAAAACGTTCTTACCAAAAAGCTTGGAGTCAGCCGCTCGTCTATTCGCGAAGCCTTAAAGATGCTCGAAGCTTCAGGTCAAGTGACAATCCGCCATGGTAAAGGGGTGTTCATTGAAGAACCGCGGGGAAGGCAGTTCAAGGCTTTTACCGCCTGGCTGAAAAACAACGAACAGTCGATCAATGACAACTTCGAGGTTCGCCTGATCATTGAACCGAAAGTTGCGAGCCTTGCTGCAAAGAATGCAGACGCCAATGATACCACCCAGATGGAGGAGGCCTGTCGGCTTTTTGAAAAGTATGCCGCGGAAAACAACATTGAGGAAGTGATTCGCTGCGACCGCCAGTTCCATCGTTTTCTTGCTGAATCTTCGAAGAACAATACCCTCTACGTACTGATGAAATCGATGACCACCACCCTGCCAAATGGCTGGATTTCGAGCCTCTATACCCCCGGCCGGATAGAAAAAACGATTACCGAACATAGAGCTATTCTGGCAGCTGTCCAGCGCCACCGGATTGTTGCCGCAGAAAAGGCAATGACCCGGCATCTGGTCAATGCTCACCGGGATGTGCAGGCCCAGATGCTTCGAGACACGGAGGAAAAGACGGATGGCGGTCAAGATCACCACCCTGATTGAAAACAGCCCCGGTGAACATCATGCCCTGAAGACTGAGCACGGTCTTTCGTTTTGTATCGAGAAGGATGGTCACTGCATTCTCTTCGATACAGGCCAGTCGGGGGCTTTTATTGACAATGCCGAACAGTTGCGCATCGATCTTTCTGCGCTCGAACATGTCATTCTAAGCCATGGCCACTACGATCACTCCGGTGGCCTGCGTGCGCTGACCGAGCTTACTACCAGCTTTCAGTTGAGCATGGGGCGAGGGTTCTTTGAAGAAAAGTACGGCTTCCGCAATAATGCCTATGAATACCTCGGCAACAATTTCGACGAAAAGTACCTCAAAGAAAAGCTGATCCCCTACCATTTTGTCCACCAGCCCCTTTCCGAAATCATCCCCGGGGTCTATGTGGTCACCGATTTCCCCCGCGTTCATCGGGATGAGGTAATCAACCAGCGCTTCAGGGTCCGCAGGGGCAATACTTTTCTTCCGGACCCCTTCGACGACGAGGTCCTGCTTGCGATCGATACATCGCAGGGCCTCGTGGTACTTCTGGGTTGCTCCCATCCGGGGATGAAAAACATGCTTGATGCGGTCGTCAAGCTGCTTAAGCGTCCAATTTATGGGGTCCTGGGTGGAACTCACCTGGTCGAGGCCAGCGAGGCAAGCCTTGCCGAATCGCTCGATTACCTCGGTGACGAGAAGTTCAAGGTGGTCGGTGTCTCCCATTGTACCGGCCAGTCCGCCATGGAGCGGATGGCCACGTCGAACAATAACTATTTTCACAACCGAACCGGCAGTTCCCTGTTTATTGCCTGATTATTTTTTCCGTGTCCGACCGTTTCAACAAATGTTTTTTCGGGGTGGGCACATCAAACGAAAAGGAGGTTAAAAGATGAGTATCCGCTGGAGTAAAAATGTTGTTTGGTTGGCGCTACTGGCAAGCGTGGCTCTGGTTCTGGTGATGGCTTCGAGCAGTCTCGCGGCCAAAGACGGCAAGATCATCTGGAAATCCTCCGGTCATGGACCGGCCTCCGACCCCTCCCAGATATATCATGACAAGCTCTGTAACGCGATTACCGAGGCAACAGGTGGTCGTTTGACGGTCAAGCCTTTTGTTGGCGGGTCCATCGTGCCCGCCTACAAGGAGGTGGATGCCATCGACCAGGGGGTTCTGCAGATGGGCTATACCTGCCCGATGTACAATCTCGACAAGTGGCCCGCCGCCGGTTTGATCAGCTCCCGACCGGGTGGTCTGCCGGGTGAGGCGTTGCGGACCTGGTTCGATTACGGCGGTGGTGCGGATCTGCTCAATAAAATGATGGGGGGTTACAATGTCATTACTTTTCCGGGCGCATTGTCCCCATTGCCCGAAGAAGTTTTTTTCCACTCCAAAAAGAAGCTTGAAACGTTGAAGGATATCAAAGGGCTCAAAGCCCGCTGCATGGGCGATGGCGGTGAAATCCTCAAGCGCATGGGCGCGGCAACTGTCATCATCCCCGGGGGCCAGCTGTATGAAGCCATGCAGCGTGGCACCATTGACGCCTTCGAATATTCGACCCTGGCATCCAACTGGAACATGCATTTCAACGAAGTCGCCCCTTACGTCTACCTTTCTCCCAGCCGGGCGCCCAGCGATCCCCAGGTTGTCTTTGTCAACAAGAAAGCCTGGAACGAGCTGCCGGACGACCTGAAAATGACGGTTAGAGCGGTCGTGGCCAAATTCACCCAGGACCAGCACGAGTATCTCGTTTACGAGTCGATCAAGGCGGTGGATAAGTTCAAGGCGGCCGGAAATCAGGTCTTCAAAGTGCCTAAAGAGATCGAGGATGCCCTCCAGGCGGAAGCAGACAAGTTTTATGCGGAAAAATCCAAGTCCGAATCACCGATTTTTGCCGAGATTTATAATTCGATGAAGTCGTTTGGTGAGGCCTACAACGCAATCAAGTAAAATTTTAAGCAGACCCAAAAGGCGCCCACCCTTTATCGGGTGGGCGCTCAGCCACAACCCCAACCGGGCGGGAGAAATAGATGTCTGGGTTAAGCAAATTTCTTAAGGCGATAGACTGGATGAGTGAAAAATCCGGGCAAATCGGAAAGTGGTTCGCGCTGGTTCTGGTTTTTGCCGGTTCCTACGAAGCGATTGCAAGGCATTTTTTCAATTCTCCGACAATCTGGTCTTACGACACCATGTGTATGGCCGGCGGGGTCATCTATATGCTGGGGGCTTCCTACAATTTTAAACATGATGCGCATACCAGGGTCGATCTGTTCTACATGCATGGTTCTCCGAGAACCAAAGCCATTGTCAACGTAATCTGTTCGCTTTTCTTCTTTTTCCCGCTGATGATCATCATGTTTAAACTGGCCGTTACCTGGGCTGTCAAAGCCTGGAAAATCCACGAAGTCATGTTCACCAGCTTCTGGTATCCACCGGCCGCTCCTTACCGCACCCTGTTTGCTGTTGGCCTGTTGTTGCTCATCCTCCAGGGACTGGCCCGTTTTATTCGTGACCTCTATTTAATAATAAAGGGTGAAGAAATTGCTTGAACTCAGTGCCGAACTCGTAGCGTTCCTGATGTTGGGTGGCGTCTTTACTCTGGTATTGACGGGTTTCCCTATTGCTTTTGTTATTGGCAGTGTCTCCTTTATCGTCGGCATTCTGGTCTTCGGTCCGACCACGACATTTCATATCCTGTACAGCCGCTTTTATGATCTGTCGCTCAACTATCCATACCTTGCTGTTCCGCTGTTTACCTTCATGGGGGTTATATTACAACATTCAGGGATAACCAAAGACCTTTACGAAAGCCTTTATGAGGCTCTTGGCCGGCTTCGGGGCGGTCTCGCCATTGTTACCATCATATTCGGTACGATTCTGGCGACCTGCCTGGGAGTCATTGCCGCCTCGGTGACGATCCTCACCCTGATCGCGCTAAGTCCGATGGTAACCCGCGGCTACAACAAACCCCTGGCTGCCGGTTCAATAGTGGCCGCCGGGACCTTGGGCATCCTGATTCCACCCAGTATCATGCTGGTCGTCTACGGCCCTCAGGCGGGGATATCAATCGGTCAAATGTTTATGGGCGCGGTATTCCCCGGGTTGCTGCTGGCATTTTTTTATGTCACTTATGTTTTTGTCCGTTGCTGGATCAACCCGGAACTGGGGCCTGCGATTCCTGCAGACCAGCTCACGCCTTTTTCAATGGCGAAAGTGTGGCGATTAATCAAGTCCCTGGTCCCGCCGGTGCTGCTGATCCTCGCGGTTCTCGGAACCATATTTTCGGGGGTTGCGCCACCGACCGAAGCTGCCGCAGTTGGTTGCCTGGCTACCGTACTGCTGGCCATGGCCTACGGCAAGTTCAGTTTCGGATTGCTCAAGCACGCATCTCTGGAAACCTTGCGGGTCAGCGCTTTCGTCGTCATGATTGCTGCACTGTGTTATGCCTTTGTCGGGGTATTCATGAGCGCTGGCTCCGGTGAGGTGGTTTCACAAGCCATTCTTGCCATCCCGGGAGGCAAGTGGGCTTCGTTCGCCATGATAATGCTGATTGTTTTTCTTCTCGGGTTGTTTATTGAATGGATCGGCATTGTTTTTATTATTGTTCCGATTTTCACTCCGATTATGGCCGAACTCGGGTTTAATTCTCTCTGGGCCGGAATGATGATCTGCATCAATTTACAGATGGCCTTTCAAACGCCCCCCATGGCCATGTCGATCTTTGTGCTTAAAGGGACTGCTCCGAATGAATTGGGGCTTACCATGGCCGATATCATCAAGGGTGTCTCGCCCTTTGTCGTCATCATAATGTTCGTTTTGTTGCTTTGCACGATTTTTCCGGGCATCATCACCTGGTTGCCGGAGCAGATGATCGGGCCGTCGCACTGACAGGCACCTGACAAAGCCATTCGCGGCCAGGGCTGAAAAATTTGTTCCGCCATCCGGGGGAGAAGGAAAATGGGGCCATCCAAACAACGCAGTGACGCCGTAGCGATCTTCCGGGCCGGTCTTGAGGCCGTTGCACCCGGTGCGGCAATCAAGCGTCATTGCCACCTTGAGGGGGAAACGCTCAGGGTCGGGGAGGCGCGTTACAATCTCGGCAAGTTTAAAAAAGTCGTCGTGATTGGTGCGGGCAAGGCGGGGGCTTCAATGGCACTGGCGATTGAGGAGATACTCGGCGACCGCATCGATGACGGACTTATCACGGTCAAATACGGACATCTCGAAGCACTGAAAAAAATCAGAATTTGTGAAGCTGGGCATCCGGTCCCGGATTCAAATGGTCTCGATGCAGCCCGGGAAATTTTCGAGCTGGCCAGTGCGGCCGATGAAAAGACTTTGGTAATCTGCCTGATCTCGGGTGGTGGGTCGGCCCTCTTGCCCCTACCAGTCGAAGGGGTCAGCCTGGAAGATAAGCAGGCGACGACCCGCGTCCTGCTTGCTTGTGGGGCGACAATCCACGAAATTAACGCGATCAGAAAGCATCTTTCGGTAATCAAGGGCGGTGGCCTGGCGAGGGCTGTCCATCCGGCGACGCTGATAACCCTGATTCTTTCGGACGTGATTGGGGATGACCTCGACAGTATTGCTTCCGGCCCGTGCGTACCTGATTTGAAAACCTTTGCCGATTGCCGGGCGATTCTTGACAAATATGGGATTGGAGATCAGGTCCCGGCGAACGTCCGGGATTACCTCGGGGCCGGGATCAGGGGTGAGGTGCCGGAGACGCCGAAAGCTGGCGAGGCCTTTTTTGATCGAACCCAAAATTTGATCGTGGCCAGTAACTTCGACGCCCTGTTGCAGGCCCGGATCATGGCAGAGAAGCTGGGCTATAACTGCCTGCTTCTGTCTTCGATGTTCGAAGGGGATACCCGTGATCTGGCTGTCAACCATATGGCTATTGCCAGGGAAATCCGGCTCCACGGTTATCCGCTGAAGACGCCCGCCTGCCTGCTTTCCGGAGGGGAAACGACAGTTAAACTCCAGGGGCGTGGCAAGGGAGGCAGAAACCAGGAGTTTGTCCTCGCTGCTGCTCTTAAGATGGCGGGCCTTGAAGGTATCCTGGTTCTCAGTGCCGGGACCGACGGGACGGATGGCCCTACCGATGCGGCTGGGGCGTTCGCTGATGCAATGACCGTTGCCCGGGCGGAGGCAGCCGGCCTTGATCCCCGGCATTACCTCAATAACAACGATTCCTATCATTTTTTTGCAAATCTTGAAGACCTTTTTAAGACCGGCCCGACCAACACCAATGTCATGGACATGCGCATCATCCTGATCGACCATTGAGCTGCGCCGGATAGCTGGGCATTGATCGACTCAGCATTTGCCCCAACCGGAGCGGAGGCCACTAGGCCGACAACCCTTTCCCCTGGCTCAGCGCTTGACTTCGACCTGGGCGAGTTTTTCATAATGACGCACCAAGGCACCGTGATCCAGCTCTCCCATGCCGTCCACCTTCATAGCCTGCATCATTTCCATAACCAAGGCCGTCAGGGGCAGGGGGACTCCTATCTCATGGGAGGTCTCCAGAACATTGGCCAGGTCCTTGACATGGAGATTGACGCGGAAACCGGGATTGAACCTGCGGTCCATGACCAGGGGGGCTTTAGCGTCGAGTACCGTGCTGCCGGCCAGGCCGCCCCGGATCGCCTGATAGACCAGCTCCGGCTCGACGCCGGCCTTGGTGGCCAACACCAGAGCTTCGGACATGGCCGCGATATTGAGGGCGACGATGATCTGATTGGCGAGTTTGGTAATATTGCCGGCGCCGATATCGCCTGTCAGAACCACCGAAGCAGCCATGGTCTTTATGATGTCATAGCATTTTTCGAAAACCTCTTTCTTGCCTCCGACCATCACGGACAGGGTGCCGTCAATGGCCTTGGGCTCGCCGCCGCTGACCGGGGCATCGAGCATTTCAACGCCTTTTTCAGCCAGCGCCGCGGCGACCTCGCGGCTGACCAACGGAGCGATGGAACTCATATCAATGACTACCGTACCCGGCCGGGCAGTCTCGATAATGCCATTTTCACCGAGCACGACCTCTTTCACTTGAGGTGAATTGGGCAGCATGGTAATGATGATGTCCGTTTTTTCCGCAACCGCCCGAGGGGAGTTCACCGCCTCGGCCCCGGCAGCAACGAGTTCCTTGGTCACGGCAGGGTTACGGTTCACGATGACCAGTTGGTACCCCGCTTTGAGCAGGTTTTTGCTCATGGGTTTGCCCATAATGCCTAAGCCGATAAACCCGATTTTCATTGCTTTCTCTCCTTGTTGGTCATTCAAAAAACGGATATTTTATGCCGGGTTTTTAGAAGTGTGTCGGACTTAGGCATGAATCTACTGCGAAAAAAGTAAATCGGTCCATATTGCCGCAAATTTTCGACAAATAGTCCCGCTGTTCGCTCTCAAATTTGCGAAAATCTGCCCTCGATTCCCCATTTTCTCGTAACGATCCCCCAAGTCCGACACACTCCTAGCGCCGAGTTCGTCAAGCACATTCCTGGGCTTCACATCTCAACTCTATCCGGAATTTCAGAAAATTCCTAAAAAATAAAGTTCGGGAGCCCCCTGTGTTTTTTTATCCAAAATTTTTTAGAATTCTTCATTCCCCCTGCGTCAGGCATTGACCATTTCAACCTACCCAAACAATCTGAGACGAATTTTCAGAAAAAAGGAACGACCTGAACAATTTTTTAGTTGATTTTCCAATCGGATGCGGGACGAAAGGGGAAGGTAAGGCACGAATTCTGAATAATGCCGAATATATAACACCGGCAGATTCCGTCCAGGACCAGGAGGAAATGCCTTGAAAAATAAGGGAGACGTTGGGTGAACCGGTGCGTCAAAAACCGGGTAAAAAACCAACGAAAAATCACCCTCTCCGGCGAGGGGTTTTTATTTGACAAAGAAATGTGGGTGCATTAAATACAGAAAGCCATTCGGTGGGTCGATTTCACATCACCCACCCCGGCTGTGGCTCCCTGCGGCGCCAAAAGCGCGCCCCCCCCGAAAAAGCGATTTCCTGTCGACTTACTATGATTCAAAAAGCTCTTCAATATCTCGGTAAAAAACGATTCGTATTAACCGTTCACGATATGAGTTTTCCGTCGTTGCCCGATGAGGAAATGGGATACGGGAGTCCGTATTCCAACGGGGCAAAATCTTTTATTCAATTTGCCAAATCTTTAGGGTTTAATGCCATTCAGTTGGGGCCACAAGGTCGCGTCACGTCGGCGGATCGATCGCCTTATAGTGGCACGGTTTTTTCTCGCAATACGCTGTCCCTATCGTTTCGGACGCTTTTGGAAAATCCACAGTTAGAGGGGCTGTTTTATCCCGAGGATTTTAATACTTTGGTAGCGGGTTTGCCCGCCTTTGATACCAATCGCGCCCATTTTGAACGGGCTTGGGTGTTTGAAAAGCGATTGTTGGATTTGGCACTCAAACGGATGCAGCAGCTTCTGCAACGGAATCATCCAACGGCCAAACGTTTTATCCGCTATCGTCAACAGCAACTCACGGATTTATTGGGCTGGTTCAGTCGCGAATGTGCCCATGATATCCTCGTGCAACTATATGGCACGGACAATTGGCGAAATTGGCCGGAAGCCGATCTATTCAAATCCAATGAACAGGCGAGACAAACCATTCAGCGCCTGATTCGGGGCCAGCCACGGTTGGTGGATCGATTTTGTCTGGGACAATATCTGGTGGCTACCCAGCATCAGATGTTCAGGATCTTTTTAAAGCAGCAGGGCTTGAACGTATTTGGAGATGCCCAAATTGGATTTTCGTTTCAGGATCAGTGGATGTGGCGGCCCTTGTTTCTGCAAAATTACGCTTTGGGGGCGCCCCCCAGCCGCAGCAATCCCGACGGCCAACCATGGGGGTATCCGGTTCTGGACCCCAAAGGCAATATCGCGGCATTTATTAAAAGCCGGTTTTCAAAAATGTTTGATGAATACGACGGCCTCCGTATTGACCATCCACATGGGTTGGTGTGTCCGTGGGTGTATCGAACGGATGACCCCGATCCCCTGCATGCGGTCCAAAATGGGGCCCGCTTGAATTGTGCACCCGATTTCGCCGATCATCCGAATCTGGCGGCCTATGCCGTGGTGGATCAATCACAGTTGGATTTATCTCAAGCAAGATATGCCGATACCTTTGTTCAGCGGATTACACCGCCTCAAGAGGACCGGTTCAGGCAGATGCTGGATCTGATTTTAGGGTTGGCTGCGACCAAAGGATTCCCGAAATCCAATGTGCTTTGCGAGGTTTTGAGTACATGGCCGACTCCGCTGAAAGCGGCAATGCAGCGACATGGTTTGGGTCGGCTCTGTGTAACCCAGAAAGCCGATCCGGCCGATGAAAACGATCTGTACCGGATCACCAATACCTGCCCTCAGGATTGGGTCATGATCGGGACGCATGATACCAAGCCGATTTGGCACGTGGTGGATATCCAGCCCGACTCCTGGCGAGCCTCCCGGGCAGAGTTGCTGGCCAAGCATTTAAAAGTAGCTGAATCCCAAAGAGCTCAATTTATTAATCGATGTGTTCAAGACAAAGCTTTTTTCACTCAAAAATTGTTTGTGGAGATGTTTGTCGCGCCAGCTGAAAATGTATCGGTGTTTTTCCCTGATTTAATGGGCCTCGCGGAGATTTTTAACCAGCCGGGCACTATGGGAGATTTTAATTGGAGTCTCCGGGTACCGAATGATTTTGAATCACATTACCATAATCAATGTCGGGCGGGCCGGGCCTTTGATGTGGCCAGGACCTTGGCTGAGGCCCTGGAAGTCCAGGCTTCCGGGGTGGTGGAATCGGATATGAAGCAGATGGCCGGGCAACTGAGTTTTTCCTGTTAGTAATTCGGAAACAGGCGGAGGTCTTTACTGGTTCATACGATTCTTTTTCAATAGACAAGCAAATATTTTTAGGGGTTTACGGTTTACTGACATTTTTTCATGGGGCGTGAGTTCCGTTTCGCCAATTTTTTTCGTTCCCTAAGTTTCAATAAAGATGGTCAAATAGCAAACGATTTGAGCTTCAAGCTTGGGCCAAAAAAAATATGCCTGGATCATAACTTTGAAAATCAATATTATCCCCTTCTTCCGAAGGGCTTTTAAAAAAACGATTTAAGGCACTTACTATCTCGTAAATCACCGATTTTCAGACCCACGAATGGCCAACCTCAAAATTGGGGTTGGCCATTCTCATTGAACAGAGTTTGTAAGAAATTTTCTATCATCCCTTCTTTTTACCCCCAAAAACAATCAGAAAAACTTTTTTGACATCAGGGCTGCCCCTTCACTTCAATAAAATCTTATTGGCCGGATTATCTTTTAAAATCAGATATTTGCTTTTGCCGGCAAACTAGTTGTTTCCTAATTGTCCAAAATTTTCTTAGGATTTTCAGGACATTTTTTGACTTGGTGTTTTTATCTTTTTCCCCTTGCGAGCTAGCCAGTTGTTTCAATCCAGAAACCTCACCCACTCAGCATTCAGGGTCGCTACGCCGAATTCCTCTTCGACCCGGCCTTTGAGGATGTACGGTTTATGGCGGCAGAGCTTGCGGCAGAAGCGGGCGTAGGCGTTGGGGAAAAATGTCACGTCGAAGATGGCCGTGGTGTCCTCGAAGGAGACGAACTCCATGGGGCGGCCGTTTTTGTCCTGAACGGTCTTGCCTGTCACCCACCAGCCGATGAGGGTGATATTACGCCCCGTCCAGCGCCGCAGTTCCCTGGCCGGAACCGGTTTGAGGCGGTGGATTCTGTCCCGGTAAAGTTCCAAAGGATGGCAGGAGAGGAGCATGCCCAGGGTTTCCACCTCCTGGCGCAGCACCGTCTGTCGATCATAGGGAGCCGGAGACGGCAAAACAGGCCTGGCCTTCTGGAAAAGAGAATGGCTTTCGCAGGTTCTCCTTTCCATCTGGAAGGCCAGCACCTGCCAAAGCAGGGCAGGGCGCTTTTTCATTCCCGCCAGGCCGTCGAAACATCCCGCCTTGATCAGCAGCCCGGCGTCCGCCGCGTCAATTTTCACCCGCTGCAGAAAATCCGCAAAACCTGGAAACGGCCCATGTTCTCTCCGTTCCTCAAGAAGGTCATCCGCCGCCCGGCGGTTCAAACCCTGGATCTGCATGAGGCCGACCCGGATGTCCTTTTCTTTTCCCGCATAAGGGTAGTCACTCTCGTTGATGTCCGGCGGCAGGACCCTAAGTCCCATGCGCCTGGCTTCGGAGAGGTAGGCCAGGGGGGAATAGAAGCCGCCCTGGTTGGAGATGACCGCAGCCATGAATTCGGCCGGGTGGTTGGCTTTGAGGCAGGCCGATTTGCAGCTCACCAGGGCATAGGAGGCCGAATGGGGCTTGCAGAAGGAATAGCCCCCGAAGGAAAGGATCTGATCCCAGATTTTCTCCAGCGTTTTTTCGGATATGTGGTTCTCCAGCCCTCCCGTGAAAAATTTCTTGCGGAAATCGGCGAGCTTTTTCCCCTTGTGTTTTTTGCTGATGATCTTGCGCAGCTGGTCCCCCTCGAAAGCCGAAAAATTCGCCAGGGCCATGGCCATCCGGGTGATCTGCTCCTGGTAGACGGCGATGCCGTAGGTCTCATCCAGGACATCCTTGAGCAGGGGGTGGAGCGGCAGCCAGGGCTTGCCCCGCATGCGCCCGATGAACTCGCGGATGAAGGTGTTGGCCGCCGGACGGATGATGGAGGAGGCCATGACGAGGTGCTCGAAAAGGTTGCATTCACGGGCCCGCGGATTGCCGAGCCACATCCTTTTCAAAAGCTGGCGTGTGGCGGGCGACTCGATGTAGAAGCAGCCCATGGTCTCTCCGGAACAGAGCAGGCGGCGGGTTTTTATGTCTTCCAACGGTCTCCATGAGGCATAGTCGATAACTATCCCGGTGTTTTTTTCGACGGCGGCCAGGGTGTCGCGGATCACGGCCAGGGAGCGGTTGCCGAGGATATCGATCTTGACCAGCCCGGCGGCCTCGGCCTGGTCCTTTTCCCACTGGATGACCGGCAGCCCTTTGGCGGAAATCTCCACCGGCACGAAGGCGCAGATCTCGTCGGGCACCACCACCAGTCCCCCGCAATGGAGGGAGAGATGGCGCAGCTGGCCGTTCAGACGTTGGGCCAGGCGCAGGACCTCCTGCCAGTCGTCACTCAGCTGCTCTTCGCGGAACAGGGGGTGCCGGGCCACGGCATCGGCCATCCGTTCTGCATGCCAGTAGCCGGAGATGCGTTCGGTGACTTTTTTGATTTCACCATCAGGGATGCCGAAGACCTTGGCTACCTCACGTAGCGCGGAACGGCCTTTAAAGCCGATCTGGTTGGCGACCATGGCGGCACGGCGCGCGCCATAGCGGCCGAAGGCGAAATCGAGGATGGCGTCGCGCTCGTCCCAGGGAAAGTCGATGTCGATGTCCGGCGGGTCCGTGCGGCCGGGGTTGAGGAAACGCTCAAAAAAGAGGTTGTGGCGGATCGGGTCCACGTGGGTGATGCCGAGGGCGTAGGCGACCAGGGAGGCCGCCGCGCTGCCCCGGCCGCAGGTGCGCGGCGACTGTTTGGCGATTTCCTCCACGACCAGGAAGTAGTGGGCAAAGCCTTTGTCTCCGATGATGCCGAGCTCCTTGCCGAGCCGTTTTTCGATGGCGGCGTTGGTTTTTCCGTAGCGCCAGGTGATGCCCTGGCGGGCGCGGCGTTCCAGCTCGCGGAAGGCCTCATCTCCGTTGAGACTGCGGAACGCGGGAAACACCGTTTGCGAAAAATCCCAGTCGCTTTGACAGCTTCTGGCGATGTGCAGACTGTTCTCAACGGCTTCGGGACAGTGGGGGAAATAATCGGCCATGCGCTTTTCGCAAAGCAGTAGGTCCCCTTCGCAGGCGGTCTCTTGCGGAGCCAGGCGCGACAGCTTGCTGTTGAGGGCGATGGCCCGGAGCACCCGGTGCAGTTCCCAGTCGTTTTCATCCAGCAGGACGGCGCGGCTGGTGGCCAGCGGCGGCAGCTTCATCTCCCGGGACAATGCCAGGGCGCGGTGCATCCGGTGGCCGGGGGAGAGTTCCACGTAAATATTTCCCCGGCATTGACGAGCGAGGGGCCGCAGTAGGTCCTCATCATCACTGACAATGAAAAGGCCCCGGCGGTATGCGCTCAGGGCTTTGGCGAGATCGAAGTCGCGGCTGCAGTGGAGGTCCGAGATCAGGCGGCAGAGGTTGGCGTAACCCTCCGGATTGCGGACCAGAAGCACGGCCCGCCGTTTTTGATGGACGGCCTCGGCGCCGATAAGCGGCTTGAGGCCGAACTCCCGGGCGGTCTCTAAAAAACGGGGGATGCCGTAGAGGCCGTTGCGGTCGGTCAGGGCTAAGTACTCCATGCCCATTTCACGGGCCGCAGCGCAGATATCTTCAAGAGAGCGGACGCCCCACTGCGGAGAAAAGCAGGAATGGACATGTAGGTGAACGAAACCGCTCATAGGGCAAGGGCGCGTCCCCAGCGCACCGCCTCCCGGCCATAGCGGCCGCGCAGGCGGTCAAGGACCTCCTGAAGGGCGGCCTGCTTGGGGGAGGGGCCGGAAACAAGCGGGAAGAGGCAGGCCTGGCCGCTCTCAAGGGTGAGGCGGTCGCACAGCAAACGCATGCCGCGGAGGCGGACACGGCGCACGCAAGCCTGGAAGAACAGCTCTTCGGCCGCTTCATAGAGAAGCAGATCATGGTTAAGTGGAACAGGCAGAAAAGAGCTGCGCTTCTCCACGGCCCCGTCAGTGTAGATGATGGTCAGGGTAAGGCGCTCCGTTTCCCGCTCCGATTGGCGCAAACGCAGACCGCAGCTTTCCACCAGGCGGCAGAGTTCGGCCAGAAGCAGGTTGTCGTCGTTCTCTTCCCGGACGAGAAAGCTTTCCTCGAGGATTTGCGGTGTGCGTTTGGGCGGCTGCACCGGCGAGGGATCGACACCGCGGGCGCGCTGGTGGAGAAGCGGCGCAAAAGGGCCGAAGGCGAGGCGGAGCTGGTTCTGGGAAAGGGCGGCGATCTCCTCCACGCGTCTGAGATTGAGGTCCTGCATGAGCACCTGGCGGCGTGCTTCCCCCACCCCGGGCAGCACGGAAACCGGCAGCGGCCCGATAAATGGGTACTCCGCGCCGCGCAGCACATCGCAGACGCCGGGTTTGTCGAGGCAGCCTGCGGCGATGCGGGAGACCAGCTTGTTGCCGGCTACGCCGACCTGGCCCTGCAGACGCAGGCCGGAGGCGATCTCCCGGTCGAGGCGGGCGGCCACGTCCCGTCCCGGACCGAGCAGCCTGCGGCAGCCGGTGAGGTCGAGAAACAGCTGCCCTCCGGAAACCGGTTCGCTTACCGGACTGTATGCCGCGGTCATTTTGAGCAGGGCCTGCATGCCCTGATGGATTCTGTGCGGCTGGGGCGGCAGCAGGGTCAGGGCAGGGCAGAGGCCCCGGGCATGGCGCACCGAGAGCCCCTCGCAAACCCCTTCGGCCCGTGCTTCGGCCGAAGCCGACTGGATCACGGCACGCTCCGACGCACCGGCGGCGACAGCCACGGGCCGTTCCCGCAGGGCGGGATCGTCAATCCGGGCCAGGGCGATGGGAAAGGCCGGAATGGCAAGGTGCAGGATGTCCCGTTCCATTATTGAAGTCCTACAGAATTAATTTACGGTAACTGTTCGGCACAAAGACTCGTGTCGCCCATTCCAGGGGCCGTATAAACAAAGTTTTAAGTTGAAAGTGTTAAGTTTTAAGTATTATTCCCCTTGCACCGCAACCCCGGTGCTGAAAATGACCTTTCCATGGGTAACCCAACCCCATTCGAAATCTCTTTATTTGCATCCAGCCCATGTCGAGTAGTCAGGTTTCTTCTTTGTAGGTTTCTTTTTACCCGGTTTACAAACAATGGCGAATGACGCCGACCACGACGCCGTCGATGTGAAAATCCTCCTCGTTTTCGACGAGGATGGGGCTCAGGGTCGGATTGGCGGGGTGCAGCTCGATGCGTTCGCCCTTGCGGTAAAAACGCTTGACCGTGGCTTCCCCGCGAATGAGGGCGACAACGGTCTGGCCGTTGTCCGCCGTGGCCTGTTTGCGCACCACGACCAGGTCGCCGTCGAGAATGCCGTCGCCGATCATGGAGTCTCCCTGCACCCGCAACACGTAGTTCTCGCCGCTTCCGGCCATGCTCGAAGGCACCTCGACAAAATCCGGGGTGGTCACCGCTTCGATGGGCTTGCCGGCCGCCACCCTGCCGGCCAGAGGCAGCTCGGTTCCATTTATCTCAGGAGCGATAACCCGCATGCCGCGCCGGGCGTTCCAGTTTTTGACCAGGAATCCCTGACGTTCGAGGCGGACCAGGTAATTCTGTACCGTACCCAGGGAGCGAAAGCCGAAAGCGGCGGCGATCTCCTGCTGGGAGGGGGCGTAGCCGGCCCGGTCGCTGTAGGAGCGGATGAAATCGAGAACCTTTTTCTGCTTGGGCGTGAGGATCTTCATGGATGTGTCCTTTCAAAAGAAGCTCTTCTGAAAGAATATGCGTAACTTTTGCGTAAGTCAAGAAGGGAAAATTATGGAGAACCGTTCAGGCTGAATTTGAGTTATCGTCACGGCTCTTTATGGATAGGTTTGAAGGATCGTCATCGCCGGACGGCCTGTGCCCAAGCCTCGCCCGCCCGGCGATAACTATATGATGATAATCGGGGTGACCTGCCAGCTAGAGGTCGGGATCAATTGCGAGTTACTTTTTCTTCCGGTGGTGATGCTTCCCCTTTGCAAGGTCTTTGGGACCCCACCAGTACGGAACTCTGTAAGCGCGGTAGACGGCGCCGCCCATGAATTGTGAGGAATCGATCCAGGTGGGCGCATACTCCCAGACCACTTCGCCGGAATTGGTAACTTCAAAGATGCGCCCAACGTCCGCTTCGGTGATGAGGGTATTCCCGTTCGGGAGGCGTTGTGCCCCGGACATGAGGTTGCTGAAGAAGAGCTTCTCGTTCCCGAGGATTTTGCCGTCGCCGTTAAGGTCCTTGGACAGTTTCGGCTGCTTATACTCCCATACGATCTGCTTGGTCAGCGGATTGATCTCGAGGACACGGCTGAACATCCGAAACGTGTTGGGCCAGGTGCCCAGCGGCTCGCCTCCTTCTCCCCTCAGGCCGTGAACAAGCGCACCGTATCCCGCAGCTCCCCCGTTGTCGAAGATCAACAGGTTGCCCGCGCCAGGTAAGTTCTTGGGAATCATGTGGGCCATGTGCTGGCCGATGATCTGTCCCACTTTGTAGTTGTCGCTGGCCGTCGAGTAGTCCGGACCAAGCTGCCAGACGATGTCGCCTTCCTCCCACTTGCCTTCCGGATGTGGGTGCCTGGCGATAATAATCGTGATGTTGAGTGACCGGAAGTCGGCAATGATGTTATCAGGGTGGAAGCGTGCATCGCGGTATTTATCCCACCATTTGTTCTTTCCGACCCAGGCGACGGCATTGCCGTGCGACCAGTCCTCGGGCAACATGGGCGCCATGAAATCAGGCCCCTGGTAATTGTGCCCCAGATCAATGCCTGCCTCAGCCCACTCGTCCAAACCGAGCTGGTCGAAGTGTTTCCATATTTCCCATCGAAACAGCTCCTCCCCGTCCCAGCTCAGCTCCCGGATCGTGTCGTCTACGATCCGCTTGCTGGCACAAATATGCGTCGTCTCCTCAAAAGGCGGATCATTGCTTTCGAGAACCAGCACCTTTCCGCCAAAGGCGAGCGGTTCCTGAGACGGGGCGAAGTAGCCGCATGGGCTGCCTTCCCGCTCATGGTCATGGTGCATGTTTGTATCCCACTGCTTAATGACCTCGCCATACCAATCCAACTGGGTCAACTTGCCGCCCCCTGCCATATAATCTTCGATCGAACTGCCGACGAGGTATCCTCCCGGCAATGCTTTTGAGGCCGAAAGGTATGCCATCCCCGGGAATGTCCACTCGTTGACGATGTTGCCATCCATATCAATCAGGATATTGTTGCCGTTTTTCTCCGTTCCAGTGCCTGTAAAGCAGTTGAGCAGGGTATAACCGTCCCAGGTTTTGTCAGGATCGTAGATCCTGAGGCCCCGATGTTCATCGTTGACCATGTCACCCGTTGGGAAACCGGTGGGCGTCGCTGCCAGATCGGTCATTCCTGCCAATATGGCATCGTGGATGAGTTCCATATCCTCATATGCCATCCCGGAATCTCCAATGTCAGCGCCGTGCCAGAATGCTTCGCTTGCCTGCAGCGTGGCTGGCGCTGTCGTGGAGCCGACGAGGAACGCCATCACCATGAATAATAGGTTTCTTTTCATTTTTCTCCTCCTTTATGAAAGGCCTTCTGATTTAATGAATTCTGGCTGCATACACGGTCTCAGGATCCTCAGCCCTGCCGCCAGGAGATCCGGTCACCGTGTAAATTCCCAAATGTTTTGCCATCTGAATGAAGTGGATGTGTCTCAACAACGGCAAAAAGAAGAGCATTGAAACAATCACTGAAAATTTTCTTGCTTTCGCCAACTAGTGTAAGCGTGGTTTGACCCTGTCACCTCCTTTCTAAGTGTGCCTATGACAGTTGGTATCATAAGCAGTCACAAGATTGGAAAAAGCGAGTTCAGAAAATCAGTCCAAAGTAATTTTGGCAAAGCCCTTTTCAGCTAATAAAAAAATAAAATTAAAAATTTTGCTGATAAATTTTTTTTAGAATTTATATTTAAGTTCATAAATTAATTATAACAAAATCATAAAATTTTTTTATTTGTAAAAGAATTATTAAAACAAATGATTTTATTTCTATTTTTATCTTAATTTATCAAAACGTTGTATTTTCGATTGCATGATGTTTTTAAATAAAATTTTTGAAACTTAAGTTTTAAATTAAATTTAATCCAAATTATTTTTATAAAACTATATATGTATATTTTTAAAAATTTATATGATAAATAGAGAGTAAAAGTTTGAAAAAAATTAATAAAAAGTTTGAGAATAAAACTAACCTTTTGAAATGAAATATTGTGACTTTTGTTCCACCCCAGAATCCAGGTTTTTGAAAAGCCCTTAGAATTAAATAAAAAAAGGTGGTTTTGGTTTGTAATGGACAGAAAAAGCAGCCGGCCATTGCTTTTCTGCCGGAGAAAAACTGGTGCGCCTCTCCCGATGAAGCCCTTTTTTTATGCGTGTTTCGTGTGACGGAACCTTTGATTGGCTGAGCAGGGCGTCGGAGGTGTGTCTTCCGCAAAAAGGGTGGACCTGGAACAGCTGGTTTGGGAATCGCGCTATTTGTTGAAGGATAAAGAGGTGGGTGGCATTGTTGAGTCATCAACCTTGGTGGTTAAGTTTGCCGGGATTTCTGTCCGCATTTGTCATGGGTAATCTGATTCGCAACGTTTTTCAGCACACCTGGCGTGGCAAGGTCCACATCTGGTAAAAGGATAAGGATGTGGAAATTATCCATGACCTGGCTGAGGGCGATGACCTGAACAGGGATATTGGTTGCGGATTGAGGCTTCAATTTACTGAGAAATTGACCCGGAAATTAAAATGGCCCTTCAGCCATAGCTCAAGAGCGGAGGGAAACTGCGGCAAGGTCTGTGTCGGTTGAGGCGTCTTGTTCATTATCGTGATTTGAGTTTTTTGAATCGTCTTGGAATTTTTCAGACCTCTTTTTTTCACATTTTTATAGTTTCCCTTTGGCGACCCCCTCCTTGAGGTGGTCCTCCTTTTCTTGCCGGGCCTTGCAGGCGGTGCAAAAGCGGGCGAAGGGGCGGACTTCCAGACGTTCATCCTCAATCAGGTTCCCGCACTCCTGACATTGGCCGTAGGTTCCCTCCTGCAGCCGTTCGAGAGCTTCGTCGATTAAAATGATCTCCTCCCGTTTGCGGTCGCTCAGCAGGTGGAGGAATTCTCCGAGATTATCTATCAGCCCCAGATCCTCCATGTCACCGACACCTTCGTCCCCAAGACCGGCGGCTTCGGCATTTTTGCGCCGGATTTCTTCCAAAATATCTTCACGAAGGCTGATGAGCTGCTTTCTGATGGTTTCCCGGTCCGGTTGCTTCATGGCCAACTCCTGATGGCAGTTGTCATCTTTTTGCACCTTGATTGTGACCCCCGTGAACTACTGGCTTAGTTCCTCTGCCCAGGGGGCTTTGGCCCTGGTTTCGGGAGACATTTTTCCTTTTTGATGATTTCCTTGAGTGTGTCGATGGCTTCGTCAAGCTTTTCGTGGCCACTGTTGCGGGTCGACAGATTCCTCACCAGCCAGGCAGCATCACGTCTGCGGCGTAGCGGAACTTCCATGCCGACGGCCAGGTTGTCAAAGTTTTTCCATAGTCTATCGAGACTCATCATGGTCTTGTTCCCTCTTTTTTTCAATCTTACCAGCAATAGGGCGAACATCCAGTCACACGCAGTTGACATTTGGTCAATTACGGATAACTCTTAAAAGAGGCCGATTTGAATTTTTATGCTGTTGTTTCTCTGGTTGAAATCATTGGCACGGCCGAAAAACAGGGCGTTTGGCAGAGATGGTTTATGAAAATCACCAGCAGCAGGATGTTGCCAGTCAGGAGGATGATTATGAGTACCATTCGCAAGTGGTTTTGCTCCTGCAGGGGAAGACCTGTGGAAATCGATTATGAGCCGACCGCCGACGACGAATACGGTGAACCGACCTGCAAACGATGCGGGGCCACCCCTTCCGCCGACCCGGCGAAAACCGTTTCTTTCAAAGATTTCGACGAACAGGATGCATGAAGCGGCCATGGTCGCTAATCTTCGCGCAGCTTGATTGGATCGCAGCTGTTGTCCTGGGTTGGCCTTCGTCCTCTTTTTTTTACCTGCAGCCATGAATTATGACCGGGGAATAGCACAAGTCACAGACCTGCCTATGCATCCCAAAAATCACCGACGAACCTAAGGGTGCGGCTTAAGATTTTTTAAACACTTGTTCAGGCCAAGCACTTACACTCTTTTCCCGCCCTCAACCCACGGATTCATATATTGCCTGAAGCAACCGACTTTTCTCAGCCTTGATGGCAGCGCGCTGGTTGCCAAAAACCGATTGTCCATATTGCAGCGTCCATGGAAAGGATATTTGACCTCCGGCCGGGTTTATGCGAATCTTGAGCGACATCCAAAAAGGCGAATTGCTGTGTTGCAACGAGTGGCAAAGGCCTTGGTATGTGGATGGGCCAATTGTGGATATGTGAGGTTTTAATAATTTTCCATTTCTTCTTTGCAAAAAATCCAAAAGTCTTGAAATTGCTTGCGTTATGAGGTTTCACCGATTAGAATATTTTGAAATTCCGGGGGGGACAAGTGCTTTTTCCATATAAGTAAATTTTCATATATGTCCCAGCCTCCACCCGCCCGTCCGTCCACAGGCTCACTTTGGTATGTAACTATTTGATAATCAAAGAGGAGATATTGCCATGGCTTCAGCCAACAATGAGAATGCTGAATTCGAATATATGAGTACCCTTCCGGGGGATGATGTCCGTCAGATTATGTGGCGTTATGCCGACCGTTTTGAATTTCAGATGGCGGTCCAGTCGGCCAGGGCTCTGGCCCGGGGCCTGGTGGCAAGGATGGTGGCCGACGGCATGCGCAACACCCACGAATGGAACGAGCGCAAGGCTGAACTGCTGACCGCTTTTGACGAGACAGGCCTGACCACCATCTTCATGGATCCGGAAGAGGGTGGTTTCATCACCGGGCCAAAGAACGTTGCTCTCGCCCTGGTGGCGTTCGAGCTTTCCTGGGTTGACGGCGGGGCCGCCACCTGCTCCCTGGCCAGCAATCTGGCCCTTTCGCCCATCCATGAAAAAGGGACACCCGAGCAGAAACAGGATTATATGAGCCGCTGCGTTCCCCCTCAGCCCGGGGAGGATCGTGAGGTCTGGCGCGGAGCTTTTGCCCTGACTGAGCCGCTCCCCTATGTCGGGGTCGATACCGGCGTTGTGTCGGGCAAGATGCGCATTGTCGAATGGCAGGAGGGGGAGGAGCCAATTCTGCAGGTCGACAAGCGTGGACGTTTTATCACCAACATGGATTTCGCCAATTTCGTGACCGCGGCGGTCGATTCCGACGACGAGCGCATCAAAGGGAGCTGCATGGTCATCCTCGACGAGAACGACCCCGGGCTCTTCGATCGCGGCGCTCCCACCCTTAAGATGGTGCATCAGCTATCCTCAACCCGTGACCCGATCCTGAGCCTCAAGGTTCCCGCCAGCCGCATTATCGGCGGCTACACGGTCAAGGACGGGGTTATCGTTCCCAACTTCAACCATGGCGAGGTCATCGAGGCGGTTTTCCGCCGCACCCGCGTTCCCGTCGGGCTTATGAGTTCGGCCAAACTGCTCTCCGCCATCGAGCCGGTCATCCGTTATCAGCGCACTCGCTTCCGGGGTGGCGCGGCCGGTGCTCCCGGCAGTCCCCGCTACGATTTAGGTCTGCAGCAGAAAGAGGACAGCCTGCAGCGCCTGGTCGATGTCTGGGCCACGGGTGAAGCCGGTACGTCCCTCGGATTTGCCGCGGCTCGGCTGCTTGACAGTTTTGATCCCACCGAGCGCCGCAAGGAGGAAATCCTGGAGGAGCAGGGTGTTGTCGGTTCCCGTGCTCAGATGAAGCTTTTCAAAGGGCTTGAAAAAGAGGCTCTCGAATACCTGGAACTGGTGGCAGCCAATGACAACTCGGCGCGTCTCCAGGAACTGGAAGCGAACACCCTGGTGCAGTTCCTGGTGCAGGAGTCTTTGGCCAATGTCTTCTGTCCGGCCTGCAAACTCTGGAATACCGGTTACGGCGCCACCATGATGCGCGAAGCTGTGAGTCTCATGGGCGGCTATGGTATTACCGAGGACTGTCCGGGTTTCCTGTTCCAGAAATGGACCGATCAGCAGCTTGAAGCCACCTATGAAGGCCCTGAGGCCGTTCAGCGCCGCCAGTTGAGCATCACCCTGACCAATAAGCTGTTCCTGGCCCAGTTCCGCCTCTGGATCAAAGAACTGGAGAAAATTGAAACGGAGCATCCCGGTCTCGGCGCCGGAACTTTGGCCGCAGGCATGGAGTTGTGGTTCTGGACCCTGGAATATCTGCAGGAGACTAAGGATGCAGAAGGCAAGGCGCTGTATCATTCCAATCGCCACGGCGTGGTTTTCCCCTTTTCCGACGCCCTCTGCTGGCTGTTGGCATCCCGTTACCAGATTCTGGATGTTATCGAACTGAAAGTCAAAGGGCCGGAGAACCCGGTGCTGGCCGAAGGACTGGCCGGTTTTGTCCGCTTCTTCAGCGACCTGAGCCATACCCAGGCAGGGCGGGCTGTTGGTGAAGCGAGCCGTATCTGCGCCGAGCTGGTACACGGTTTCCTCGCTCCCGGCAGCGCGGACGACAGCACCCTGAACGGTTTTTACGACCTGCGCCGCAAGGCCGAAAGCTCTTTGAGCGGCAGCCGTCTGGCGAAGGATCGTGCCGCCGTTGCCCTGAGCCGGGTGGTTATCCCCGAAGCTTTGGATTATCCGCTTTAATTGGTATTAGTTTTTATTTTGGGATTTTGGCCCCAAACCGTTCATTGCACATATTATCCGGTTTAGGCATAACATTGGTGCCTTGGCCCATGATTCTGTGCGCGCCGGGGTTGCGTCCCCGGACGAAGCCTTACTCTTTTTGCTTGGCCAAAAAGAGTAAGCAGAAAAAGGACACCCCGGCACCTTGCCCTTCGGGTTCCCTGCGCTCCAGAAAGATTTTGAGGACGGTCAGAAACTCGCTTCGCTCAGACAGTCTGCCCGTCTTTTCCTCAAAATCTTTCTTCCGCTCCGGCTGAGGTGCAAGGGGGTTAAAAAACAAAAAACCAAAAACTTAAAACCTGAAACTTAACACTGGTTTTTAAAAGGAAAATTGCTATGGATAGCCAGACAGAAAGCCAGACGATGGAAGTGGATATCGCCTGTGTCGGTTTCGGGCCGGCGGTGGCGGGTTTTCTGAACACCCTGACCAAGGCCATGGTTGACGACCAGGGCCAACCCACTCTCGCCAGCAAGGTCATGCCCGGCGCCCCTCTGCAGGTCCTTTGCTATGAGCGCGCCGACGACATTGGTTTCGGCGTTTCCGGGGTGGTGACCCGGGGCCGAAGCATCAAAGAAGCCTTCCCCGAGCTCAATATCGAAGAAATCCCCATGGCTTGTCCGGTGAGCGAGGAAAAAGTCCTTTACCTTATGGACCCCATAGGCGCCAGCAAACGTTCACCGGTACTGAAAGGGGTCGACAAGCTCCTTAACGCCGGCAAAGGGATTCTGCCGGTCTGGGATCACGCCTTCCAGCTCCCCTATATCCCGCCCTTTCTCAGCAAGGAGCCGGGCATGGTCCTCTCCATCGGCCAGTTCAACCAATGGATCGGGTCGCAGCTCATGGCTTCCGGGCTGGTCCAGATCTGGCCCGGTATGCCGGTTTCCCAACCTCTTTTTGAGGGTGATAAAGTGGTTGGGGTCAAACTTGTCGACCAGGGGGTTGAAAAGGACGGCACCCCCGGCCCCGGCTATCTTCCCGGCATGAATATCCGTGCCGGTCTGACTGTTGTCGGCGACGGGCCTTTCGGTCCCGTCGGGCAGAAGCTCAACGAACATTTCGGTTTTCCCGAGGACCATCACCAGCGCGAATGGGCTGCAGGTATGAAAGTGGTCGTGGAACTGCCGCCCAGTTGCAAACTCCAGCCGGGGACGGTCCTCCACACCTTCGGTTTTCCGGAACCGGAAATATTCGGTTTCTTGTACGTCCTTCCCAACCGTATCGCTTCTCTCGGGATTTTCGTTCCCTCCTGGCTCGACAGTCCGGTACGCACCAGCTACCGCTACCTCCAGCACTGGATGATGCATCCCGCCATCTGGACCCATCTTGAAGGTGGCACCCTGCTTTCCTGGGGAGCCAAGAGTCTGCAGGAATCCGGCAAGCGGGGCGAGCCTTTCCTGGCCGGCGACGGTTATGCCCGCATCGGCGAAGGCTCCGGCAGCACCAATGTCCTGACCGGCTCCGGGGTTGATGAAGCCTGGGCCACGGGGACGCAGTTGGCCGAAGGGGTCATCGAACTGATCAAGGCGGGCAAGCCCTTCACCCGCGCCAACCTGGAGGAGACGTATGTCAAACGCCGCCGGCAGAGCTGGGTGGAAAAAGAGGGCGAAATCGCCAAGAAGGCCCGCGACGGTTTCCAGCGCGGCGTGGTCCTCGGTCTTATCGGCATGGGTCTGACGGGTATGACCCGTGGCCATCTCAACATTCCTGCGGCCATCAAGCGTCCCTACGAGCGGGTGCCGACCCTGGAGGATTACTGCCGCGGGCGCATTCCCGCCGAGGAGCGGGAAAAAATCAAGCAGGAGGCCAAAGCCAAAGGGGTTCCCGCTTATCAGGGTATTATGGATCGCCTCGGCTGGCCCCAGATACCTTTTGACGGGAAACTTCTCGTTTCCCAGCAGGACGTGCTGCTCGTGGGCGGCAAGGTTCAGGCTGCGGCCGGTTTTGCCGACCATGTTAAATTTTTGTCTCCGGAGCTTTGTGAAAACTGCCATCCGCAATTGTGCGCCGAGATGTGTTCGGCCCAAGCCATTGAGCCTGGCGAAGGCGGTGGCATCCCCCGCTTTGACCGGGAAAAATGTGTTCACTGCGGAGCCTGCATGTGGAACTGTATCCGTCGCCGCGAAAACGATTCGGAACGCACCAATATTGATTTCAGTGCCGGTTCAGGCGGCCTTCATTCGGCCGAGAACTGACCCGCTTGACCCAAAATAATATTCAAGGAGAGAGGTTAATGAGCGCAGAATATCATATCGTTGTCTGCGGGAGTGTTGTTCCCGACCCGCTTCAAACCCTGGCACCCATGCAGGGGCCGACAGGGCCGGGCCTGAAAAACGAACTGATGTTGCCGGCGGTTCTCGACCCCTTTGCCGCCCACTCGCTTTATGAGGCCGCCGATCTGGCCAAAAAAAATCCCGGCAGCAAAATCTGGCTGGTCAGCCTCGGCAACAAAATGAAGCTGCAGCAACTGATGATGACCATTGCCCAGAAGGTCTCTTTTGAACTGGTTGCTCTCGACGGTTCGGCCAGCGGTTTTACCGATTCATTTGAGGTTGCCGAGGTTCTGGCCGGGGCCATTGAAAACATTGCCGGTCTTGACCGCTCGAAGCTGCTGCTTTTCGGCGGTTGTTCCTCCGCTTCCAGGGATGCCGGTGTAACCTTGCAGATGATCGGGGAACGCCTCGGTCTGGTCAATCAGTTCCTGGCCGTGGACAAGCTGACCAGCGAGGATGGCGGGAACCTGCGGATTCTGGAGCGTATTGAGGGTGGAGAATACCAGGTTTCGACCTGCAGCGGCCCTCCCGCAGTCATGGGCTGGGCGACCGGTAATCTGCCTGAGCCGCCCAACAATCCCCAGGTCGGGATGGCCAACATGCGGACCATCATGCCGGCCCTTCAGAAAGCTACCGCGAGTCAGGTCGGGGCTGCCGGGATGACCTTCGAAAAGGTCGAGCTTCCTTCCCAGCAACGCAAGACCCGCATTGTTAAAGACACCCCCGTTGAAGAAATCGCCCGGGAAATCGTGGCATGGATTAAAGGCTGAATAGTTGTTTTTAAATTAATTTTTCAGATAAATATGGAGAGAGAAGATGGAAAGCATTCTTTTTCTGGCCCATAGCCAGTCCGACGGCACTCTTCCCAAATCAGCCCTGGAGGCTCTCAGTGCCGCCCTTGAAGTAGCCGGGAAGATGTCGGGAGGCGGGTTGAGCGTCGGCCTTATCGGTGACAATATTCAAGGGGCTGCTGATGCCATCGCCGCCTGCGGCGCCCAGAAGTTTCTGGCCGTTGAGGGTCCCGAGTTTTCCGTTTCCCGCTATGGCTCGGATGCGGCGGCTGCCGAAGCTTTGGTCCGTCAAAGCGGGGCGACGCTGGTTCTGGCACCGGGGACCTCGCGTTTTTCCCGTTCTCTTCCAGGTGTCAATCAGCGCTTGAACGGGCGTATAGAAACCCATGTCAGCGGCCTCGATTGCGCCGGCGATACCCTGAAGCTTCAGCGCTGGTACTATCGCAAGCGCATGGAAGCGACCCTGACCCGTTCCCAGCGCCCCTGGTTTGTCCTGGTCGATGCCGGTGTCTTTCCCGTCTGGGAAGGGGAGGCCGGAAGTGCGAATCTGGAAAAGGTGGAGGTCGCTTTGGATGACGACTGCAAACGCACCCAGGTGGTGGGGGTCGAGGCTCCGACCAGCGATGCCCAGACCATTCGTCCGGATGCAGAGCTTCTGTTTGTGGCAGGGGCCGGATGGACCAAAAAACAGGCCGACGGCGAGATTCATCTGAAAGATGCCGAGAATCTCATCCTCGGCTTCCTGCAGAAGAGCAAGGCTTCTCTCGGCAGCAGTAAGTCCCTGGTTGATCAATCCTGCGAAGGCGAAGCTGTCCTTACCTTCATGAGCCACCTCAATCAGGTCGGGCAGACCGGCGCCACCCCCCGCCATCCCAAAGGGCTGGCCACCTGTTGCCATGGCGAGGAACCTCATGTCGTGGGCTGGCGCTTCATCAACGAACGCCGGGCCATCAGTATTGATCCGAACTGCGGCTGGGCCATCGGCAAGGCGGATGTCCTCTATGTGGCCGATGCTTTCGAGGTCATTGCCAAGGTCAACGAAATTCTGGAAAGCTGAAAGCGCAATAGGGCTCAATTCACCGGTCTTCAAAAGCTTTTTTCAAAATCACAAAAAATGGCCTTCCAAATCCGGGGAGGTCATTTTTTGTATGCAAACATTCCAGTGCCGGTAGGCGGCATATGCGCAGATCTCTGTTTGGCTCTTGATGGAATATCCGTTCTTCGATTGACGTGAACAGGCTATTTCGCAAAGGAAATTTTGTTATAAAAAGAATGAAATAGATAGTGGCTGCCGTGAGCAGGCGATTTTTCTGTTTCTGAGAGAGTGCGGTGATTTAACATTTGAAAAATTTCACTGATGGCAGTTTAATAGGAAGCAACCGCAAAGGAGGTTCTTATGAAACTTGTTGTTCTGGATGGTTACGCCCTTAATCCCGGAGACCTCAGCTGGGAGGGGATCGAAGGCCTCGCTTCCTGCACCGTTTATGACCGAACGTCGCCGGAACTGGTGGTGGAGCGGGTCGGGGACGCCGAGCTGGTGCTGACCAACAAGACGATCCTTAACCGCCCGATGCTGGGAAAAATGCCTCAACTGCGTTACATCGGTGTTCTTGCCACCGGGGTGAACGTCATCGACCTTGATTTTGCCCGTGAGCGGGGGATAACGGTCACCAACGTCCCCGGATACGGTACCTCCGCGGTCGCTCAGATGGTGTTCGCCCTGCTCCTGGAGATGACGTTGCAGGTCGGTCATCACTCCAATCTGGTTCGCAACGGCGCCTGGTCCCGCAGCCCCGACTTCTCTTTCTGGGACCGGCCGCTGGTCGAACTTGGCGGTTTGACCATGGGAATCATCGGTTTCGGCGGAATCGGCCAAAACGTCGCCCGTCTTGCCAAAGCCTTCGGCATGCGGGTGCTTGCCCATGCCCCCCATCCCGGAAAATTTTTGCAGGCCACCGACAATCAGGACCTCGATTTTGTCGATCTCGAGCGGCTGTTCAAGGGGAGTGACGTGATATCCCTGCACTGCCCGTTGACGGAAGAGACGGCTGGCCTGGTCAACGCCTCCCGCCTTTCCCTGATGAAGCCAACCGCCTACCTCATCAACACCGGTCGCGGCCAGCTGGTGGATGAAGTGGCCCTGGCAGCTGCGCTCAATGAAGGACGACTCGCCGGGGCGGGGCTGGACGTCCTGTCGTCGGAACCGCCGCCAGCGGACAATCCTCTCCTGTCGGCCCGCAACTGCTTCATAACACCTCACATCGCCTGGGCGACCCGTGCCGCCCGGGAACGGCTCCTGGCAATTGTGACGGAAAACCTGGCCAGCTTTCTGGCCGGACAGCCGCAAAACAGGGTGGTGTGACCGGAAGCCTTCGCCTTATTTTCAAGTTTCGGAATTTTTTACCATTTTCAGAAAACTTAATGGCCCAACCAGATTCTCCTGGTTGGGCTTTCTTGGTTTGGCAGGCGGAAATTATCCTCTTTGTGCGGGAGCCGGATGCCCTTTTCATGGGTGCCACAATTTCCCATGCTGAATAGCAACACTGTTCTTGATTTAACCCTGTGGTGTCCCTTCCTCGAAATCGGGAAAGCTTTTTTTCTCTTCAGGGATGTGCTCCTGAAGGATGGACGCAAGTTTTTCAGGTTCATCCGAACCGAGGAGAAAACGTTTGCCCGTTTTCAGGCGGATAACTACCGCCTGGTTACCGGAGACACTGTAATGCCAACCGCGCCGGGTCAGATGGATGCCCCATCCTTCCAGCAGGCTGGTGGTGGTCACGGCAACGTCGACAATGGTGTCGAGGGGGACCTGATTGTGGATCAGGCCCGGACCAAATGACCAGCGAAGATGGGTGCCATCAACGGCTATGGTCAGGGAAGAAAAAAGGATGGCTCCGACAAGAAGAAGGGCCGAAACAAGGAGAAGGGTAATACTGGCCTGGGATGACAGCATGACCATCATTAGCAGGCAGAAAATAGCTCCCCCGCCGAGAATACTCACCAGGGTCTTGCCGAATTGTTGATGGTAATAATAATTCATATTTTTTCACCGACTGATCGCATCCCCAGATCGGACACCTACTAAACGGTCTGAACATGAGAGAAATGGCGGCGCAGGGCTTTTCTGAAAGTAATGGACGGGTAGCCGAGAACCAGGGCTGTGGCCGGTTTGTTTTGTTTTGGGATGTCCAGTTGATCGCACAGCTTGCGGTTGCGTTGGAGGATGGGAGGGGCGCCGCCGATAATGGTGCTTCCGAGCCCAAGGGACTCAGCAGCAAGCATGGCATAGGTGGTAGCAATGGTGGTGTCGACGCTGTCGATATAGGGCGAATGATGAAAAATTATCACGGCCGGAGCATCAAAAAAAACGATATCCCGACCTTCCCGGTAGGAGGCTAGGTACATCTCCGCCAATGGGCGAATAAAGTATTTAAACTGTTCATAGGTTTCTCTTTTGATGAAAAGACGCATGCTTTCAAGCAGCCAGGGGCGGAAGGTTTTGAGAAATCCCTCATAACCCCGGATGATTTCTGCCGTAAGTTTCCTGACCTTTTCCCGGCTGCGGATGGTGACGCAACCGACGTCCCATGGTGGGATGCTCATAGGGGCGGATGACGCCATGGCGACTATCCGGTCCAGCACTTCGGGTTCGATCTCGCGTTCCTCAAAATGGCGCATGCTGCGGCGGCCCTCCATCAATGCCTGGAGGGAATCGGCATCGGCTTTGGCCGCTGGAGCGGGAAGGGGTATCAGGTCATCAGGGGAAATGCCGCGTCCTTTGACGACGATACACTCTTTTGGGCAGACAGCCATACAATGTCCGCAGCCGATACAGCCGAAAGAGCTGTCTTCGGAAAGCCTGATGTGACCGTTTTCCAGACAAAGGGCCTGTGCCGGGCAGATGGCCGCGCAAGATCCGCAACGGCTGCAGTTTTGATCGTCAATCTCGACTTGTGCCCCTTCCCGGTAAAGGCTGTGGATAACGGGCATGAAAGGACTCCTTGCGGTAACGAAAATGAATGTCTTGCCGGCAGGAAGGGTATTTCAAGGTTTTTTCCGATCCTCAGGGTAAAAAATTAGCCGTTTAAGTGCCTGTCCTTTAAAAAAAGGGAGGCCCGGTGACGGGTCAGTTGAGGAAAAGGTATACCGCCGGTTTCAAAATCAGTTTGCCATCTTTCTTAGGGTTCGTTTGACAACGTACCAGAAAAGTTGGCTTTGGAACTGTTCAGCGGTACGGATTTCATTGAGGATTGCTTTGTCAAAGGTTGCCGTTATCATAGCCAGGGGATTGGCGTACCCCAAAGCTTCGGCATCTTCGACAAGTGCGTCCCAGATTTCATTCTGAAAACGGTGGTAAAGCTTGCTCAGATCCGAATACTGAGCAAGTCCCGCCCACCCTGCGTCAATGCCGAAGGTGGCCATATCCTTAAGTTGTTGTTGGGTGAGATTTTCCGTCATCCATGTTTCCAGGTTTGTTGAATTGTCCTGCATTTGCTCCTCCTGTCGAAAAAGCGGTTTTCGGAAATTCCCGGAAAAATTCCTGAGCCCATTTTGTTTTCATTAGAGCAGAGAATTCAGCCTTTTATAAAATTTTAACGCCTCATCCCCATTCGTCCAGAAAAACGGTAATAAATTGTTAGCCAGGGTTATTCATGAAAACTTTTGCTGCAACCTTCATTTGTCCGCCATCTCAAGCCGGGCTGGCCGGACTCCGTCGAAGGGATAATGTAGCCGCAACCCTGTTTCCAGGAAGTTATTAAGAATGGGGTCAATTATCGGTCGGTCCGAAATTGACGAGGAGTGGCCGGAGTTCCCGGAGCTTGGCGAGGACGGCCCCTGAATTTTCGTTGCCCATGCGGATCAGCAGTTTTTGTCCGGCGGAAAGGGCTTCCAGTTTGGGGTCCGCATATTGGTAGCGGATGTGAGGCTGAACCAGGCGGATTGGCTCCTGGATGTCAGGGGTGGCCAGAAGATGATCAATAACCTCGATGAAACGGTCGTTGAAGCGGCCATCGGGATAACCCAGCTCACGATAAGCTTCCTGAAAAAGAGGATAGTAGCTGAAATACAATTCCGCCGCTTCCATCATTTCCACTTTATCGACCAGACTGACAAACGATTTGTAGCGATCATAGTTTTTCGGGCTGATGGCCAGGGCTCCATTGTACTCAGCTGGGATAAAGCGGTTAAAGGGGGTGTAGAGGGGCAGACGGTTGTATGACATATCCGGCCGGGGAAGGCTGTCCACCATGAGGACAAAGCGCCGGATCAGGTGGTCGAAAATGAACATGTCGAGCCAATTTTTCTCGGGCAGAATACCGGTCAATGCTTCCCGCAGGACCGTATCGCTCTTTTCCAGGGCGGGCAATTGTTTTTCCTGCTCAGCTGTTACCTGGTCAGTTGGTGGCGGAGTGACGGGAAGGCGTACGACAGGCGCCGGTTGAGGTTGAGCCTCGGAGGGTTGTGCTTCTTCCACTTTCGGTGTCGGCGGAGGTGTTGTCTCTTTGGGGTTTTGGGAGAGAAAAAGTGCAGCGAGCAGGCCGACGACAAAGGCTGTGGTCAGAAAAAGCAGAGTGGATTTTTTCATGATTCCCCACCTGACCGGTTTATCCATGCAGAAAGGATAACCGGCCTGAAAGAAAGGACAGCAACTGAAATATCAACCGGAAAAGAGATACTTTCTTGGGCAAATAATAGCAGAATTAACTTGTTGATCAAGCTTAAATCATTAAATACATTAGGAAAATAAGGGGTGCTGGAGAGACGGAAGCTGTTCACGCCCAAGCTTCGAGTTTTTGTTGGGCCTCATCATGAGCCTGGCGAAGGGCCTCTTCGACGGCCCGGCAGTTCTGTTCCAGCTCCTTTTCGGAAGAGGAAGCAGGAATCGTAAGAGGTTTCCCGACCAGCACGACCAAACGCGAGAATGGCAAGGGGATGAAGGCTTTGTTCCACGCTTTCTCAAAAGTCCATTTTTTGGAAGACGCTACGCCGACGGGAAAGAGCGGAACGCCGGTTTTTTGCGCCAGGCGCACGATACCGGGTTTACACACGCCCCTGGGTCCACGGGGCCCGTCAACCGCAAGGACCACGCTACGGCCGTCCCGAACAGCCTTGATCAGGGCAATGAGACCGGCAGCGCCGCCGCGGCTGGAGGAGCCCCGTTTAACTTGGTAGCCGAGATATTGGGCCGCCCTTGTCATGCTCTCCCCATCTTTGGAGTGGCTGACGAGAATGGTCAGAGCCAGATGGCCGAAGCGGGGTGTCAGGGCGAGTTCGTCGCCATGCCAATGGGCTGCGGCGAAATTGGGGGTGTTTTCGAATTGTTCCAGGCCGAAAGTTTTGGTTCGAATCAGTTTGGAGAGAAAACGGAGAACTTTTGCAGCCCATAAGGGCCAGCGATCATTCAACCAGGGGTGGGGAGCAAAAGCCAATGGAGCCTCCTGTGTCGGTGGGAGCCGTTTAACCGTTATAACGGAAAAGCCACCTTGCGGCGGCTTTCTGTCAATCTTCCATGATCATCAGCTGTTCGCTGCTGAGCACGCTTGTTATTTTAAAATTCTCTTTTTTCAGAGCTTCAACAGCAAGAGCTATTTTGGAGGGATCGTCGCAGGCCACCCGGTAGACGACGTCCCGAAGGCTCCTGTCCTCTTTTTTGAGGTAAAAGGTTGCCAAACTGATGATATTGATGCCGAAGGATTTGACGATCCGGGTCATATCGGCGATGGCACCGGGTCTGTCCTCGACCTCGATAGTGATGCGGGAGCCGGGAGTGCGCATGCCCATGGCCTCAACAAAGACATCAAAGACATCAACGGCCGTGATGATGCCCACCAGACTATGGTTGTTATCTACTACAGGTAGCCCCCCAAAGCGTTTGTCCCGAAGAATCAGGGCCGCCCTTTCGATGGGGTCGTCCGGATTTACCGAAATGACGTTGGCGGACATGGCTTCCTTGACCGTGGTTTTGGCCAGAATATTATGGACCTCGTAGATGTCAAGGGAGCTGGCTTTGGAAGGGGAGAACTCCTTGACGTCCTTTTCGGTGATGATGCCAACCAGGCGGCCCTTGTGAACCACCGGCAACTGGCGGATGTTATTCTCCTTCATAAGATGCACGGCATCCAGAATGGGATCGTCATCTTCAACGATTATGACATCTCTCTGCATCCAGTCTTTTACGAACATGACGTCTCCTCAGCGCTCGCTCAGATGTGTGCGGTTATCTGTGATCTCACTTTTTTCAATTGTACCATCCACCTTAATTTGGCCCAGAGTCAAGCCAAAAGTTTGTTTGAATTCCGCCGAGAGCTTCTTTTCATCGGCTGCTTCAGCAACCAGCAGAACAATACGATCAGTCCCTTTGGTGGCACTCTCCACGACCAGCCTGGCTTTGATCTCGAGGCGCTGGCAAAGGCTTTCGAATTGCCAGAAATGCACAAATACCCCCTTGACCTTGACGGAACTGTCAGCGCGGCCGAAGATGCCGGCAATGCACTCTGGTCTTTCGGGGTGAATGCGGCTCAGATCGCCGGTGGCCAGACGCAGGTAGGGAGTGGTGCTGTTGAGAAAGGTGACTATGGCTTCGCCCGTGGCATCGCCTGGCACCGGTGTGCCGGAGCCGGGCTCGACAATTTCCAGAAAGATCGCCTCGCCATCGACGACCATGCCGTCCTGACGACTGTCTTCCGTGGCAATAAGGCCGACTTCGGCAGTGCCATAGCCCTGAAAGGCAGCAACAGCGAAATCCTGCTGAAACATGAGGCGATCCGCTTCGGTGAGCTTCTCGGCAATCAGGTAGGCCTTTTTGATTTGGTGGCGGCCCTGGAGGTGCTCCAGGGTCTTGAGGAGAAAGGTGCGGGTGCCGATGAAGGCTGTGGCGCCGATGGCGGCAGCCAACTCGGCAGCTTTGTCCGAACCTGTCGGCCCCAGGGGAAAGGTCACCGCACCGATCTTGAGCAGGGCATCGTCAAACATTTCTCCAGCCGGGGAAAGATGGTAGGAAAAGGTGTTCAAAACGATGTCCCCGGCACCGAAACCGGCCATTTCCAGGGCCTTGTGAAAGCGGTAATAGGTGAAGGCTTCTCCCTTGACATTATAGATGGGGCCGGGCGACTGGAAAATTTTGCTGATGCGTCCCTTGTCGATGAGACCGGCAAAGGGCGGATTCTCGGTCTGAAGTTGCGACAATTCCCCCTTGGTGAAGGGTTTGATACGGATGAAATCCTCATAGCTGCGGATATCCTCCAGGCTCATGTTGCTGCGCTTGAGGAAAAACTGCTGCAGCGGTTCTTCCCGGTTTTTGTGAAGCTGATCCAGAACGGCCTGAAATTCCCCTATGAAAGCCATCTTTTTCTCCTGCGGTAGTGCTTGACCTCACGAAAGCTTTTTTGTCCTGTAACGCCAAGATAAAACTCCTTGACGTCGTCGTTTTCCTTAAGTTCCGAACTCGGACCGTCAAGGACGATGCGGCCGTTTTCCATGATATAGCCGTAGTGCGAGGCGGACAGCGCCATATTGGCGTTCTGCTCGACGAGGAGGATGGTGGTTTTTTCCTCCTCGTTCATCATCTTGATGATACTGAAAATTTCCTTGACCAGAAGCGGCGAGAGGCCGAGCGAAGGTTCGTCCATGAGCACCATGCGTGGCGATGCCATGAGGGCGCGGCCGATGGCGAGCATCTGTTGCTCGCCGCCGCTCATGTAGCCGGCAACCTGGTTGCGGCGCTCCTGGAGGCGCGGGAAGTAGTGGTAGACACGGTCAATGTTGGTCTTGATGGTGGACGATTTCTGGGTATAAGCCCCGGCAATGAGGTTCTCCTCAACGGTCAGGTCCTTGAAGACCCGGCGCCCCTCCATGACCTGGAAAATGCCGCTTTTGACGATGTCGGCGGCGTCCTTGCGGTCGATGCGTTCGCCCATGAAGGTGATGTCACCGTCGGTGATTTCGCCGTCATCGGGGCGCAGCAGACCGGAAACAGCTTTCAGGGTTGTCGATTTGCCGGCGCCGTTGGAACCGAGAAGAGCCACAACCTGTCCTTCCTCCACATGCAGGGACAGCCCCTTGAGGACGAGGATGACATCGTTGTAGACCACTTCAATGTTATTTACGTTAAGCATGGAAACATCCTGCAGACACGTCCCCGGTTGAACAAAGGAAAAGACGTGAAAGAGGGGCGCGATTTCGCACCCCTGATCTATTAACTCACGGATACATGTTCAAACTTACTGAGCGGAAATGAACTCCGTCATGGGTTTCACGTTGCCGTTTTCGATCTTGTAGATCTTCAGCGCGCTTACCCCTTTGTGGCTTTCCGGGGTGAAGGTTACGGGAGCGGTCAGCCCCATAGTATCGAAATTTTTCATGCCCTCATAGATTTTTTTCAGGTTTTCGCCGTCGTAGTTTTTGTTGGCCATTTTCATGCCCGAAAGAAGCACGTACATGGAGGAGAAACCCTGCACGTAGTTGACGGGGCGGAAGGTCAATTCCGGATGGTATTTTTTATTCAGTTCCTTGAGGAACTTAATCCCTTCGATCTCATCGTTATCCCAGAAGGCGAAACCGCTGGTGCCCATGAAGCCTTCGGCATCTTTACCAACCAGCTCCACCAGTTTTTTGCCGAAGGTCCAGTTGAGGCCGATGTACTGAGTCGGCAGGCCGAGCTTAGCTGAATCCTTGAGAATAGTGGAAGTTGCCATATAGGTCTGCTGAATCAGGGCGAACTCCGGATTGGCTTTTTTCATATTAAGCAGCTGGCTTGTGGCGTCGAGATCCTTGAGACCGACGACCTCGGTATCGACCAGCTTCACGCCCAGTTCCTTGGCTTTATCCTCTCCATGGGGGAAGAAAGGTGCGCGTCCAAAACCGGAATCGTTGTAGAGAAAGGCTACAGTCCGAGCTTTGCCATTGTCTTTGACGTATTTCAGGGCGACAGTGGTTTGATCACCGTAGGTGGGGCCTACGAGAAAGTTGTAAGGGGCCTTAGCTGGATCGGTCAAATGCTGGGAATAGGAAGCAGAGAAATAGGGGATTTTGTCTTTGCTGATGAATTTGACCATGGCTTCCGTGTCGCCGGTTCCCCAACCATGAATAGCAACGACCTTTTCACGATTGAAACGCTTATAAGCACTGATGGCCTGGGGAACTTTATAGGCATAATCCTCGTAAATGAGGTCAATTTTGTCGCCGTTGAGTCCGCCGTTGTCATTGAACCACTGGACGGCATCTTTGATGCCTTCACCGTAAGGTTTGCCGACATCACCCGTGGGGCCGGACTCATCGATCAAAGCAGCAATTTTTACCGTTCCGGCAAAAGCCAACGGAGCAGCAAGCAATAATCCCAATACCAGAACCAGAATCTTTTTCATCCCATCCTCCTGTTCAAAAAAGGTTAATGACAGGGAAATACCGACCCCGCCGTAGTTGCATCAATATGAAAATGGCCACAGCTTCCAGTAGGCCTTGGTCAGCTTCCAGCGACGCACCAGTCCTTCCGGCTCGAAAAGGAGGAAGAGAATAATGACGAGGCCAAAGGCCATCTCCTTGAGGGAACCGACAATTTGGGTGATGGCCGGATAATAATTTGATCCAAAATCGGAGATGAACTGCAGGGCTTCCGGGAGGAGAATCAGGAAGGTGGCGCCAAAAATCCCACCGAGAACGGATCCCAGACCTCCGATGATGACCATTGAGAGATACTGGATGGAGACCATGATGGTGAAATTCTCAACCGTGATAATCGTGGTGTAGTAGGCCCAGAGAGCTCCAGCCACGCCGGCATAAAACGAGCTGATGGCAAATGCCATGAGTTTATAGCGGAACAGGCCTATTCCCATGGCCTCGGCGGCGATGTAGTTGTCTCGAATGGATAGGAAAGCGCGGCCTATTTTCGAGCGCGTGATATTGGTGGCCGCCATAGTCATGGAAACCGCAAGGATCATGGCCAGAAAATAGAATTTGAAATCATCGTCCAGTTCCACACCGAAAAAATTCGCGTAATTGATGGACAAACCAATGACGCCACCCGTGATAGGTTCGGCGCGAATGATGATGAATTCAATAATGAACTGGGCCGCCAGGGTGGCGATCGACAGGTAGAGACCCTTGAGGCGCAGAGAGGGGATGCCGAAAAAAGCGCCGACCACAGCAGTTATAATCCCCGCCAGGGGAATGGTCAGATAAAAGGGCATGCCCTGGAGGGAAAGATAGCCCGCGCTGAAAGCGCCGACGGCCATGAAGGCCCCCTGGCCCAGGGAAATCAGCCCGGTAAAGCCGGTCAGGATGTTGAGGCCAACGGCGCCGATGACGGCGATGAAGATCATGTTGGCTATGTAGATGAAGTAGCTGTCAAGGACAAAAGGCATGACCACCAGGGCTATCAGAAGACTGTAGATGCAGAGCCGGGAAAAGCCGGTCTGGAACAGGGCAGTGTCCTTTGAGTAGTCGGATTTGAAGTTGCCGCAGTTGGTGTAGTTCATACCTTTTCAACCTCCACCGTGCCAAACAGCCCATATGGCTTGATCATCAAAACCA
Organism: Deltaproteobacteria bacterium; assembly: GCA_016934985.1. Taxonomy (GTDB): domain Bacteria; phylum Desulfobacterota; class Desulfuromonadia; order Desulfuromonadales; family JAAYDE01; genus JAFGRU01. The sequence goes on from JAFGRU010000053.1 coordinate 40,948, forward strand.
CGATCATGATGACGAAGGGGAAAAGTTCCTTGGCGCCGCCTCCGATGAGCGGGTCGATATAGCCGCCGGCCAGATTTTCAAGAATTCCGATAATCAGGCCGCCGACAATGGCGCCAATTATGCTGTCGAGACCGCCGAGGATCACCACGGGGAACACCTTGAGACCAAAGTGTGAAAGCGAAGTGTTGACGCCGTTGATGTTGGCGAGAAAAATCCCTCCCACCGCCGAAACGACAGCCGCAATGGCCCAGGAAAGGGCGAAAATGCGTTTGACGTCGATTCCCATGGAGAGGGCAGCCTGCTGGTCGCTGGCCACTGCACGCATGGCCACACCGACCTTTGATTTTTTAAAGAAGATGGTGAAAAGGCCGAGAAAGATCGCCACGGCAAAGATGGAGTAGATATAAACCTGGCTGATACTGAGGCCGAATACCACGATTGGGGCCTGTGAAAAGACTTCCGGAAAGGTAAGGGTATCGGTCCCCCAGATGATGGTCACGATGGCGCGCAGAACCGAAGAAAGACCGATGGTGAGCATGATGATAGAGATAATCGGCTCGCCTATCATGCGTCGCAGAAAAATTTTTTCGATGCAAAATCCCATCAGGAAGGTGAAGACCAGGGTTAGAAAAAAAGCGGCGATAAAAGGCACGTTGTAGGTCACGGTGGTGTGGAGGCAGATGTAGGCCCCGACCAGCAGCAGTTCCCCCTGGGCAAAATTCACTACATCCGTGGCTTTATAGATAAGGGTAAAGCCGAGAGCCAGCAGGGCGTAGATGCTGCCGATCACAATCCCCGTGATGACGAGCTGAAAAAAGAGTTCCATGGCAATACCTTTACTTGTGACTATTCCGGTTTCTTGGCGGATGGGCGCCGCGAGTCCAATTTCCCGAAAAATCAGGGCATTTTTCCGATTACAGGCGGCTGGTTACATAACGTAAAGCCGCATATTGGTGTCCAGGGTGCGCTCGCGGCCGTCCTGGAGCTTGATGGTGGCTTTAATGCGCACACTTTCGAGCTCAGTGTAAAGCGCCTCTACTATTTCCTGATATTTCTCTTCGATGAAGTCACGGCGCACCTTGCGGGTCCGGGTCAGTTCGCCGTCGTCTGCGTCGAGTTCCTTGTAAAGGAGAACGAATTTTTTGACAGGCGTTTCGGGCGGCAATTCGGCGTTGACCTTTTTCACCTCATTCGCCACCAGGCCGTAAATTTCACTCTTGGCGGACAGATCGGTGTAGGTCGTATAGCCGATTTTGTTGTTTTCCGCCCACTTGCCGACAATCTCCATATCTATATTGAGAATCAGGGTGATGTAATCGCGCTGATTGCCGACGGTCACCGCTTCCTTGACGTAAGGGCTGAACTTGATTTTGTTTTCGATGAATTGCGGCGAAAAGCGGGTGCCGTCATTCAGGTGCATGAGATCCTTCATGCGGTCGATGACCACCAGCTTGCCGTTGTCGTCAAAATAGCCGGCATCCCCCGAATAGAGCCAGCCATCGACAATGGTCTCTTCTTTGGCGTGGCGGCTTGTGTAATAGCCGACAAAAACAGCATCGCTTTTGGAAATAATCTCGCCTTCTTCGGTGATGCGGATTTCGGTGCCGCGAATGGGGCTGCCCACGGAGGTGAAATCGATGTCGTCATTACGGTGGATGCAGCTGATTCCCGAGATTTCCGTCTGGCCGTAAATCTGCTTGAGGTTGACGCCCAGGGCGTGGAAAAACTTGAACGTGTCAGGTCCGAGGGCAGCGCCGCCTGTCATGGCGCTGCGCAAAAAGGAGAAGCCGAGGCGCTCTTTCAGTTTGCGGAAAAGCACCAGGTAAGAAAATTTGTAGGTCAGCATCAGGCCCAAGCCGGGCTTGGTTTTATTGAATTTGTATTCCGCATAGCGATAGCCCACGGGGAGCAGAGTACGGTAAACGAAACGTTTGACGGCCGAAGCATCCATGATCTTGACCTGGACGGAGGAGGCCATGTTCTCCCAGACGCGCGGCGGTGAAAAGACGAAATGGGGGCCGACTTCTTTCATGTCGGCCTGCATGGTCTCGGCGCTTTCCGGGAAGTTGACGGTGAAGCCGAAGCGCAGGGCACTGACCACGCACATCATCTGCTCCCCCATCCAGGGCAGGGGCAGAAATGAGACGAATTCGTCCTCGGGGTACTTGGGGTCGGCTTCCGCCAGGCTTTCGGTCATGAACAGCAGGTTGCGGTGGGTCAGCATGGCCAGCTTCGGCTTGCCGGTGGTCCCCGAGGTGGTGCACATGACGGCGATGTCGTCCATGGTCAGAGCTGCGATTTTCTCTTCCAGGTAGGCATCCACCTTTTTGGTGTCGACCTCGAAAGCAGCAATGGCATCCTCGAAATAGATGAGGATGTCCTGGTCGTACTGGTACATGCCGCGGTCGTCGTAATAGACGATTTTGCGGATGCGCGGCAGTTCGTCGAGGATATCGAGTGCCTTGTCAACCTGTTCCTGGTCCTCGCCAACCATGATGGTCGAATCCGAAGCCTGAAGCAGGTACTGGACTTCTGCCGTCACCGAATCCTGGTAGATGCCGATAGGTACGGCACCTAGTAGCTGGGCGGCCAGTTCGGCAATGACCCACTCCGGCTTGTTGTCGCCGATGATGGAGATGTTTTCGCCCTTTTTTAGGCCAAGGGATTCGAAATACATTGCCAGGCGGACGATCTTGGCCGCGTATTCCTCCCAGTTGGTTTCCTGCCAGATGCCGTAATCCTTCTCCCGCAGGGCGGTTTTTTTGGGGTTTTTGCGGAGGTTCTCAAGGATGTAATAGGGAAGGGTTTTGTTCAGATCCATTTTTCCTCCCCGAGATAGGCAGATAAAACCTTAGGATTGACGGCAACCTCTTTGGGTATCCCCTCGCAGATTTTTTCCCCGAAATCAATAGCTACCACGCGGTGGGAGAGATCCATGACCACCTTCATGTCGTGTTCAATGAGAATGACCGTGATACCCCTCTCTTCATTGAGATCGATGATGTAGCGGGCCATGTCTTCGGTCTCTTCGGTGTTCATCCCGGCCATGGGCTCGTCGAGAAGCAGCAGGCGCGGCTCCAGGCACATGGCGCGGGCCAGCTCGACCCGTTTCTGGAGACCGTAGGAGAGCTCGTAGACGTATTTTTTGCGAATGTGGGTCAGTTCGAGAAAGTCGATCACCTCTTCGACCTTGCGGCGGTGGGCCACCTCTTCCCGGCGGGTTTTGCCGAACCAGACAATGGACGAAAGTAGCCCGTAATTCATTTTCAGATGGCGGGAGAGCATGAGGTTGTCGAGAACCGTCATCCCCTTGAACAGCTCAAGGTTTTGGAAGGTCCGGACAATGCCCTTGAGGGGCCGCTTGTGCACGGGGATACGGGTGATATCGCCCCCTTCGAAAAGGATGGCGCCTTTGTCCGGCGGATAGATGCCGGTAATGGTATTGAGAATGCTGGTTTTGCCGGCGCCGTTGGGGCCGATGATGGAAAAGATTTCTCCCTCGTTGACATGGAAACTGACCCCTGCAATTGCCATGATGCCGCCGAAGCTGAGGTAGACATTTTTGACATTCAGAAAATTTTGCTTTTCCATAAAAAAACCTTAGATCAATTTAGAACGGCAGTATAAAGAATCGTTCCTGAATGTCAATGGAATATCCAGTAAGGTTGGGGTGTTTGGATTCTATGCGACTATTATCTATATGTCAAAAAACGGTTTTTATTCTCTTTTTAACCAAAAGTATTTTTTAGAAAAAGGTTTTAAAAATCATCACCAAAAATTTTTTAGAAAATTTCCCCGGCCCGGGATGTTTGACTTTTGAGTTTAGCATGGGGCTGGGAAAAAGTTTATTAATCAAATGGGAAAAAGTTAAAAAATTTTGATTTTGGCCTTAAATTTGCTTTAATTTGTAAACATTTAGGTTCTGTTTGGCAATGTTTTAATTATCCTCTCGAGGTCGGGCACAATGAATCCCGCGGTGGCAAAAATTTCCAGTGGCATTTCTTTTTCAGTAGAAGAGTATACCTCTTTGCGAAGAACGATTGTGGAACTGGAAAAAGAAAATGCCGAACTTCGTGATTTTTGTCGGGGTTTGAGTCAGGCTCAGGAAGGGCTTGAGATGGTCCTGGGGGAAACCAACCGGAAGCTTCTCGAAGGCGAAATGCTTGCCATGGAGTTGGGGCGGGTTTTTTCCGTTGCTTCGGATGCGACCTGCGTGGTGCGTGATGATCACCTGGTAGTGCGCGCCAATGATGCCATGTTGAGGTTTTTGAACAAAAGCGAAGACGAGGTGATAGGCAGGGAAATTTCCGGTTTGTTGAAGGGTATTCTCAATCGAAAATTCATCGTGCAGTTTATGGCCATGCTGGAAAAAGGAGTGGCGCTGGAAAATGACATGGAACGCCGCTGTTCAGCCGGGAAAACCGAGCACTTTGTTGTTTCAACCCTACCGCTGGTGACCATCGATGGCTCGCCGGGAGCTGTTGCTCGTTTTCAAAATATCACCAGCCGTAAATGTGCGGAACTGGCCCTGGAAAAAGCCAATAATGAACTGGAGAGGCTGGCTTGTATTGATGGCTTGACGCAGCTTTTCAATCGGCGTTGCTTTGATGACAATCTGGACAGGGAATGGAAAAGAATGTTCCGGGATGGGAAGTCGCTGTCTCTGGTTTTGTGTGATATCGATTTTTTCAAGAGGTATAATGATTTCTATGGCCACCAAGAGGGGGACGATTGCCTTTGTCAGGTGGCGAAGGCTCTTGGCGCATGTGTCAAACGTCCTGCTGATCTGGCGGCCCGTTACGGCGGGGAGGAGTTTGTCCTGCTGCTTCCCGATACTCCGGTGGAGGGCGCGATCGTCCTTGCTGAAAAGGTCCGCCGGGAAGTTGAAACACTGGGATTGCCCCATGCCGCTTCAGAAATTGCTCCGGTTGTTACCCTCAGCCTTGGTGTTGCTTCCCTTATGCCATCTTCGGGAAAAACCGCCAAGGAGCTTGTCCGTGCCGCGGATGAGGCCCTCTACCTGGCCAAACAACAGGGCCGCAACCGCTTTGTCTGCGCTTAACTCCTGCATTTCCCCCTCCGATATTTATCCACCTCAGATGTAGCCTATCGAAGACGACGCTATTTTTTAAGCAGCCTGAGCCCATTGGAAACAACCAACAGGGAAGCCCCCATGTCGGCGGCAATGGCAAGCCACAGGGATACGTCCCCCAGGAAAGCAAAAGCCAAAAAAATCAATTTCACCCCAAGGGCAAAGCCAATATTCTGTTGGATGATTTTCAACGTCCGGCGTGAGTGGCGGACAAGCCAGGGAATTTTGGACAGGTCATCTGCCATGAGGGCGATATCCGCCGTTTCAATGGCGGCATCCGTTCCCATGGCGCCCATGGCGATTCCGAAGGTGGCGGCTGCCATGGCCGGCGCATCATTGACCCCGTCACCCACCATGGCGACCTGCCCGTGTTCCCTGGTCAGTTCAGCCACGGCCTCCACCTTGTCCTCGGGAAGAAGTTCGGCGCGATATTCATCCACGCCTGCCAGTTCAGCCACGGCCCGGGCTGTAGTGGCATTGTCGCCGGTTAGCATCATGATCGGGCGGATGCCAAGATTATGCAGGTCATCCACCAGCCCCCGGGATTCGTCCCGCAAGCCGTCGGCGATGCTGATAAGCCCGCAGACATGCTCCTCGTGCCCGAGGGCCACCACGGAATGACCGGCATCCTCCATGGTTTCCGCTTTTTCATGGACCTCCGGGGTTTCTTCACCCACTTCTTCCATAAAGCGGTGGCTGCCGATCCAGAAACGGCGGCCGTCCATGTCGGCTTGGGCTCCCTTGCCTCTAAACACCTGAAAGTTTTCTGCCTTAAGGGGGGAGATAAACCCCTCCTGGGAAGCTTTGTGGAGGATGGCCCGTGCCAGCGGGTGGTCACTGTGGGTTTCCAGAGCGGCGGCCCTGGCCAGAATTTCGGCTTCGCTATGGTCGTGAAAGGGAACAATGTGCTGGACCTCCGGCTCTCCCCTGGTGAGGGTGCCGGTTTTATCGAGGGCCAGGGCGCGGATGCGGCCAGCCGCTTCCAGATACATGCCTCCTTTGATCAGTACGCCGTTGCGGGCAGCGGCTGTTAAACTTGAAACCACGCTGACCGGCGTGGAGATGACCAGCGCACAGGGACAGGCAATGACAAGAATGACCAGGGCCCGATAGAACCAATCGATCCAGCCGCCGGCCAGAAACAACGGTGGCAGGAGGGCAACACCCAGGGCCAGAAGAATCATGGCGGGGGTGTAGCGGCGGGCGAATTTTTCCACCCATTGTTCGCTGGGAGCCCGCCTGGCCTGGGCATCCTGGACCAGATGGATGATTCTCGCCAAAACCGTATCGTCTGCCGGGCGGGTGACCTCAAATTCCAGGGCGCCGTCGCCGTTAATGGTGCCTGCGAACAATTCGTCTCCGGGCTCTTTCTCCACGGGAATGGACTCGCCGGTGATGGGGGCCTGGTTGACAGCGGAAAAACCTTTTAAAACGATGCCGTCAAGGGGGATTTTTTCTCCCGGACGGACCAGTGCAGTCACTCCGAGCGGAACGCTCTCGACCGGTTTTTCCATGATGTCGCCGTCATTGGGGCAGATATAGCGGGCCGTGTTCGGGGTCAGGGCCATGAGAGCACTGATGGCCCGCCGGGCGCGGCCGACGCTCCAATGTTCCAGGAGCAGGGCCAGGGCAAAGAGGAAGGCCACCGAGGCGGCCTCGAACCATTCCCCGATGAGCATGGCTCCGATGACAGCAAGGGTCATGAGAAAATTCATATCAGGACGCAGCCTGCGGGCGGCGAAGATGGCTTTGGGAATGACGAACCATGCGCCGCTGATGACCGCACCGGAATAGAAAACAAGACTGGCAAGGGGGAGGGAATGGGCCTTCTGATCGTTCCCGGCAGTCAACGCTTCCACCAGGCTGCCATGTAAAATCCAGTGGCTTAAAAAGCCGCTGAGCAGAAAGAGGCCGCTGATGATAACCATAATAAGACGGCTATGGCGTTGCCATAAGGATTCCTGAGGCTCCGGGGCCTTTCCTCCGTCCCAGGGTTGGGCTTTCATGCCGGTTTCGGCGACGGCGCTTATGATGCCTTGCGGAGTGATCCGGCCGGGATCGTAAGAGGTAATCATGCGGTTGTTGAGAATATCGAAATCCAGCTCCAGTATGCCATCCCGGCTGGCGACGGCCTTCTTGAGGGTCGCCACTTCTTCGCCGCAGCAAAGGCCGGTTATTTTAAAGGATGTTTTGGAACCCATGACACCTTACCTTCTTCTCCAGCCGCTCCAGTAGGGAAAGCCGTTTTCATCGCGCAGCTTGAGGATATTGTCCCCTTTTTTGACCTCATTGGCCATGATGGCTTTATCTCCGTTGAACGGAATTTTTCCTTGCTCCGGGTTGGAAGTTTTCCAGCCCATATGGGAATAGGTTTCGAAATTGATGAGTGAACCGGTAACCTCGACCGGGTCGCCGGGCTGCAGCTTGACATCCTGGTTTTCGATATACCATGCCGGCCCCAGATGAACGGAGAAATTCTCTTTTTCGGTTTTCAAAATCAGATGGACGCCCTGCGACATGCCGTTCCTCGGGGTAAAGGTGTCAATGCTGGCAATTTCACCCTTGAAGGTTTCAAGGGCGGCGTGATCATACATTTGGCAGTAGCCGCCCATGGGGCCCCATCCGCCGCTTCCTCTCCACATCATGCCATGGTTATGGGCGACAGCGCTCAACGCCCAGAATCCCGTGAGAAGCAGAATAAATAAGGAAATTAGTGTGGTTTTCATTTTTCCCTCCGTTGCTGATTTATGGTTGTTTCGGGTTTTCCATCTTTTCGGCGATTTTTTCAACGGCTTTGACCAGCCGTACACCAAGGAAGAGAAGATAAATGACAAACACGATCCAAAGAATTCCGGATATGAACGGGAAAAACATAAATCCCTCATATCCTCCGCCTGCTACCATGTGTCCACCCCACATATCGATCTCCTTTTCCGTAAGCTTGTTTTTAATGATTGGGTTGAGTTTACTTTAAAAGCCTAGTGGCATTTGGGTTTGGTGTTCCCGTAGGTTTTGTGGTTTTCATCTGCCAATCTGTCGAGAAATCTTTTAAAAAAACCTTTTTTCGCAGTTTTCAAACCGGCTTTTTCCTCAAAAGATTCCTTGCATTTTTCTGAACAGAAATAGAAGGTTTCATGGTCGAGATGAACCAGATGCCCGGCTTTTTCCTCGCTGACCTCCATACCGCAAACAGGATCTTTATGCATGTTGCCTCCTTCCCACGGGAAGTTATCCCGCTTTTTGTGAAACTTTTATACTCTGGCCCGGCGCAGCCGCAGGCTGTTGCTGACGACCGTCACTGAGCTGAAAGCCATGGCAAAGGCTGCGGCGATGGGGTGAAGTTCACGCAGCCAGATGGTCATGTCGGGTATGACGGCCAGTGCTCCGGCGGCAACCGGAATGAGGATGACGTTGTAGGCAAAGGCCCAGAACAGGTTCTGTTTGATGGTTCTCATGGTTGCCCGGCTCAGCCGGATGGATTTAGCGACACCCCTCAGATCGCCGCTGGTCAGGGTAATGCCGGCAGCCTCCATGGCGACATCGGCTCCGGTGCCGATGGCGATGCCGACGTCGGCCTGGGCCAGGGCCGGAGCATCGTTGATGCCGTCACCGACCATAGCCACGATCTTTCCTTCTTTTTGCAATTTTTCAAGGTTGCCTGCTTTGTCGGCGGGCAATACCTCGGCCAGGATGCGGTCAACCCCGACCTCCCGAGCGATGGCTTGGGCTGTTGCCTGATTGTCCCCGGTCATCATGACCACCTCCAGACCCATGGTTTTAAGGGTGGCGATGGCTTCCCGGGAACTTTCTTTCAAGGTGTCGGCAATGCCGATCACAGCTTCCGCCTTGCCGTCGACGGCCATCCACATGGCGGTTTTGGCCTCTTTTTCCAACCTTTCGGCCTCGGTTTCCAGCCCGTTGAGAGCGATATTTTCGTTTTTCATGAGCCTCAGGTTGCCGAGCACCACTTTTTTCCCGTCAACCTCGGCAGAGACACCGTGGCCGGCAATGGCCCTGAAACCATCAGGATTGCTCAATCTGGAACCTTTTTCTTCGGCAGCCCGGACAATGGCTTCGCCCAAAGGGTGTTCGGAACCACGTTCAACAGAGGCTGCCAACTGGAGAATGCCGGTCTCGGGATCATCGTTTTCGGAGGGGGTTTGGCCGTCCGCGATTACTACATCGGTAACCGCCGGTTCGCCCCTGGTGATGGTGCCGGTTTTATCCAGAACAACGGCCTGCAGGGCATGAGCGCGTTCCAGGGAAGCGCTGTTTTTGAAGAGAATTCCCTGACCTGCTCCCTTGCCCATGCCTACTACGATGGCCGTAGGCGTGGCCAGGCCGAGGGCGCAGGGGCAGGCAATAACCAGAACAGCGATGAGGCGGATAAGGGCAGGGGTGAAGCCGGCTCCGGCGAGCAGCCAGATGGCAAAGGTGAGCACGGCAATGACAATGATCGCAGGAACAAAAACGGCCGCGACCTTATCGGCAAGCGCCTGGATGGGGGCTTTGGAGCCCTGGGCCTCTTCCACCAGGCGAACGATCTGGGCGAGGGCGGTCTCTCTGCCCACTTTAGTGGCTTCAAATTTAAGCCGTCCCTCTTTGTTGAGGGTGGCCCCGATAACCTCGTCGCCGGTCTTTTTGTCTACCGGCAGGCTTTCCCCGGTCAGCAAGGCCTCATCCACGGCGGATTGGCCGTCTATGATTGTGCCATCCACGGGGATTTTTTCCCCGGGGCGGACAATTACCACGTCCCCAACTTTTACCTGATCGGCGGGAATATCGATCTCTTTCCCGTCCCGCTCAATACGGGCAGTTTTTGCCTGAAGCCCCATCAGGGCTTTGATGGCTTCACTGGTTTTGCCTTTGGCCCTGACCTCAAGCAGTTTCCCGATTTTAATCAGGGTGATGATGGCCGCCGAGGTTTCGAAATAGACGTGTCCCCCCAGCAAGCCCGTGGTAATGACAATGGAGTAGAAGTAGGCCACCGAGGAACCCAGGGCGACAAGGACATCCATGTTGGCGGACCTGTTGCGCAGACTCTTCCAGCCACCGACATAATAGTCCCTGCCGGTATAGAACTGGACTGGAGTGGCAAGCAGCCAGAAAAGGACATTGACCCAGGGCGCGTGAGCCCAGACCCCCACCAGACCAAAATCACGTGCCATGCTGAGGATGAAGAGGGGCAGGGTGAATAACACACCGATCCACAACTTATGGGTCTGATCACGAATTTCGTCTTCACGGGCCTTTTTCTCGGCATCCACCATGTCTTCTTCCGAGTCGGCCTGAACCACCCCGTAGCCGGCCCTCTCGATGGCGGCGACCATGTCGGCCCGCGAGGCCACACTTGAAATATAGCGGACCGTCGCTTTTTCGTTGGCAAAGTTGAGCCCGGCTTCGAGAATGCCCGGCACCTTTTGCAGGAGGGCGCGTTCGATAGTTTTCGCGCAATTGGAGCATGTCATCCCGGTAACGGCAAGTTCAAGGGTGGCGCTTGGTACCTTGAAGCCTGCCTCCGTAATGCGGTCGACCATGGCCGGGATCGCGGCGACAGTTGGATCGTAGCTCACAGAAGCCTTTTCCGTGCTCAAATTGACTGAAACAGTGCTCACTCCGGCTAACTTCTTAATATTGTTTTCAACCTTGCCCGCACAAGTGGCGCAATGCATTCCCCGTACGGGAAGGGCGATTTGCTTTTGGGCAGCCATAAAACACCTCTTTTGCTGGGGTTATAAATTTCTTTACCGGCCGCATGGTAGGTAATTACCAAAATTTTAAATTTTGCCTTTGGCATTAAAAACTTGAACAATCTCATCGATGACCCGCTCGCGCTCGCTGGGGTCATCGCCCCGGATGGCGGTGGTCACGCAGGTGTGCAGATGTTTGTCGAGAACCAGGGTGCTGATCTTTTGCAGGGCTGCTTGAACCGCATTGATCTGATTGACTATGTCAATGCAGTAGGCACCGTCCTCAACCATCTTGATTACCCCGCGAACGTGACCTTCGGTACTTTTAAGCCGGTTAACGATTTTAATTTTTTCCTGGACCATCCTTCCCTCCATATCATCTTAAAAACCCAGCCCCCCATGGGGGGGGATGTCTAAATTAAACAGCAAAAGCAAATCAGTGTCAAGGGGAATAAATAACTAAATTAGTCTTTTTTTGAGCCCGAAATTTTCCGGCAGGTTTGGGCAGAATCAAAGACGGCCGGAAAGTGAAGAGGCTTTCTTTTGCGCGGTGTTTTGGCGAGGGACGGAAGTCGCGAGCTTATGTAGTGTTATTTTTTTCTTGCGGGAGAAAGATCAGAGCACAAACTCCGCCGAGGGTAATGAGGATTCCAGTCAAAGAAAAAGCGGATCGGAAGTGCCCGGCATCGCCCATGGAGCCGATGGCGGCAGGCACCAGGCCTCCGCCGATGAGAAAGGAGAAGGGTACGGTCAGAGAAATGATGATGTTGCGGGCCTCCTGGGCGACAACCGAGGACATGGCGGCGAAGGCGGCGGGGAAAAAACAAACCGCTACAAGAGGTTGAAGAAAAATGACCAGAATGTTCCAAGGTCCGTAAAAGAGGCCCAGGCAAGCGGTCAGGGCTCCGGTCAAAAGGAGGGCCACACCCATGGTTCGCCTGGGGCCGAAGCGATCGCTGGCCAATCCTCCGGCGAGTACTGCGGCCAGAGTGGCTACGCGTGAGAAACCAACCAGGAGATTGGCCGAAGAACGGGCCATGCCGGCATCCTCAACGAGAAAGACGGGAAGCATGGTAAAGACACCGATGGTTGAACTGACCCCGAGAGCGAAGAGAGCCATGATCCCCCAGAAAGAGCCTTTTCTCATCAGATTTCCCATGGAAATGAGGTTTGGGCGTTGACCGTGAAAATCGCCTCCCCGGCCGATTTTTAGAAAAATAACCCCGGCCAGAATTGACCCGAGGCCGAAAATTGCCAGAACCCCTCGCCACGAGATGACGAGCATGAGAAATTCGGCTACCAGCGGGATGAGGAGAAAGGAGAGATTGGGGGCCAGTTCGTGAATGGACAAGGCCCGACCCCATTGCTGAGGCCCGGCGAGAGAGGTCAGGGTGGCAATGCCCGATGGCAGATATATCCCGGCCGCCAAGCCGAGGGCGAACAGCCCAAGGTGGAGCTGCCAGATTTCAGCCCCCAAGGCGGCGCCGAGCAGGATCAGGCCGAGCAGAAAGGAGGAAAGCAGCAAAGTGCGTCGGTGGGTCAGGCGGGACGCCACATATCCCGAACCAAGCAGCGACAGAAAATAACCGACAGACATGGAGAGGAAAAGGGAACCGGAAGCGCCGTGGGAGATCTGCAGATCCCTTTCGATGGCCGGAAGAAGGGGCGCGAAAATGATGCGGCCGGAAAAGTTGAGAAAAAATATACCGGTCAGGAGGCAGGCGGGAATAAGCCAGCCGCTTTTGGTCGATTTTTGTGGCGAAGGGTGGGCGGTCATCTGTTCCCGAGGTGGTTTATTCAAAAGGCTGTTAGAAAAAAATCCGGCCCCTTATGCAAAAAGGTGTTAATTTCCCTGGTTGGGTACGGTTGCCTGGCCAACCAATAATTCTAATCCTCGAGCTTTGCTTTATCCAGTTTAATCTCACCATAGGCCACTTTTTTGCCCTACCGCTCAAAAATAAAACCTTTCTCACTTGGCAAAGTGAATAGTTTTTAACTCCCCTTCCCAGGAAATTTACACTTTATGCTATGGTTATAAAATAAACTGGCTGTGCTTCGCGGAGGGTGTCCCGCTGCCAGATAATTTTTGGGGTGCTGTTGGTCCATGGCGCTTATCAGGAGCCTGTCGGAATCAGGAGTGAAGCTGCTGCCAAAAAGGCAGATAGGCCCCTATTTCCGTAAATTTTCGACGAATAGTCCCGCTATTTGCTCGCAAACTTTCGAAAATTTGTCCTTGATGCCCTTTTTTTCGTTAGGTCTCTCCAAGCCCGCCAGGCTTCTGGCAAAAAGAAAGGATTAAAAAACCGATGAGTCGGAGCCGAAAACATGGCAAAAAAGGCCGCCCTCGCCAAGAGGAGCTCCTGAAAGCTTTCCAGCGGGTTGACAAGCCCCTGAAACTACAAGAGTTATTTTCTTTGCTGGGTATTTCCAAGACCCAGCGCGAATGGGTAGAGGAGATGGTGGAAAGTCTTGTCTCCCAAGGGCGCCTTATTCGCATGGGCCGGGCTTTTGGGCTGGTTAAGAAGATGCCGATGCAGATGGGCACCCTGGAAATCCAGCGTTCCGGCGTAGGTTTCGTCATTCCCGAGGACAAGCGTCACCGCGACATCTTTATTTCCCGCAGTGCGCTCGGCGGGGCCTGGCATGGCGACAAGGTTCTGGTGACGGTTCTTCCCCGGCGACGGGGAAAAAATCCCGAAGGACGCATCGTTCGTGTCGTCGAGCGTTTTCACTCCCGCATCGCCGTCAAAATTATCCGTCAGCTTGGCCATGGGACTTTCTTTTCCCGGCCTGTCGATCCGAAACTCGGTTTCAACGTTATTATCGATCAGACGGGGGCGGTGGGGCAACCCTCTCTTGCGGATATAGTGCTGGTAAGGCCGGAAGCGGAAATTGACGGCGGAACCTGGTCGGCGCGGCTGGAGGAAATTCTTGGCAGTGAAGAGGATGTCCGGGTTCAGGAGACCTTGGTCAAGACCGGTTTCGCCATCCCGACGACGTTCTCCGAAGGCGTTCTGAGTGAGGCTGGACTATTGCCGGAAACGCCGCAGGAGAAAGATTTGATCGGCCGCCAGGACCTGACGAAAGTATCACTGGTCACTATTGACGGGGCTAATGCCCGAGACTTTGACGATGCTGTCTGCGTAAGCCGGGAAAATTCGGGCTGGCGTCTCTGGGTCGCTATTGCCGATGTTTCTCATTACGTCGCACCGGGTTCGGCCCTTGACCGCGAAGCCGAGGAACGGGGGAATTCTTACTATTTTCCCGCTTCGGTGGAGCCTATGCTTCCCGAAAAGCTTTCCAACGGTCTTTGTAGCCTGGTGCCGGCTCAGCCGCGTCTGGCCATGGTGGCTGAAATCCTTTTTTCCTTTCAGGGACTTCCAATTGAAGAGCGTTTTTATCCGGCGCTCATTCGCAGCCGTGCCCGCTTGACCTATGATCAGGTCAAAAGGGCGATCCTCGATAGCGACCAGGGAGAGCAGGAACGCCTTGAGGTGCATCTTCCCATGTTGTACCAGGCCGAGGCTCTTGCCCGGGAACTGCTGGCCCGGCGGGAGGAGCGGGGTTCTCTTGATTTTGACCTCCCGGAACCCGAGATTCTCATCGATATTTGTGATCATGCCAAGGATGTGCGGCCCCGACCCCGTCACTTCGGCCATCAGATCATTGAGGAGTTCATGCTTGCCGCTAACGAGGCGGTTGCCCGCTTTCTGGAACAACGTGAGGCCCGGTTTTTGTTTCGCAACCATCCGAGTCCCGATCTGGAAAAGCTCGAATCTCTTTTCAAACTCTTGCGTTTTACCTCCATTGGTTCATCCCTCCCGGAAAAGCGGGATGCCAAAGGGCTGCAAACCCTCTTCTCTGCTGCAAAAGGAACAGAGATGGAATTTCTCGTCAACCGCCTGGCACTTCGCTCTATGATGCAGGCCGGTTATTCCCCTGTTAACGAAGGGCACTTCGGACTGGCTTCGGATTGTTATTGCCACTTCACTTCTCCCATACGGCGTTATGCAGACCTGGTGGTTCATCGGGCTCTGAAAGCGGCTCTGTCAGAAGAACCGCCCCGGACGGCAGGGGAAAAACGCCTGAAGAATACAGCCGAGCACATCAATGCCATGGAACGGAAAGCTGTGGAGGCGGAAAGGGAAATTGTCAAACGCCTTACAATTCTCTTCCTGCGGGAAAAGGTGGGGGAGACCTACAGCGGGATTATCTCGTCCCTTACCGACTTTGGTTTCTGGGTAGAGCTCAAAGAGGTTATGGCCGAGGGGATGGTTCGTCTTTCCACCCTGACCGACGATTATTACATCTTTCTGGATAAAAGGCATGAATTGCTGGGAGAGCGTACCGGCCGCTCCTTACGGCTTGGCCAAGAAGTCAGGGTCAGGCTGGTGAGTGCTGATCTTTCCCGGTTGGAAGTTAATCTCGAACTGGAAGGGTCCTGACCATTATTTTTCTTTTCAGTGGAGGCTAAGTTAATGAATTTACCGAAAATTGGCGACCCAGTGACAACCGAGTATGCCATAGAGTTATGTCAGCATTTTGGATTTGATTATCTGGTTGAGCGTCTTGAAGCTTATCCCGAGGATTATAAGGAATGGGTGTTTGACGGGGCCTCTATGATTCCGGATAACCTTTTTTCAAAATTGTTCAAGATCCCCAATCTGACCGAAATTGCTTTGAGGCACGATCTCAAATATGCCTACGGTGCTTCGGGGGATAATCGGGAAAAGTTAAAAGCTGACCTGGAGTTCGCCCTGGAAGTTTTGAATGATGGTGCTTCCGCAGAAATGACCAAGCTGATGTTCACCGCCGTCGATGTGGGCGGAAAGGAAATCCTGAAAACCAGTTTTTCCTGGGGTTTCGCGCGTAAAAAGAAAAAATAAAGGACGGGCAAAAACCCGTCCTTTAAAATGTTTTTATCATGTTTCGTTTGAGGCTTCCCTCAACAGGGCATGCCTTTTAAAAGGAATTACATGGGCGTCATCCAGAAGATGTCCATGTCGATCCCAAAGGTGATAACCCCCACCACGACGCCCTTGTCTTTGACCGGAACGTTGACGTGTGCCAGAAAAGCCTTGGCGCTTTTGTCAAAACTTACATCATCGACAAAAACCGCGTTTCTCTGAAAAGGTCTCTGGAATTTTTTCTCGTCGCCCTGCCAGTAGTCAGAGGTTTTGTCGGAGAGGGCTACAAGGGCGCCCTGATTATCCATCAGAAATATTTCTTTGAAGAAATACTGGGTATCGCGGATGCCGGCCAGATGTTTGCCCATGGGCGAATCCATTCGCTCTTTGACATAGGATGGGATGCCATCGGAAGCGATCCATTTCTCATCCAGCTTTTTTATGTCATCCAGGGATTTGTTTTTTGCATTTTCAACGACAACTGCTTTGACAATAGCTGGATCGGCAGCCAATTGGGTCAGCACTGTCTCCGCATATTTTTTTACCTTCTGTGTCGCTGTTTCGGCCAGGCAATAACCGCTGCCCAGAAATAATACGGTAAGAGTAATGCCCAGCAAGGACACAAGAATTTTTTTAACCGACATGATTTTTACTCCTTATATTTCTTGTCAACTGAGATTGAATTATACCTTTTAGGCAACCCGGAAATTTTTCCCAAAACCTTATTCCCTTTCAGGTGTTTAACCAGACACTAAACACCTTCATTGGTTGCTGAAATCCATACAAATCCAGAAAAAAATTAGAGTAATCGATCATTTCTGGCTGAGTTTTGTCATGGCCACTTTGAGGCTGACGCGCAGTCGCTCGAGAACGTCCGCCAATCTGCCGATCTCGTCCTTGGAACTATGGGTGATTTGCTGATTAACATTGCCGTCGGCCAGGTCGGATGCGATCTGGGTGAATTTCTTCAGGGGTGCCAGGGCCGAGTTCACGACGATGAAAACCAGGACGGCGGATACGGCCAGAATGGCTGCCATAATGGTAACCAGGGCAATCGTCAGGTTTTTCTGTGCCATGCGGGCTTCGTCAGGGTTAAAACCGACGCGGAAGTTGCCCCAGTGTTTGCCTTTGATGAAAATTGGGGAGGACACGTCGAGCATATCGCCGTAAACTTCGTGCTTATAGGTTTGGAAGAATCCTTCTTCCTGATTCTGGGCGGCTTTAAGACCAACAGGGTCGTTGAAGATTCGCTTGGTTCGGTTGCCGGCACGGTCCTGGTCTTTATTGCCGGTCAGCGGTTTCTGAAACCGGGTATTGTGGGTAGGAACATAGCCGTTACGGTCAATGGCGTAGGCATAAAGAATACTCTTGTCCTTGAGAAATTCGTCCTGCATGGCCAGAAGTGCCTTGTCGAGATAAAAATCGTACATGGTGTGATACTTGGCCGGGTCAAAGCCGGGAATTTCGAGATAATTAGTGTCGAAGGCATCTCTTTCTTCCAGAACTTCGTTATCAATAGCCTCTTCAAAAATGTTCCCAACCAGTTTAGCGCCGATTAGAGATTCGATTCTTCCGCGTTCCCGAAGCTGGGTTTCTAAACTTTGACTCTGCTTCTGGATGAGATAAAACGCTCCGGCAGCAATAACAATTAACAACGCAAGACATACTTGGAAGGCTACTTTGATACCCACTTTCTTAAACATTTACATTCTCCTTTGCCAAAAAGTAAAATTGACCAGATAGTCAAAATTTGAAAATCTTTTTTCCCAGATAATTATCTGTCACGATAACCGATGCGAATCGCACCCCAATGACGGTTTTTCACAACAATCGGAACCGACATGTCGGTTATGATCCTTTTTCCTTTGAAAGCTTTGACCTGCATCAATTCAGGGTCGGTATTGCGTGAGGCCTTTAGGCCCATGCGATTGGTATACATGCGCTTGCTCTGGTTCCATTTATAATCATGGTCGGGGTCCCCGGTAAGCGGTTGAGAAAACCTCGTATTGTGGGTTGGCAGGTAACCGTTTTTATCGACGGCGATTACATAGATAAGCCGGGGGTCTTTTTCCAGATATTTGTCCAGGATCGGGCGGATGATTCCAGTGGCCAGGTTATCGTAAGCCGTGTGGAACTTTTGGGGGTCGGTATCGGGAATCGGCACGTAAAAAGTGTCAAAAAGTTGAGCGACATTCAGTTGGCCGGAACTCAACAAGAGATCAAACTGTTCCAGAATTTCTTTGGCGCAGTCTTTGGCAATCTTTGCCATATTCTTATCCAGAGGAGTCATCTCTTCCGCAGCCCGCAACGGAGTCGCATGTAAACAGATCAGCAGGGCCAGACAGGCAATCAGCACGTCGGTCCATAAGCGTTGCAGTTTCATCAGTGTTCCTCCTCTTTCGACGTATTGTTGGTTTTCTTTTGATTTTTAAGGTTGAAAAGAAACCTGCTAACATCTTCAATTAACTGGGTTTGATTGGAATCAATTTTTTGAAGGATCCCGATGTAGTATTTATCCAGGGCGAAGATGATAAGATTTTGATTTTGAGGTCTGATGTAAATAAGGTAACCAAAATCGCTGAAACCAAGAGTTTTTTGAATAGCTACAGAATGAAAACCTCCAATGGTCACCAGGGATGTCAGCTTTTCCGGGTTTTCCAGGTTGTGAATGACGATCTGGCCATCGTTACGGGCAACGATATAGTTTCCGACGCCCTTGATCTGCTCAATTCGATTGGCGAAACGCTGGACTCCAGTCATGGCACATCACTCCTTTTTTCTTATGCAGCGGGTAAAAAGCTTTGCACCAGTTCCTGATAACGCTTCGCTTTTTCTGAATCGTCAATTTCTTGGCACAAACTGTCAACAAGTTCAGGCAGATCGGATGGTGTTGGGGCACGTCCGGCTGCCCACCTGGCAACGGTATCATCAAAAACGATGAGGGCCATGGGACCGAGTATTTTAGCGAGCAATTTTGACATCTCTTCAAGCGGTTTTGCCAAAGGACCGTTTTCAAAAGATGGGGTAGCAACTGCTTCGGTTGGAACTGGATCTTCCACCTCTTCGAGTTGGGGTTCTTCCTGAACTGCAGGGGGAGAAGTTTCCTCAGCCTCGACCCGGCTGGTTACTTCTTCCAGCGCCATGTTCAGCGACATGGCCAGAACCCCAAGATTCATGCCCGGATCACAGACAGCCATGACGTAATCAGAGGGGGTGAACTGTCTGCAGAACAGCAGGGACTCTTCGTAATTGATAAAAACTTCAACCAAATCGGCAAAGTTCTGCTTTCCTGCGGTGTGGATTTTAATCAGACTTTTGGTGATTTCGGCGATGCGCTCGGGTTTGAAAATCGAGGGAAGATTACTGCAACGCACCCCTTCGTTAGTACGGAAAACATAAGCACCAATCACGCCTGGAATGGATTTAAGATCGTCAATTAACTGTTGCATGGTTTCTCCTTGTGCGATTTTGTCAAGACGTTTCGAATAACGAGTTCGACATCTGATCGAGAATTTCGTTCAGCTTTACGCCTTTGTTCAAAGAAAGAACCACCTGACATTTTCCGCGCTTGAAGAGCAGTTTGGAATTACGGCTTGCCGTGGTGAATTGAATATATCGAAACTTATTCCCTTCCAGTGATTTGCCCAGAGTCTGACACTGGGTCAGATAAAATGCCGGGTCAACCTTGGCCAGGGAGCAGGCGTCGGAACTTTGGTGTTGCAAGAAGTTGGCCTCATCGAAAATGGCAAACTCCCGGATAGCGACGGACTTCTTAAGATTGACCAGAAGCTTTTCAGCGAAAGGGGGTTTTGGAGGTGGCGTTGATTTGCCGACAGTAGCATCCGCTTTGGCTGTTTTCGCCGGAGGCTCGAAAGATGGGTCCAGGGCTGGTTCAGGGGCCGATTTGGATTTGGCTTGGAACTCTGGAGCATTTTCCTCGTCCTTGATTCTGAAAGCTTCCAGAAGGACAAAATCGAGGGGTTTTTCGATTTTTTTCTCACTCCGGCGGCAGACGTTGTCCATTTCAATATCGGCGTCTTCCCAGACCATAATTTCCATGGCTGCTTTTTCTCCCTGGAGATTGGATGTCTGAGCGTCGTAGAGATCGCCTTTTTCAATAAAGAGGAAGCCTGATTTATCTTTGGAGCTGACTTTTAAGGTACAGCTCTTTTTTTCCAGGTGGACCATCTGCAAGAAAGCCGGCAGGGTGATCCCGCGGATAAAACTACGCGAATTATCCGACAGGGCCTGTTCGATCTTTTGGGTGAGGGCGTCAAAATCGAGGGGTTTTTCCAGGTAGTGAAAGGCCATCATATTGGAAATTTTTTCCTCGATTTCCGGCGTACCGAAAGCAGTCATTACAATAACCGGCAGGTAGGGGTCCTGTTTGCTGACATGGGCCAGTAATTCGAAGCCGTCCATAACCGGCATATGAAGATCTGTAACCAGGAGGTCGATTTTTTCTTTTTTCAGAACAGCGAGGGCTTCTTGACCATTGTTGGCGCAAATGACGTTCAACTGGTCGCTGTAAGTGGCGATGCCGTCTTGCAGGCTTTCCAGAAAAGGTCTTTCATCGTCGACGATAAGAATTTTTTTCATGCTTCACGTCCATCCTGAGTTTGGGGCTGGTTTTCAATTTTTTCTCCCGCAGTTGTTTTAACCAGCGGAATAAGAAGCCTGACCGTGGTTCCAACATCCTCACTGCTTTGAACAGCGATGCTGACATTCATTCTTGCCAGCAGTTTCTGGGTGATAACCAAGCCCAGACCATTGCCGTGGGCTTTGTTAGTGTAAAAGGGCTGAAACAGGTTTTTCTGTTGCTCCGGTGACATGCCGCAGCCGTTGTCCGCAATCTCCAAGCCGATATAATCGTCTCCCAATTTTGGTAAGATTCGGATCTGGGGGGAGGGGCGTCCATTCAAAGCGTCGGCCGCATTGGCGAGAATATTCAACAGGGCCTGGTTCATGGCACGTGAATCGATAAAAACCGAGGTCCGATTGGGAACGGAGGCGATGCTCAAGGTGATTTTTTTTTCTTTGAAATCCCTCGACACCAGGTCCAAAAAGCTGTTCAGGTAAGCCCCGAAATTTACCGGCTTGATATCGAATTTTTCGTACATGCTGAAATTTTTCAGGGATTTCAACATGAATTCCATTCTTTTTACTTCGGCGACGATACGGTCAATGTAATTAAAGACCGTTTCTCTCGAAAAAGAGTCGAAATTTTTTTTCAGGACACTGATGGTCATTTTGATGGAGTTGAGAGGATTGCCCATTTCGTGCCGAATTCCGGAAAAAACCAGCCCAATATTGTCCATGGTGTTGACCGCTTGGGCGATGGACTCCAGGCGAATTTTTTCGGTGATGTCCCGGATGAAAATACAGAGATGGCAATCAGAAACCGGATAGGTTGAAAATCCGAGCATTCTCTGACCATGCTGAACGACCTGGGAGGACTCGGAGTATGCGGGCATAACTGGCTTGGGTCGGACAGTGTTTTCTGCGAACAGGTAATTCTCCAACGTTTTGTAGGACAATTGATTGGCCGATAGTTGAAGAATATTCAGAGAAGTTGCGTTGCAGAACTCTAGGGTTTTTTCCCTGGAATTGACAATAATGATGCCGATATCAATACCATTCAATATCTCCTCGAAAAACCATTCCCTTTCCGGCTCAGAACTACCGTAAGGTTGATTATCACCCGGGAAGGCCGAGTGGCGTATGGGTTCGGAAGTTTTCATGAATTTTGAGTTCTCATTAAAGCAGCTCTTAATAAAGAACCGGTTTAAAAAGGGGAAAATTTACCTAAAGGTGTCACATATTATTAAATTAGCTCCTCCTTTCTGCAAATTAGATGCCGCTTTATAGTTGCTTTTTTGCGGGGCCCTGGCTGAGAAAATTTGTCATTTCCGTTTGCAGTGTTACGACAAAAATGAATTTAAGAAAAAATAATTAATTATTATAGGGAGGTTCTAATATTTTAATACATTTGCCTTTCCTTGATATTGATAAAACCTTTAGATTTGATAGAATTTTTCACGGTAGAAAAATGACAATTTTCTGCATATTTTGGTCGAAATTGTGAATTTTTTTGTCAAAAATGTAATGTGTTCCCATTGAGTTGTTAAAAATTTGACATAAAATTCGGGTGATAATTGATTAAATTACAAAAATTAAAAAAAATGGCTCGACACCTGCATGTCGTTCACCCTGAAAATGTGTCACGACTCTTGACAACCTTCCAGGGTCAATCCTCAGTCCATTTAAAGGGCGCCCAGGTTTTATCCAAAAATAAATGGTGACAAGGAGAAATGTTCATGTTTGGCAAAAATCACTTTATGCCTGTACTCGCTGTCCTCTTTTTTGTTCTGGTTGTCAGCATCAATTTTTCGTTTGCTGAAGGTCCTCCACCGGCAGTTGTTGAACTTGCAAACAGCAAACTTGCCGAAATAGGTAGGGACCCTTTAATTGTCGCCGCTGTTAAAGCTCAAAATGCAAAGGGACAAACCCTTGATCAAATCAAGGCCAGGGACAAGGAATGGATTGCTTCTCAGACACTTCAGCCGTATATGCGGGAAATGATCAATTCTCCCACGGGAAAACATCTTTCCAATATTTTTTATAGTACGCAGTATTTTATGGAAATCTTTGTCATGGATAATCAGGGTGCCAACGTCGCCATGACCAGCCGGACCTCAGACTATTGGCAGGGAGACGAATCCAAGTTCAAAAAAGCCTATAATGGCGGCAAAGGAGGCATTTTTATTGACGAAGTCGAATTTGATTTGAGCTGTATGGCTTTTTTGATTCAGGTTTCGGTTCCGGTCATGGATGGGAATAAAGCTATCGGGGCCATTACTTTCGGGATTGATTCCGATAGAATTTAGCTTCTTTTGAAAAATCTGAACTTGGAGCAAAACTCACAAAAAAGGGGTTTTCTCTACCGGCCAAAATAAATTTTTAAAAGATTTTAGAAAACACTTATTTTTGAAAGGGAATGAACGTCAACGTTCTTTCCCTTTTTTATTGGGAAAATTGAAGCGGAGTTTTTTTCTTTCCCAGTCGGGGGTGAAGTAGTACCCTTGACATGCGAAAGTAATTTAAGAAAATGGTGGTTCTCATGCCCAGCAGACGAGCACATGATCACATTGGCGCCTTCAACTTCAAGGTCGAAGTCGAAGGGGTTACTGCCGGTGCTTTTTTTGAAGGATGGCCCTGCCGCTATTCTTTGAGCACCCTCAATGGTGCCAGTGATCGGACCCTTTTTGAGGAAATAGAGATTGCCGTTGAGAAAATTGAAAGGGGATAGCAGCAGGCAGGTTGTTGAAAGGTGCTCCCTTTTGCGTTGAGCCGGTGACAAATTTGTCACCTTTTCCCCATTCTGAACAAAGCTCCTGGAAAGAAATTAATCATGATAAAACAGGTAGATGTTGCCATTATCGGGGCCGGAAGTGCCGGCCTGTCGGCGTTGCGCCAGGTAAAAAAACAGACCGGCAGCTATATGATCATCAACCATGGTCCTCTCGGCACGACCTGCGCCAGGGTCGGGTGTATGCCGTCCAAAGCTCTTATTCATGCGGCCAATCAATGCCACCGCAGTCGCAGGATAATGGATGAGGGGCTCATGAAGGTGGAAGGGCTCTCCATCGATATTCCCAATGTTTTGAAGCATGTGCGTAAACTGCGGGATGGTTTTGCCGGGGGTATGCGGGAGGATACCCTGGAGTTGGCTGAGGGGAAACTTTTGGAAGGAAGGGCCGAAATCCTTTCTCCCAATCGTGTCAAGGTAGGCAACGAGATTTTCAATGCCGGCAAAATCATCATTGCTGTCGGTTCAAGCCCTGTCGTGCCGAAATCCTGGGAGGCTTTTCGAGAAAGGGTCCTGACCAGCGCCAACCTTTTTGAACAGGAGAATTTTCCTCAAAGAGTGGGGATTATCGGCCTTGGCACCATCGGCCTGGAAATAGGCCAGGCTCTCAGCCGTTTGGGGCTTGAGGTCCATGGTTTTGCCCGGCGCCGGGTTTTCGGAGGACTGACCGATCCGGAAATCAACAGCGCCATGTTGAGTGCCATTCAGGGGGAATTTTCGGTTTATGTCGGAGGTGAAGCAGAGGTCGAAAAAAAAGACGGTTATCTTCTGGTCAAAGGCAGTGACAAAAGCGCGGCCGTGGATATGGTTGTAGCGGCATCCGGGGTTGTGCCCAACATTCAAGGACTGGGTTTGGAAAACCTCGGGGTTGAACTGGATGAGCGGGGTTTGCCGCCAATCAATGCCAATACTCTCCAGGTTGCTGACTTGCCGGTTTTCATGGCCGGGGACGCCAATGGTCACATCCCTATTCTCCATGAGGCCCTGGACGAGGGGTTCATCGCGGGTGTGAATTGCGGATTGGAAAAACCACGCGATTTTTGCCGCCGTGCTCCCCTCAAAATTGTATTCAGCGACCCCCAGGTAGCCCTTGTCGGCCAGACTTTCGAGGAGCTCCGTGACGCTGATATCATTGTCGGCAGGTCCGATTTTGCCAAACAATCGCGCGCGCGCGTCGAGGGGCGCAATCTCGGCCTTCTTCATGTTTATGTTGACCGCCAGAGCATGCTCTTTCTCGGCGCCGAAATGGCCGTCCCGGAGGCCGAACACCTGGCCCATCTTCTCGCTCTGGCTCTGCAGAATGAGATGACGGTAGCTGAAATGCTGCAAATGCCTTTCTATCATCCAACCGTTGAGGAGGGGTTGCGTACCGCCTTGCGCGATGCCGCCCAGCAGGTACCTCCGGAGAACCGGCCCGTGGAACTGAACCTTTGTCAGAGCTGTACGGAACCGCCCTTGAGCTGATTTAGCGTCCTTCCTTCTATTCTTCCATTCGATGCAGAATTTCTTCATGAGGTCGGGCCGAAATCGCGGACACCCAAACGTTGATCAGGCAGCCCCTTGCTGACTGATCGACTTCAAAACAGTATGCCGCCGGGGAAAGATTATTCAGACTGGCATGCCGTCTCAACTGATTGTAGTCCACTTCGATGTATTCCCTGAGTTCAGCTATAGCTTCTCGCCGGGTGCGATATTCCCGGTAGTGAAAAGTTACGTCTTGAGGCCCCGAAGAGGCTCGCCATCGGCGCATTATTGTAACAATTACCTTTGCGACTTATGGACGGAAGCATCTGGCACTGCTTCAATAACTTCTGTCAGCTGTCTGAGCGATAACGGCTGCTACGATCTGAATGGGGAATCAAGCCTTGCGGGGGCGCCCCTTCTCAACGCCCTGGAATAAAGTACGGCCAACCAGGCTAGGTGTCATTCGCCGGTTCATGGCGTAACCAACAATTTCCTTGTTTCAAAGATCCTTACTCCCACTTACGGTCAGGAAGATCGAGCCTTGGCTCCTAGGATGTAATTTTTCAAGAGGCTTTTCCCTTTTTTCTCCAAGTTCAAAACATGCCCAAAAGATGTATTAATCACTTCACACAAAATTCAGTCTGGCCTTATCAATTTGTTGCTATTTGACCACCACACTTTAGATATGCTGTATTTAACGGTAATCGCGAAAAAACTGGCACAGAGAGACGGTTTTAAGCTCGATTAAATCACGATACAAAGATCTCTGTGTCGTTAAAAGTTGACATGATGAAAGTAACTATAGTTTTAAAAATTGGTATTAAATATTTCAAAAATAAAAACATGTCTTTAAGACAGAATGCTTGTGTTTGATAAAATCTTTTTAAATAAAATAGTTGCGGTACTTATTGATTCAATGATTTTAGAAGCTAATTAAATATCACCTGCAATTATAAAAAATTCAAAATAAAACTGGCGAACTTTACTAGTTGAATGTTAAAAATTTTTTAAATTAAAATTTAAAATATGAAAACATTTGTAAAGCCCTTTAACCGGGGTTTGAATGTGCCAAAAACGGCAAAAACCTTTAATAAAAGGGTTGGAAATTTTGTTGGCTCAATAAATGCTAAAGGCTAATGACAATTTGAAATAAGATAAAATTTCAATTAAGTTAATAAAGAAAAATAAATTTATATTTAAATGTTTTATATAATTAAATTAAAATTATAAAAAATTTTTCAATCAGGTGGAAAAAAGTTCCGACCTTATGTGCTTTATTTTTAATATCCTGCCTTTTTTTAAATTTGAAACTTAAGTTTAATGACAGGGACTCAGAGGAACCAAGGGGTTTTTCAAAAAGTGAGGGGTCCTGGAAATGTAAAAGTCATATGAATAAGTAAGAAAGACCCATAAATAGTAGTCTTGGCTTCGATAATGGCAAAGCCGGAGTGATCTGGTGACGCAAAACCACAGGTCCTCGAACTGAGGATGGCTGGGCTGCCGAAGGAAATGGAAACTCATTCTAGTTTCTTGGAAAGTGCTTATCTTCGGCGGTGAGATAAGCACTTTTTTTATAAATCAAATTAGCGGTTATGGGAATTGATTGTTAAATCGCACATTCAGCAGAAAGGAGTGGCAAAAATAACTCAAATGAAAAAAAACAAAAAAACATAGCAGTCGATAGTTCGTTGGAAAACGAAAGCAATCTCTGGTGATTTGGCACTTCCCGGCAAAAAATATAGTCCACAGTACTCAGCTTTTTTTAGTGTTTGTCACCGGCAAGAGCAAATTAGAAAAAAAACAAACCGAACCTTTGGGGGAATTTGATAATTGGGAGAAAAATTGATGAATTTCAAACATCTTATTAAAAAAACAACCTTTAACCTACTAATCTTTATAGGTATTTTTTGTTTGTCTGGCGGTTCTTATGCCGTAGCGGCAGAAACCTACCCGGCGCCTGTCCTGAACAGTGCCACTCTGAACGGGGGCAGCTACATTTTAAACTGGAGCCTGCCGAGTAACCCAACCGGCATCCCGGCTGGCGGCTATGACGTTGTTATCGACGGCATTGACACCAACAAGGAATGGAATACTTCCCAGACCAGTACCGTTATCAGTGGCCTGGATACAACCGCTAATCATACTTTTCAAATTGAAGCACGTTGGACCCAGGCTACTCCTCGCCAGTTCCCGCGTTCCAATGTTCTGCCCGTCACGCCGGCAGAACATTATCCGGCGCCTGTTTTAAACAGTGCCGCAATGAGTGGGAGCAGCTATGTTTTAAATTGGAGTTTGCCGAATAATCCCACCGGCACCCCGGCCGGCGGCTACGACATCGTTGTCGACGGCGCCGATACTGGCGAATGGCGGACCACCCAGACCAGCACGGCAATCAGTGGTCTTGATACGAGGGTTTCTCATACTTTTAGGATTGAGGCCCGTTGGACCCAGGCCGATCCTTCCCAGTATCCGCGCTCGGGGGAAATAACGGTTGAATCCCTCAAGGACACAACTTCTCCGACAGTTACCATCAGCAGCCCCTCTTCCAATACCACGATCACTAGTGCGCAGACTTTAACCGTTGTAGCTAATGCCAGCGATGATACCGGTGTAAGCAAAGTGGAATTTTACAACGGCAGTACCCTGATCGCTACGGATACCAGCAATACTTTTTCAACTTCCCTGACAATCAGCGATGCGGAGAATGGAACCACTTACAATCTTACAGCCGTTGCTTACGATGCAGCAGGGAATTCCACCAGTTCAACACCAGTTCATGTAGTGGTCAATCTAATGGAAGCTTACCCCGCTCCCGTCCTGAATAGTGCTACGTTGAATGGAAGCAGCTATGCTTTAACCTGGAATTTACCCAGCAATTCCACCGGCATCCCGGCCGGCGGTTACGACATCGTAGTCGACGGCGTCGATACCGGCGAATGGCGGACTACCCAGACCAGCACGACGATCAATGGTTTGGACACAGCGGTCAATCATTCCTTTATGGTCGAAGCCCGCTGGACCCAGGCCGATCCTTCCCAATATCCGCGTTCAAGTGCACTGACCGTTGAAGCATTCAAAGACAGCACTCTACCAGTGGTCACCGTCACCAGCCCCTCAAGCGGCATTACGGTTACCAGCGATCAGACTCTGACCATCGTGGCCAATGCCAGTGACGACATTGGTGTGAGCAAGGTCGAATTTTATGATGGTGCCAACCTCATCGGAACGGATACTACCAATACCTTTTCGACCTCTATCTCAATTACGGATGCCCACAACGGTACCCATTCCATTACAGCCGTTGCCTATGACGACGCCGGTAATACCAGCCAGTCTTCGCCGGTTACTGTGACGGTCAATATCCAAAGCGCTCAAGAAGCCACTTACACTGCTCCGGTTCTTGACTATGTGGAGGCCGTCGGCAGCGAGTTCCACCTTGGCTGGTCTCAGCCCTCAACAACATACGGCATCCCTGCCGGAGGATACGACATCATTATCGATGGACAGGACAGTGATAATCCAACAAACCAGGTGACCGCCATTATCGGTGGGCAATCCGCAGGTTCTCACTGCTTCCAGATAGAAGCGCGTTGGACCCAGGCGGAGCCTAAGCAGTTCCCGCGCTCTGAGCAGGTCTGTGCCACCCTGGAAGAAACCTCTTCTGATGATTCTGCGACGTCCGAACCTGATACTTCCGAACCGCGTAGCGATGGGTCATTGGCGGTATTCCCCGGTGCCGAAGGTTTCGGTTCGGGAACCGTCGCCGGCCGCGGC